>JASHOA010000023.1 GCA_030041375.1 Acetobacteraceae bacterium
CCGACCGGCAGTACGGGCCTCCGCCGCAGCAAAACGACGCAGCCCCCGCTCGTCCAGCACCGGGGCAAGCGCCGCGTAGCGTAACGTGATGGCCGCTTCGTCGATCACGCCGCGAGTCTAGGACACCACGCCACCGCGCCGGAATCCCCAAAATGGGCGAAGCACGCGCGATTCAGTTATTTTTCAACAAATCCTAAAGGGCCTCCCCAACCTCCTCTATACGGACGGGCGGGAATGGGCGCTTTATCGAGCGGGTGAACGTCCAGGCGGCCAGCCCATCGTGCGCCTGCACGACGATCCGACCGAGAAGGGCAAGGCCGCTACGACCAAGGCCGATGCTGAAAGGCTGGAGCGACTGTTCCGCGACTTTCTCGGCTGGCAACCAAACGTCCCGCATAACCCCCCCGGCCTCGCTAACTACCTCGCTCCTCTCACTCGCTTTCTGCGATCGGAGGTCGAGAACGCGCTTGGTCAGTCCGGTTCCTCGATCGAACTTCTTGCCAACGAATGGCGGCAGTTCTTCTTCCCGGATTCCGACAACGCGAAATTCGCGGACGCATACGCCCAAACTGTAACCTATGCCATGCTCCTTGCTCGCCTGTCAGGAGCGACCAAACTGGATCCTGTGGACGCAGCCAAGACGCTCGACAAGAATAATGGCCTTCTGGCTCGTACGCTAGAACTTCTCGGACAGGCGGAAGCCCGCAAGGAATTGTCGGTCGGATTCGAGTTGCTGCAACGCTCGCTCGAAGCACTGGATCCACACGACTTCCTGAAGTCAAAGCCCGATCTCTGGCTCTATTTCTACGAGGATTTTCTTGCCGCCTATGATCCCAAGCTTCGCAAGGATTACGGGGTCTATTACACCCCGCGCGAAGTGGTGGAGTTGCAGGTCCGGCTTGCCAGCGAACTTCTGGAAAGGCGCTTCGGCAAGAAGCTCGGTTTTGCCGACGATGGTGTAGTGTTCCTCGATCCTGCCGTGGGCACAGGCACTTATCTGGTGGCGGCGGTGAAGCACGGCCTGGAAAAGGTCGCCAAACGTTCGGGCAAACCTGCGGTGCCTGCACGGGCGAAGCAGATGGCCGAAAACATGTACGGATTCGAGGTGCTGGTCGGTCCTTATGCTGTTGCACATCTGCGGCTGACGCAGGCGCTGGAAGGCGCGACCAACGACGCGAAGCCGGCTGGCGAGCCCAAGGACAAGCTGGACAAGCGGCTGAAGATTTATTTGGCCGACACGCTGGAAAGCCCGAACTTGGCACCTTCCGGCGGCCTTGACCTTACGCACAAGGCGCTGACGCGGGAACACGAAGCCGCGCGGAAGTTGAAGAACGGTGGCGAGATACTCGTGTGCCTTGGCAACCCGCCATATGACCGCGAACAAAGAACGGAAGAGAGCGATCAGCGGCGCAAAGGTGGTTGGGTTCGTCACTGCGACCAGATTGAGGGTGGCGCCAAGCAGGAGATTCAGGGACAGAAGGCCATCTTCGAGGACTTTCTTGAGCCAGCTCGTAAAGCGGGGAAAAGCTTGTTTCTTCAGGTCATTTTCAACGATTACGTATATTTCTGGCGGTGGGCCCTCTGGCGTCTATTCGAACAACAAACCTGCGGGGGTATCGTCAGCTTCATCACCGCCTCGAGCTATCTTTCAGGACCTGGCTTCTGCGGCATGCGTGAGACGATGCGGCGGACTTTTGATAACCTTTGGGTTCTTGATCTCGGTGGCGATAACCTTGGGGCACGAAAGACCCCGAACGTCTTTGCAATCCAGATCCCTGTCGCAATCGCTATAGGGATGCGAGGTAAGACCCAAAAGTTGGACACGCCTGCAAATGTCTGGTACGCCAAGATTGAAGCGCCAACGCGAGACAGCAAACTGAGCCAGTTGGCTGCGATTGACGAGTTCAAATCCGTGGAGTGGAAAGCCTGCGCGGAGGAATGGCAGGCTCCGTTTGTGCCCCAGGGCACAGGGGCTTATTTTGATTGGCCTAAAGTCACAGATATATTTCCGTATCATACTGCCGGGGCCGTTTTCTATCGGGCTTGGCCAATCGGTGAGACGGAGGAGGTATTAGCAAACAGGTGGAAGAAGCTCCGTGAGGCTCCTCCTCAGGAGAGAAAGGACCTTTTTAAGGAATCGCGAGACCGGAAAATTTCGCACACTGTAAGTGATCCCAACCTACCCGGATCGGGTCAACCTTCAATCAAGGAACTGAAAAAAGCCACGCCTAAACCTAATCTTATTCGCTATGGATTCCGAACTCTTGACCGTCAATTTGCTTTTTTTGACTTTCGCCTTGGCGACTTCATACGGCCAAACTTGTATAGATTAACGGGTAAAAAGCAAGTTTTCTTTGTAGCTCCCGATACGTTGGTTCCTGGGGCAGGTCCATGCATTGTCGTGTCTGAGTGCATCCCAGATCAACATTATTTTAGAGGGTCCTTTGGCGGCAGGGACATCATGCCACTTTACCGCGATGCGGTTGGCAAAAGACCCAATGTGACTACCGGTCTTCTTGAAAAGCTAACGGAGAACTATGGAGTGATAGTTTCCGTTGAGCAGTTGGCAGGCTACGTCTATGCTTTGCTTGGGGCACAATCCTATAGCAAGACATTTTGGAATGAGCTTGAGATCCCGGGCCCTCGTGTCCCTTTGACCAAAGACAGCAAAATGTTCCAAGCAACAGCGATGCTTGGCCGACGGCTAATTTGGCTGCAAACCTATGCAGAGCGCTTCCGGGAAGAGGATTGGGGCGAAGAGGTGCCGCAGGGCAATGCGACGACCATCAAGGGTATCTCTTCTGACGTGGCGCACTATCCCGCCGAATACAGTTATGACCCCGCCAAGCGGGAAATCGCCGTCGGCGATGGTCGTTTCGGCCCAGTGGGGCGTGAGGTATGGGAGTTCGAGGTTTCGGGCCTCAAGGTCGTGCAGTCATGGCTCGGCTACCGAATGAAGAAGCGGGCGGGCAAGAAATCCTCTCCGCTCGACGATATCCGTCCTGAACGCTGGACGGCGCGGATGAGTGATGAGCTTCTGGAGCTGCTGTGGGTTCTCGAAGCAACGCTGGCAATGGAGTCGGAACTGAAAAGGGCAGTCAACAAGGTCGTCGCAGGTCCATGCTTCAGTGACGCTGAACTACCGACGCCAAAGCCGGAGGAACGCAGAGCCCCCGGATCGGTCAGCGTCACAGGGGGGCTGCTGGGATTGATGGGCTTCGATGAAGAAGACGGCAACGTTGGCGCTGAAAATGATGACGACTGACGTTGACCGGTACGTTGCTGGCTTGAATGCGATGACAGCGATAGCCGCTGAAACGCCTCATAGGGCTATGGCGGAGACATGGCACTCATCATCGCCGGTGCCGGCACGCCAATCATTAGAGAATCATTTTATCCCGTCGGATGAACCGCATTCTGCGCCGCCGGCCGGCAGATGTCAGGTTGCAAGCGGACTGGACCACCGAAGTTCAGCAAAGCGTACAAAGTCTCCGTCGGTGGAGCAAAGCTCCCGCCCATGCTCGATCGCGAGCGCCGCAAGGTGGGCGTCGGGAACCAGGTTTCCCTGAATGCGAGCCGCAACGGACGCTCGAAAATCCTCATGTTGGTGACGAGGCGAAGGAAGGCGAGCAACGAGGGCCAGGGCAAGCCGACGCGGGCCGAGCGTTCAGCCGACTGTCGAGCCAGCTTCGCGCAGCAGAATGCTGAGGAAAGCCAGAGCCGGCTGCGTCAACAAGAAGATTGCCGTCAACCAGGATCACCGGAAGCCTTCGCCCTCGGCCACGGCGAGTGCTTCGGCGAGGTCGTCGAGCGAAGCAATCCGGATGCTGCCTATGGCGAACACGTCCGTCCTGAAGACTTCGCCCGGCTTTTTCCTGGCACCCCTCTCTCGCAGTCCGCAGCGCAAGGCATCGTTCACGACGACCTTCAGACTGACACCGCGCTGGCGCCGGAACCGTTCGATCTCGACAGCGACGTCATCGTCGATCGAGAGTGTGGTCCTCGTGCATCATGACATAGATGTCTTGATGTGCAGGCGTGGTTCGCGGCGGTTGAGCATCGATACCCTTGCAAGTCGTCGCGTCGTTATCCGCGAAACTGCGCTTGTCGGGCGGCACGGTACAGCCGCTCTTCCGGCGATGCCGTGCGAGGGCAACCGATCGGCGCGGACGGCGGAGGCGGCCGGGCGGGAGGCGGCGCGGATCCGGGTGGTGCACGGGTGATGCGGCGGCCGCAATGGCGCTATGCTCGCCTGCCCCACCGCCGCCAGCGAATGGGCCATTACGAGGGAAGCATGCTGCAATGATACCTCCGGGCACAACGGATAGAGGCAGACGCGCGGCTGCCGTTGCCGCCACCGCCCTGGTGGAAACCGGCATGCTGCTCGGCCTGGGCACTGGCAGCACGGTCCGCTTCGTGCTCGAGCGGCTTGCCGAGCGCATTCGCGGCGAGGGGCTCCGCGTCAGCGGTGTTCCGACTTCTCTCGCCACCGAAGAACGGGCGCGGGCGCTCGGCATCCCGCTCGCCGAGCTTTCCCCCGGGCGCGAACCCGACCTGGCGATCGACGGCGCGGACGAGGTCGAGCATGCGGCGCTCTCCTTGATCAAGGGCCTTGGCGGCGCGCTTGTCCGGGAGAAGATCGTTGCCTATGGGGCACGACGCTTCGTCGTCGTCGCCGACGAGAGCAAGCTCGTCGAGAAGCTCGGCACGCGGGCGCCGGTACCGGTGGAGGTGGTCCCGTTCGCGCACGCGGCAACGGCGCGGCGGCTGGAGCGGCTCGGCGGGCGGGCGGCGATGCGGTTGCAACCGGACGGCAAGCCGCTCGTCACGGATAACGGCAATCTCATCTACGATCTCTACGGGCTCGGGCCGATCGTCGATCCGGCGGCCCTCGAGCAGGACATCGCGCGGATCCCTGGTGTCGTCGAATGCGGGCTCTTCAACGGGCTCGCCGCGTGCGTGTTCATCGGTTCCGAAGACGGAACGGCACGGCTCTTCGAGGCGAGCCGCTGAAACCGGATTCCTGCGCCGCTCCATCCGCTTTCCGTCGCGTGGTTGCCGGCCTGGAATGCCACTCAGGCGGTGCAGCCTTCGCTCCGCAGGAGATCGAGCACCGCCTCCCGCGGTACCTCGCGGGAGGTAGTGGCGTGGCCGATGCCACGCACGAGCACGAAGGTCAGCGCGCCGTCGCGCACTTTCTTGTCGCCCTGCATGTGCTGTAGAAGCCCAGCCGCGGGAAACCGGCGGTTCAGCAGGGAAAGCTCGGCGGTAAGGCCGACCGAGGCGAGATGCGATATGACGCGCGCGGCGTCCGCTTCCGGCGAAACCCCGAGCCGGGCGGAGAGCCTGAACGCGAGGCCGAGGCCGACTGCCACGGCTTCGCCGTGCAGCAGGGCGTCGCTGTATCCGCATTCGCGTTCGAGGGCATGTGCGAAAGTGTGGCCGAGATTGAGCAGGGCGCGGCCGTCATTCGGCTTTTCTTCGCGCTCGTCCGCGCCGACCACCTGGGCCTTGAACGCGCAGGCCCTGAGAATCGCCTCGGCCTGCATCTCGCGGTTTCCCGCCAGCAGTTCCGCGCCGTGCTGCTCGCACCAGGCAAAGAAGCCGGCATCGCCGATCAGCCCGGCCTTCACCACTTCCGCATAGCCGGCCCTGAGTTCGCGTTGCGGCAGGCTCTCCAGCGTAGCGACATCGGCGAGAACCAGGCGCGGCTGGTGGAACGCGCCGGCGAGGTTCTTGCCGCGCGCGGTGTTGACGCCGGTCTTGCCGCCGACCGAGGAATCGACCTGGGCGAGCAGCGTCGTCGGCATCTGCACGAACGGCAGGCCGCGCAGTGCCGTGGCGGCGACGAAGCCCGCCAGGTCGCCGATGACGCCCCCGCCGAGAGCGATGATCGTGGTGCGTCGTTCGACGCCGAGCGCGAGCACGCGGTCCATCAGCGCGGCGTAGCTCTCGAGGGATTTCGAACGTTCGCCGGGCGGGACGATGATCTCGGCGGTCTCGACTGCAGTTTCCGCGAGCGCCGCGCGGACCGCCGACAGGTAGAGCCTCGCGACCGTCTCATCCGTCACGATGACCGCACGCTTTTGCGGCAGCACCGGCGCCAGCAAGGCCCCGGCGCGCGAGACCAGGTCCGCTCCGATCAGGACATCGTAGCTTGCTCGCTCGGTCACCACTGCCAGCCGGCGCGGCGGGCGCCAGGCCAGCAGAGCGGTCAGCACATGCACCGTCGTCGCATCCGCGCTTTCATCGCCGCAATCGATCGTGAGATCCGCCTCGGCGTAGATCGGATGGCGCACCGCTATGAGTTGCCTCAGAATCTCCTCCGGGTCGCCGCCTGCCAGAAGCGGGCGATTGCTGCGCACGGCGACCCGGCGCACCAGGGTTTCAAGCGGGCAGCGCAGCCATACCGAGACGGCCGTCTCACGCACCGCACGCCTGGTCTCCGGGTCCAGAAAGGCGCCGCCTCCGGTGGCCAGCACGCAAGGCTCTCCGGCCAGCACCCGGCGCACGACTCGCCGCTCGCCATCGCGGAACGCCCGCTCGCCGTAGCGCTCGAAGAGTTCCGGAATGGTCGAGCCGGCAGCCGCCTCGATCTCCGCATCCGCGTCCCGGAATGGCAGCCCGAGGCGCGCGGCAAGCCGCCGGCCGATCGAGGTCTTGCCGGCACCCATCAGGCCGGTCAGCACGATCGACCGGCCGTCCAGCCCCGGCGGCAGCGATCCAGCTTCCTTCAGCGCGGAGTTGCGTGTCATGGCACTGAACGCTAGCACACGCCCGTTGGCGGGAGCCAAGTGACCGGGAGTAGCGACGTTGGAAATGCGCGGCGGCTTCACATTCGTCGTGGTTATCGTCCTCGTGCTGCTGGGCGTGGGCTTTCTCGCGCTCGGCGCCTTTCCGCCTGCCCCGCCGCACCCCAGCCCCGTGACAAGGGTGATCCCCACCAGCACGGTCGGGGCCGGCTGAGGTTCATGTCGCGCCAGATCGAGGCCTTCCTGGAGATGCTGGCAGCCGAACGCGGCGCACGGCCGAATACACTGGCCGCCTACGGCTCGGACCTGGCCCATTTCGCAAAGTTCGCGGCGGCGCGGGGATGCCCGAGCGTCGGAGCGGATGCAGGTCTGCTGACACGCTATCTCGAGGCGTTGTCGGCAGAGCGGCTTTCGGCGCGCACCCTGGCGCGGCGCCTCTCGTGCCTCAGGCAGTTCCATCGCTTCCTGCTGGCAGAGGGATGGCGGGCGGATGATCCGACACGCCACCTCGATTCGCCCCGATTGCCCGCCAGCCTTCCGCGTTTCCTGACCGAACCGGAGGTGGAGGCGCTGCTGGCCGCGGCTGCCGCGCGACCCGGCCTTTCCGGCCTGGTGGCCAAGGCGGCGCTGGAAATTCTCTATGCGAGCGGGCTCAGGATCTCCGAGCTGCTCTCGCTCACCGGCACGGCTTTCAATGAAAACTCGCCGGTGCTGCTCGTCCGCGGCAAGGGCGCCAAGCAGCGGATGGTGCCACTCTCCGCCGCTGCCCGGGCGGCGACCAAAGCGCTGCTCGCAGCCCGCCCGCCCGGCGGGCGGTTCCTTTTCGCCGGCCGTGATCCCAGGCGCGCCATGACGCGCCAGGGCTTCGCCGCACTTCTCAAGCAGGTCGCGCTGGCCGCCGGAATCGATCCGGCGCGCGTCTCCCCGCACGTGCTCCGCCACTCTTTCGCTTCCCACATGCTGGCGCGCGGCGCCGACCTCAGAAGCCTGCAGGCGCTGCTCGGCCATGCCGACATCGCCACCACGGAAATCTACACCCATGTGCTTGCCGAGCGCCTTTCGCGGCTGCTGGCCGAACATCACCCGCTGGCGCGCGCCTGATGCGCGAATACCTGGATTTCGAGAAACCGCTCGCCGAACTCGAGGGCAAGATCGAGGAACTTCGCCACCTCTCGGATCCGCAGGGAATGAACATCGCCGAAGAAGTGGCGAAGCTCAGCGAAAAGGCCGAGCGGCTCCTGCACACGACTTACGCGAAGCTGACGCCCTGGCAGAAAACCCAGGTGGCGCGCCATCCCGAACGGCCGAAGGCGCTCGCCTATATCGAGGGCCTGATGACCGACTTTGCGCCGCTCGCCGGCGACCGGGCGTTCGCCGAGGACGCTGCCATCGTTGGTGGGCTCGGCCGTTTTCGCGGCCGCTCGGTGCTCGTGCTCGGCACCGAAAAGGGCACCGACACGGAAACGCGAATCGAGCATAATTTCGGCATGGCGCGGCCGGAGGGCTACCGCAAGGCTCGCCGGCTGATCGAGTTGGCGGGGCGATTCGCGCTGCCGATCCTGACCTTCGTGGACACTGCCGGCGCCTTCCCCGGAATCGACGCCGAGGCCCGCGGCCAGGCCGAGGCGATCGCGCGCTCGATCGAGGCCTCGCTCGCCGCCCCGGTGCCATACATCGCCGTCATCATCGGCGAGGGCGGCTCGGGCGGCGCGATCGCTCTCGCCGCCGGCGATAAGGTGCTGATGCTCGAGCACGCCGTCTATTCGGTCATCTCGCCCGAAGGCTGCGCCTCGATCCTGTGGCGAGACGCTGCCTCGGCACCGGCCGCGGCGGAGGCGATGAAGCTCACCGCGGAGGATTTGCTGCGGCTGGCGCTGATCGATGCGATCATTACCGAACCGCTGGGCGGTGCGCATCGCGACCCGGAAGCCGCGATCGCCGCCGTCGGCAAGGCGATCGAGGCCGAACTCGGCCCGCTCCTTCTACTCGCGCCGGCAGAACTGAAGGCCCGGAGGCACGAGAGGATCCTCAAGATGACGAGCGAGGTCGGCGCCTGATCGAAGCCTACCGCCCCGCCAGTTCGTTTTCGGTAATGAACGAAACGTCGCGTTCCGCGAGCCGCGTGCGGGCCGCGCTCAGCGTGGTCCCGCCTTCTGGTCGTGGCAGGGCGATCGCACGACAGGCATCTTCGACCACGAAAACTTCGTAGCCGAGCCGGGCTGCATCCTCGGCAGACCAGGCGACGCAGAAATCGGTGGCCAGCCCTGCAAAAAACAGCCTCCGGATGCCGCGCGCACGGAGATACCCGTCGAGGCCGGTCGCGGTTGCGCGGTCGTTCTCGAAAAAGGCGGAATAGCTGTCGATCCCGCGATCGAATCCCTTGCGGATGATCATGTCGATGCGGGCCGTCGAGAGAGCCGGGTGCAGCGCCGCATTCGCTGTGTCCTGCACGGCGTGCCGCGGCCAGAGCGTTTGCGGCCCGTAGGGCATCGCAACCGTCGAGAAGGGTGGGTGGCCGGCGTGCATCTCGGCGAACGAAGCATGATCCGCCGGATGCCAGTCTTGCGTTGCGACCGCATGGTCGAAGAGAGCGGCGAGCATGCGGTTGATCACCGGCACGATGGCCGCGCCGTCGGCAACAGCAAGCTCCCCGCCCGGCATGAAGGTCGGCTGCAGGTCGACGACACAGAGGAGGTCGCGCGCGCGATCGAGGCGGATCATGGAGCCTTGATCTTCGGCCGATAGCCGCAGAAGCGCGCCGCCGGGCAGCGCCAGCATTCCGGCAGCCGCGCCTTGCAGATGTAGCGCCCGTGCAGAATGAGCCAGTGATGCGCGTCATGCAGCAGGGCGGGCGGGATGCGGCGGATGAGCGCCTCCTCGACTTCGCGCGGCGTGCGGCCGGGCGCCAGCCCGGTGCGGTTGGCAACCCGGAAGATATGCGTATCCACCGCCATCGTCGGCTGGCCGAAGGCGACATTGAGGACGACATTCGCGGTTTTCCGGCCGACCCCGGGCAACGCCTCGAGGGCGGCGCGGTCGGCCGGCACTTTCCCGCCATGACGCTCCAGAAGCAGCTTCGAGAGGGCGGCCACGTTGCGGGCCTTCCCCTGCCATAGCCCGAGCGTCCTGATGTGGCGCGCGATCCCGCTCTCGCCAAGCCGCACCATGGCTTCGGGCGTCGGCGCTTCGGCGAACAGGCCGGGCGTGGCAAGGTTCACGGCCTTGTCGGTGGTCTGCGCAGAAAGGACGACGGCGATCAGGAGCGTGAAGGGGTCGGTGAAGGCAAGTTCGCTCCGGGGGTCCGGGTTGGCGGCGGCGAGAGCTTCAATGAAGCCCCGCACGGCAGCGGCGCTGATCGGCCTGGTCGCGATTTCCGGCTCCTTGGCAGGCATGCGAGGTTCTTGCAGAGAGAGGGCGTGCCGCACAAGATAACCCCTGGAGAGAGGGCTCAAGAAAGGGCTCACGGGGCAGCCATGCTGGCCGGATCGCAAGCGCTGTTCGAAGCGGTGGTCGTGCCGCACCGCAGCCTGACGCGGCGCGGGGTCTATTGCCTGATTGCCGTGGTGTGGGCGTTTTCGTCGCTGATCACGTTTTTCTGCTGGCGGCTCGGCGCCTGGCCCGTGGCCGGCTTCAACGGCGCGGAAGTCGGGTTCGCTCTTCTGCTCCTGCACTGGCACTCCGAAAGCGCGAAGCGCGAAAGCGAAATCCTGCTCTTGAGCGAGAGCGGGCTCGTCGTGCGCCGGACCAGCCGGAGCGGCCGGCGCGAGGAGAAGGTGCTCCCCGTGCAATGGCTCAGGGTGGTCCTGGAAGAGCGGCGCGGCCGCGTGCCGGCACTGCTTTTGGTGGCGCACGGCGTCAGCGAGGAAGTCGCGCGCGCCCTCGGCGAGGAGGAGAAGCGGGATTTGGCAGAGGCCCTTGCCGCTGCCTTCGACCGCATGCGCCATCCGCGGTTCGACAACCCGCAGCTTGCCGTGACGTCCCCCGATTAAAGCACCCCCGGTTAGAGCACCCCTGCTTAGAGCAACAATACGCCGACCGCGATGGTGAGCACGGTGAGCGGGGCGCCGACGCGGAAGTAGGTGCCGAACCGGATCTCGATATTCCGCGCGCGGGCGCGCTGTACCACGATCAGGTTGGCGACCGAGCCGAGAATCGTGAAGTTGCCCGCCAGCGTCGATGCCATCGCGACCACCAGCCAGGCCTCTCGGGGATCAGCCAGGTGTTCGACGAAGCGGCGCAGCACGAGCACCGCAGGCACGTTGCTGACGAGATTCGCGAGTGCTGCGGTCAGCACGCTGAGCGCAGCCGTTCCGGAAAGGGGCAAAGCCAGCAGGCGCTGCAGCAGGGCAGGGGTGAGCACGGCGTGCTCGAAACCGGCGACGACGATGAAAAGCCCGGCGAACATCAAAAGCAGCGTCCAGTCGATCTCCGCATAGACCCTGCCGCTCTTGACCCGTCGCGAAAGCAGAAGGAATGCGCCGGCAACCGCGGCCGCCTTGGCCGGGGCGACGCCGAGAAAAAGGGCCACCATCAGGGAAGCGGTGACGAAGAGCGTCTTGAACATCAGCGTGCGATGCGGCCTGACCGGCGGCGCGGGTGGCGCGGCGAGCCGCACCCTGATCCAGAATTCGCGCGGGAAAAGGGTCGCGATGAGCAGGATGGTCAGCGCGAGGCCGATCGCCGCCACGGGCGCCAGTGCGGCGGCGAAGGACCCGTAGCCGATGCCGGACAGCGAGCCGATGATCATGTTCTGCGGATTGCCGGTGATGGTGGCAACGCCGCCGACATTCGAGGCCATTGCGACGGCGAGAAGATAGGGCACCGGGTTGCGCTCGAGGCCGAGCACGAGTTCGAGCACGAGCGGGGTCAAGGCGAGGCAGACGGCGTCGTTGACGAGGAACGCCGAGAGGATGCCGGAGATGAGGACAACGGCGGTGAGCAGGATCAGCGGATGGCGCGCGCGCGTGGCTGCCCATTGGGTGAGCAGCCGGAAGAAGCCGGACAGCCGGAGGTTGGCGACCACGATCATCATTCCGAGCAGGAGTGCGATCGTGTTCATGTCGATGGCGGCGAAGGCTTCCGGCAGGCTCAGCACGCCGGCGGCGACCATCAGGCTGGCACCAAGGAAGGCGGCGCCGGCGCGGTCGAGGCGGAAGCCGGGCAGCCGTCCGATCGCCATCACGAAGTAGGTCAAGGCGAAAATCGCCGCTGCGGCGCCCGTTCGCCAGGCCGTGGTGTCGATGCTCATGGCGTGGCCGGTGCGGGGTCGTCGATCGGAGAGCGGCGCAACGGAGCGATCTCAGCGGTTCGGAGCGAAAGGCCGATGCCGCGCCAGCTCCATCCGTCCGATCTGGTAGCGGTGCACCTCGTCGGGGCCGTCGAGGATGCGCAGGCTGCGTGCGACGCGCCACATCTCGGCCAGTCCGAAATCGTCGGTCAGCCCGGCGCCGCCATGCATCTGGATCGCCCAGTCGATCACCTGGCAGGCCATTGCCGGCGCCGCCACCTTGATCATGGCGATTTCGCGCCGTGCGGCCTTGGTCCCGGCAGTATCCATCATCCATGCCGCGCGCAGCACCAGGAGGCGGGCCTGCTCGATCAGGAGGCGCGCCTGGCCGACCCGCTCGATGCTCACACCCTGCTCTGCGAGCGGCCGTCCGAAGGCCTGACGGTCGTGCGCGCGGCGGCACATCGCGGCAAGCGCCCGCTCGGCCAGCCCGATCACCCGCATGCAATGATGGATGCGTCCCGGGCCGAGGCGGGCCTGGGCGATGGCGAAACCCTCGCCCTTGCCGCCGAGCCGATTCTGGGCCGGCACACGCACCTGCTCGAAGGTGATTTCGGCATGGCCGTGCGGCGCATCGTCCGAGCCCAGCACGGGCAGCATCCTTTTCACCGTGACCCCGGGGGAATCGCGCGGGATGAGGACCATGGATTGCTGGCGGTATCTGTCAGGAAGATCCGGCGCCGTCTTTCCCATCAAGATGATCAGCCGGCAGCGCGGGTCGCCGGCGCCGGAAATCCACCATTTGTGCCCGTCGATCACGTAGGAATCGCCGTCGCTGCGGATGGCGGCCTGGATGTTGGTGGCATCGGAGGATGCCTGGGCGGGCTCGGTCATCGCGAAGCAGGAGCGGATCTGGCCGGCGAGCAGCGGCTCAAGCCATTGATCTTGCTGCTCCTTGGTGCCGAACCGATGGAGGATCTCCATGTTGCCGGTATCCGGTGCCGAGCAATTGAACACTTCGGAGGCCCAGGGCACTGCCCCCATGATCTCGGCCAGCGGCGCATAGTCGAGATTGGAAAGCCCCATGCCGCGCACCGGATCGGGGAAGAAGAGGTTCCAGAGCCCGGCGGCGCGCGCCTGCCCTTTGAGCCGCTCGACGATCGAGAGTGGCCGCCAGCGGTCGGCGGCGGCCGCCAGTTCCGCGGCGTAGGTCGCCTCGTTTGGATAGACCTCGGTCTCCATGAAAGCGGAGAGCCGGCGGCACAGCGCCTCGACCCGTTCCGAGTGGGCAAAATCCATCCGCATCCTCCCGACCTAGTGTCCTGCCCCCGACGTTTGCTGCCGTTGGCAGCAAACGGAAAGGGGATCAGCAGGCCACTGAAAATAAAGAGGTGTGTGCCGACCGCTACAGCGCATCAACGAATACCAAGCGTGAGTGTCGGCACACGAGAGCGCGGCAATCCTGGCCGATGCGGGCCGCTTCGGCCAGGGACAACGGAGAAGGGAACGAGGGCGAGACGGAGAGGAACAAATGCTTACGATTTCTCCGGTTGCCACGACGCGCCGCCCCGTGTTCTTTATGGGACCTCGCCAGCGACCGGGTGTCAGAGCCTCGGGTCGGCAATCAGGGGTTGATCCGTCCCCGCGGCCTTCGGCCGGGGTATCACGAACTCAGTCGAGGAGGTCGCAGGCTGCTCGCATGATGGACGCCGCACTGCGCGAGGCCGACCGGCCGAGAGCCTTCTGGTGGCTCCGCACGGGTGGCCGGTCCCAGCCCGTATCGAGTTTCGAATTCTGGCCGGCCTGGCTTTTCTATGCGCCGGTGGCGGTGCAGTGGCTGGCGCTCGGCTTGCGTTACGGCTCGCCGCTGCTGCTGACGGCGGCCAATCCGCGCATTGCCGCCGGCGGCCTTTGCGGCGAGTCGAAATCCTCCATTCTCGACCAGGTAGAGGCCCCGGCCCGACAGTGGCTCGCTCCTTATGTGCGGGTCGAGACCGAAGCGGATGGCGATGCCGGCATGGCCGCTGCCGAGGCAGCGCTGGCCCGGGCTGGCTTGGCTTACCCGCTGGTCGGCAAGCCGGATATCGGCTGCAACGGCACGGGAGTGCGGCTCCTGCAGAAGCGGGATGACCTCGCCCGCTTCATCGCCGATTACCCGAAGGGCGTTGCCGTCATCTTCCAGGAATTCGTTCCGTACGAAGGCGAAGCCGGGATCTTCTACATCCGCCACCCGGGTGAGCCGACCGGCAAGGTGACTTCGCTCACTCTCAAATCGGCACCGGTGGTGGTGGGAGACGGTCGCTCGACGATCGAGGATCTCGTTCGCAACGATCCGCGCGCCGGCCTCGTGCCCCACCTCTACCTGCCTCGGCTTGCCGGCCGGCTCAAGGAAGTGCCGCCGACCGGCACGCCGGTGAGACTCGTCTTCGTCGGCAACCACTGCAAGGGCTCGACCTTCCGCAACGGCGCGCGCGAGATCACGACCACGCTCACCGCCACGATCGATTTGATCGCCCAGGCCATCCCCGATTTCCATTTCGGCCGCATCGATGTGCGCTTCACCTCGCTGGCCCAGCTCAGGCGCGGACGCGGTTTCCGCATCATCGAGATCAACGGTTCGGGCTCGGAGGCAACGCATGTCTGGGATCCGAACATGACACTCGCGGATGCCTATTCCGCGCAGTTCTTCCACTATCATGCCGCTTTCATGATCGGCCGCGCCAACCGCGCGCGTGGCCACCGGCCGAGCAGCATCCGCGAAACGTTCCGCCTCTGGCGGATGCAGAAGCGCCTGATGGCCTCCTACCCGATGAACGATTAAAGCGTGTTGTCGAGCTCTGTCGGGACCTGACGCCGCAGGCTACCCCTCGATCCGGACATATTCGAACGTGCCCGGCTTGCCGCCGACGCCCGATTTGGGCGGTGCGATCCATCCGGCGCACTGGCCCGGCCGGTGCTCCGGGCGCATCAGGCCCTCGAGAAAGCGGTTGTCAGCATCGTTTGGCAGGAATTTTTCGCGCTCTGCAATAAAGGCGGCATCCGGTAGAATCCGCCCGGCCGGGTCGGCGCCGAGCCCCGCGAACTCGCCGATGCGGCGGTTGAACGCGACATGCGGCAATCCCAGCCGAAACGGAAACCCCGCCTCTTCGATGATCTTGTTCCAGCGCCTCGGCCCGCCCGATGCGTCGGCGATGAAATCGTCGCGAAGCCGCATGTTGAGCGCCGATAGCGCCGGCACTTGCTGCTCGCGGATCGTCCCGTCCTCGAGGCGGAGGACCGGGTAGGTGGAATCGACGAGCCGATGATCGTCGTCGATCTTGTCCTCGCGATAGCGGCCTTTCAGCCCGGCGCTGAAGGCGTTCGCCGCATTGGTGGAGATCTCGGCTCCGAACAAATCGAGCGTCAGGGAGACGTGGAGGTTGATCTTCTTCTGGATCAGCGGCAGGTCGATCACGCCGAGCGCGCGCACCCGCTCGACATCGGCCGGATCGTCGATCCCAGCCTGCCGCATCGCCTCGCAGGTACGGCCCACCACGCGGGCGACCCCGTTCTCGCCCACGAACATATGGTGCGCCTCCTCGGTCAGCATGAAGCGGCAGGTGCGCGAGAGCGGATCGAAGCCCGATTGCGCCAGCGCCGCAAGCTGCATCTTGCCATCGCGGTCGGTGAAAGTGGTGAAGAGGAAAAAACTCAGCCAGTCCGGCGTCGCCTCGTTGAACGCGCCCAGCATGCGCGGCCGGTCCTGGTGGCCGGAGCGGCGTTCGAGCAGGGCCTCCGCCTCCTCGCGTCCGTCGCGGCCAAAATATTTCTGCAGCAGATAGACCATCGCCCAGAGATGGCGCCCTTCTTCGACATTGACCTGGAAAAGGTTGCGCATGTCGTAGAGCGAAGGCGCCGTGCGGCCGAGATGACGTTGCTGTTCCACCGAGGCGGGCTCGGTATCGCCCTGAATCACCAACAGCCGGCGCAGCATGGCGCGGTATTCGCCAGGCACCTCCTGCCAGGCCGGCTCGCCCTTATGGTGGCCGAACGCAATGGTTCGGTCAGCCTGCGGCAGGGCCAGCAGAATGCCCCAGCGATATTCCGGCATGCGCACGAAGCCGAACTTCGCCCAACCTTCCGGATCGATACCGACCGCCGTGCGCAGATAGACGAGCGCGTCCTGGAACCCGTCGGGCCCCATGTCCATCCACCAGTCGATGTAGCCCGGATGCCAGGTCTCGAGCGCGCGCCTGACGCGCGCATCGTCCTTCAGCCCGACATTGTTCGGGATCAGGCCGTCATAATCGACAACGCTGCCCTCCTGCATGGCCTTCCTTTCAAACCCGGTCGGGGTCGAATTCCGGCTTGATGCCGCTGCCGTAACGCTTGAGCGCGCCGCTTTCACCTGCCGCGCCCGGGCGCTGGAACAGCCAGTTCTGCCAGGCGCTGAGGCGGCCGAAGATGCGCGTCTCCATGGTCTCCGGCCCGGCAAAACGCAGATTGGCCTCCATCGCGGTCAGCGCATCGGGCGAAAAGCTGGCGCGCTCCTCCAGCATCAGCCGCACTTCATCGTCCCAGTCGATCTCGTCATAGCTCGCAGTGACCAAGCCAAGTTCCGCGGCCTCCTCGCTCTCGATCAGCGTCCCGCAACGCGCCCGCGCCCGCGTCTCGCTTTCCGGTTCGCCCAGGAACCGCGTCTGCAACCTGGTCAGGCCGTTGCCCATCGGATAGGTACCGAAGTTCAGGGGAGAGAGGCCGATCGTGGCCGGCCCGCTGTTGTTGCCGGTGCGGCTTCCCGTGAACATCACCGCGCGATCCGCCGCCCAGGCAATCTCGGTCAGCGTGCCGGCGAAGCAGCTTCCCGGCTCGATCAGCGCAATCAGGCTGCGCGAGGTGAGATCGAGCCGCTTCAGCACGCGGCGCAGCAAAAGGCGGATTTCCCGCACCAGCCAGTGCCCGCCATGCGCGTCCAGAAGCGCATCGGCAGCGAGCACCGCGCTGGGATCGCCGGTAGTCTTCAGCACCAGAAGCCCGAGCCCGGGCTCGTTGAAACGCAGATGCAACAGTGCATCGTCCAGCTCGCGTGCCACGGCAAGCGGCCAGAATGGGGCACCTTCGGCGACGATCCCGGCCAGGTCGGCCGGCAATCGAGCCGGTCCCGTGATGGTCAAAAAGGCGCGCCGCGCCGGCCGATCGAGCGCGATCCGCACGTGTTCGTAGGCAACGCCATCCGTGGAGAAATGCCGCGTGAGTGGTGGAAGCCGGATCCCGGCTTCATCCGTCGGCCGGTCCGATCGCGCCGCGAACTCGGCAGCGCGCGCCGCGACCGCCGTCTCCCAGCGCGATGGTGGAACCACTTCGTCCACCAGACGCCAGTCCACCGCCCGCTTTCCGCGCACACCCTCTTCCAGGAGGCAGAAGAGATCGGCACGGTCGCGCCGCACACGGCGCTTGTCGGTAAGCCGTGTCAGCCCGCCGGTGCCGGCGAGCACCCCGAGAAGTGGGGTCTCCGGAAGTGCCACGGTACTGCGCCGATCATCGATCAGCATCACCCACCCGGCAGAGATCGCGAGCTCGTAGCCGCCGCCCGCGCAAGCGCCGCTGACCGCGGCGATATAGAACTGCCGCGAATGGTCTCCGGCATCCTCGATCGCGAGGCGCGTCTCGTTGGTGAACTTGCAGAAATTGACCTTGTGCGCATGGCTTGCCTGAGCGAGCATGCGAATGTTGGCGCCGGCCGAGAAAACGCCCGGCTTGCCCGAGCGGAGGACGACACAACGAACTTCGGGATGCTCGAAGCGCAGCCGCTGCACGGCATCGGCGAGTTCGATATCCACGCCGAGATCGTAGGAGTTGAGCTTGAGCTCGGTGCCAGGGAAAAACCCGCCATCCGGATCGACATCCAGAATGAGCTCGGCGATCGCGCCCTCCGTCGCAATCCGCCAGTGCCGGTAGCGCGCGGGCTCGGTCTGGAAATCGATCCGTGCTGCGATCATGCTTTCGCCCTGAGCCTGTAGCGCTGGATTTTGCCGGTCGCCGTCTTCGGCAGCGCCGGCACGATCTCGATCCAGCGCGGATACTTCCACGGCCCGACCGTTGCCTTGACATGCTGCTTCAGCGCTTCGGCAAGCCCGGGCGTTGCCTCACCTTCGTTCAGCACGACAAAGGCCTGCGGCTTGACCAGACCGTCCGCGTCGGTGCGCGCCACCACCGCCGCCTCCCTGACCGCCGGATGCGCAACGAGCGCCGCCTCGACCTCGAACGGCGAGACCCAGAGTCCGCCCACCTTCATCATGTCATCGGACCGCCCGCAATAGCGGTACATCCCGTCCGGGTCGCGGGCATAGGTATCGCCGGTACGCGTCCACTCGCCGACAAATGTCCACCGGCTCTTCGTACGCTGGTTCCAGTAGCCCTCTGCGGCACTCGCTCCCTTCACCCAAAGCTCGCCCAACTCGCCGTCGCGGACATCCTGGCCCGCTTCGTCCACGATGCGCACCTCGTAGCCCGGCACCGCGAGGCCGGAGGTGCCGTAGCGCAGCCGCTCGGGGCGGTTGGAGATGAAGATGTGCAGCATCTCGGTGGTGCCGATCCCGTCGAGAATGTCGCTGCCGACAACTGCGCGCCAGCGCGCGCCGATTGCCTCCGGCAACGCTTCGCCGGCAGAAATGGAGCGCCTGAGCCGCGGCGACCCGGCCCCTGGCCGGAGTTCAGGATGCGCGAGCAGAGCGGCGTACAATGTCGGCACGCCGCAGAAGATGCTGGGCGCGAAGCGCCGCATCATGCCAAGGACCGCATCCGCAGTCGGCCGGCCGGGCAGCAGCACCGCCGCAGCGCCGACCGAGAGCGGAAATGTCATCGCATTGCCGAGCCCGTACGCGAAGAACAACTTGGCCGCGGAAAACACCACGTCGTCGCTCGTTATTCCAAGCACCTGCGCACCATAGGTCCCGGCAGTTACGCCGAGGCTCCCATGCACGTGCCGCGCTCCCTTTGGCGGCCCTGTCGAGCCCGAGGAATAGAGCCAGAACGCAGCCTCGTCGGCGGATGCGGCAACGGTCGGATCATCGCCCGCGCCGGCGGCGACGAATTCCGCAAAATCCCGCTCCGCGCCCGTCACCTTGGCGGCCCCGCCATCGACGCCGGCGGCGACGACAACGCTGAGGCCGGGCAGTGCCGCCAGCGTCGGCCGCAATTCCGGCAACAGCGGCGCCGAGATGATCAGCCCCTCGGCGCGGCTGTCGGAGAGGATGTAGCCGATCTGCTCGTGGGAGAGCAGCGTATTGACCGGCACCGCCACCACGCCGGCGCGCAACGCGCCCCAGAAGGCAATCGGAAAATCGATCGTATCCAGCAGCAGCAGCGCCAGCCGCCGCTCCCGCCGGATACCGGCCCGGCCAAGCGCAGCGGCAAACCGCCGCGTCGCCTCGGCAAGATCGCCATAGCTCAGGCTGCGTGCAGGGTCGGTGAACGCGCTGTGCGCCGCCCGGCCGAGACGCACATGGCGATCGATGAAGAAATCGACCGCATTCCCGCTCCCGGTGCCCGTCATCACCGTCCTCCCGGCCGTGCAATTTAGCGGCAAATGTCGCCAGCGGCGAACTCTGCTAGTGTGCCGATTCCCACGCTTGATACCGTAGGATGCACCCTGGTGGTCGGCACACACCTCTTTATCTTCAGTGGCCTGCTGATCCTCTTTCGTTTGCTGCCGGCGGCAGCAAACGGTGGGGGCAGGACACTGGAGAGATCGGCATGACCGATTCTCCCCCTGCCCGCCCGCCGCTTCCCTCACCGCGCTATTTCGATGACTTCGCCGAGGGCCAGGTCTTCGCGTTCGGCCGCATCGAAGTCACCGAAGCGGAGATGCTGGACTTCGCCCGCCGCTACGATCCCCAGGCGATCCATCTCGACAAGAAAGCCGCTGCGGCAGGGCCGTTCGGCGGCCTCATTCTGTCGGGCTGGCACACGGCCGCGCTGATGATGCGGCTCTTTGCCGAACAGGTGCTGGACGATGCCTCCTCCCTCGGCTCGCCGGGGATCGACGAGTTGCGCTGGCTGAAGCCGGTACGGCCGGGTGACACGCTGAGCCTGCGCGTCACGGTGGAGGAGGCGAGGCGCTCGCGTTCCAGGCCCGATCGCGGCATGGTGCGGAATTACGTCGAGGTGCTGAACCAGCACGGCGAAACGGTGATGTCGCTCAAGCCGATGAACCTGATGCGCTGCCGCCCGCCACCGGCGTAACGCCGGCATCACGCCCGGCTTGCCGTCGGCCGCTTCCCGATGCTGGCGAGATCGCCGTTGCGATCGGCGGCAACCAGCGCCGGCGGCGGATGGGTAAGCCGGTCCGTGAGCGAAACATCGCTGACATGGAAAACCGGAATATCTCCGGGAACCCGGGATCGGATTCACCCGCGTTCCGGATGGTGTGCCCGTTCCCGCGCAACCCGTAGCCGATATCGTCGGTTGCGAAATCCATCATGACCGCTTTTGGCCCCGCCGCGAATACGGCCATTCGCCGAGTCTCCTCCGGTGCGCTGCGATCCAACGTTCGTCCACTCGTCTCAAATCATGCTCCCATCATGATAAAAAGCACAACCCTTCCGCTGACCCCTTCATCGATCCAATCCGCCAAATCCAATGCCGTCGGTCCACTCGCCCAGCATATTTGGGCACTCAGCCCGCGTCGGAGCCGCGCGCCGATGGGGAATAGCTTGACATTCCGCAACGGTTTTCTCGAATATGTTGCCCTGGCATAGCCGCTTCGTCGGGACATACGGGTCGACGATCGGGCGTGAGAGAACGGAGGGTCAGGTGGCGCCCATGCGCAGACTGATCCAGGGTGCGACCATCATTCCCTTCCTGGAAGCCACACGGCGCGCCTTGCTGGCGCTCACGACTCTGGTCGCAGCCTCTGTTGCCATTCACGCTGCCCAGGCCGCGAATTGCCCGGTCAGCAGCGGCGCGGTGAACGTCAGCGGGGCGGGGGCTTCCTGCACCATTCCGGCTGGCAGCACGGTCTCGGGCGTCACTGCCGGGAATACCGCTGCGGTGACGGCGAATGGCGTGCGGATCAGCGTGCCATTTGGCACCGGCGTGACGGCAGGGAGCGGAGCCGTCATCACCTTCGGGGTCGATCCGGTGCAGGGCGGATCGAGCTTGGTCTCCACCTTCGGCGGTGGCGGGATCACCGGCTTGCTTGCTAACGGATCGGGCAGCGAGATCGTCGCGACCGGCTTCAACCTGAGCCTGCCGGGCGGGGGCGACATCCTGGTCGAAGCGACGAACGGCGGCGTCGTCAGGCTGAACAGCGGCACGCTCATCAATATGCTGAACAGCGGCGGCAACAATGGCCTGCTGGCGATCGGCGCCGGCAGCCAGATCATCGGCGACGGCATTACGGTGCAAGGGCCGCTCGGCGGCGGAGACTTCGCCGCGCATACCGAGTCGGGTGCCCAGATCCAGTTGAGCAACAGCACTGTCAGCATTACCGGCACCAGCGGCGGGAAGACGCCCCTGGAAGCGGAAACTGGCAGCACGATCACCGCCGACAACGTTGTGGTCACGGTCGCCGGAACGGGCGGTGATGCCGCCGCGAAGGCGCTGACGGGCAGCACCATCTCGCTAACCGGCGGCTCGTTGACCGTAACGGGTACCGGCGGCGGCGAGACCGGTGCGCTGGCGCAATCATCCGGCAGCACGATCACGGCCACGAATGTGCCGATCGTCGTCACCGGCACGGGCGGAGATGTGGGTGCCAAGGCCGCCGGCGGCGGCAACGTCGCGCTGAGCGGCGGGAGCGTCACACTGCCGTCCAGCGCGGGGGGCGAGACGGCGATCTGGGCCAGTGGTAGCGGCAGCACACTCAGTGCCGATGGCGTCACCGTGTCCGTTCCGAACAGCGCCGGCGGCATCGGCGCTCTTGCGGACTCGGGCGGATCGGTCACGCTCGGCGCCGGCACATCCGTCAGCACCGGCGGGAGCGGCGGCGCAGGGCTTCAGGCAACCGGCAGCAACAGTCTCATCACCGCCACCGGCCCCGCCAGCGTTACCACCAGCGGCGCCGGCGCCACCGGTGTCGATGCGGATACCGGTGGCACGGTCTTGCTGAACAACGGCGGCAGCGTCACCACCACCGGGTCTGGTGCGGCGGCTCTCAACGCCTCGGCAGGGACGATTGATGCGACCGGCGTCACGGTCCAGACCTCCGGCCCAACTGCGCCCGGCGGCGTGCTGCAGAATGGCGGCACATTGATGCTCAGCGGCGGCAGCGTGACGACAACCGGCACCGGAAGCTACGGATTTCTCTTCCAGGGACCGGCCGGGATCACCAACACGCTGGGTATCGATTCGGCTCAGGTCAGCAGCGCGGCGGATGCTTTCCGCATCCAGGGCGCCACGGCGGACATCACGGTCAACGGATCAAGCGTCACCAGCAACAACGGCATCCTGCTCAGCACCGCGGCGCCATCCGTCGTCACGCTGGATGCGGGAACGTCCCAACTGACCGGCGCCATCATAACGGACTCGGGGAGCACGACCGACGTCACGCTGCACGACAATACCACCTGGACTGTCACCGGCGATTCCACCGTTACGACACTGGCCAACAACGACAGCCTGATCGCGTTCGCGGCCCCCGTGGGCGGCGTCTTCAAGTCAGTGACGGTGAACGGCGCTTACAGCAGCAGCGGCGGCGAGTTGTCGATCAACACATTTCTGAACGCGGGCGGGCCGTTATCGAACCAATTCACCGACCGGCTTCTGATCAACGGCAATGCCAGCGGCACGACCAGTGTTCAAGTCGTCAATGCCGGCGGTCCCGGAGACATCACCTCCTTGACCGGCGTGCCGGATCCGGGGGACGGCATCTCGATCATCCAGGTCGCCGGCACTTCGACGCCAGGCGCCTTCACCCTGGCGGGTGGCTACTTCGACGGAGGCACCCCGTACCAGTATACCCTCAACGCCTATGGTCCGGGCGCGCCGAACGGCCCCGCCGATCCGAGCCAATCCCTGGTCGATCCCGGCGCGCACTGGGACTACCGGCTGCAAAACGTCTATGTCGGCCCGTCTGGCGTGATACCGCCGGAGCCCGAGCCGCCAACCCCGCCCACGCCGACTTCGCCCGAGTCGACCTCGCCGACCTCGCCGACCCCGCCCACGCCATCCACACCGCCTGGTCCCGAGCCGCCTCCGTCGCCGCCGCCGAACCCGGTACCGGATCCGGGGCTGCCGGCCGCGCCGTCCCTGCCGGCGGGCGCGCGGCCCGCCGTGGCCCCGCAGGTGCCGTCCTACCTCTCGACGCCGCGGGCGCTGTTCGAGGCGGGCTTCCTCGATCTCGACATGCTGCACCGGCGCCTCGGCGAGATCCGCGACGATCAGATTCTCGGCGATTCTCCCCAGGCAGAGGTGTTCCTGCGTGCCTATGGCGGCCTGCTCAACTACACCACCAATCGCGACTTCGCTGCCTACGGCTACAATTTCAGCGAGGATTACAGTGCGGTGCAATTCGGCGCCAACGGCATCGCCGTTGACAACAACGATGGCACGCTCAGGGTCGGCCTGGCCGGCACGCTCGGGCGGCTGTGGCTGCAGCCTTCCGCCGTGGATGGTGCCAGCAAGGGGCTGTTCAACACGCAAAGCCTTGCCGGAATCGCCACCTGGCAGGACCGTTCCGGCTGGTATGTCGATGGTATCGTCATGGGAGGGTTGTTCGACGGCGTCTACACCACGGCAGATCGCGGTCGGACCACCGGCATCAATGGCACTTCCCTCGCCGTTTCGCTGGAGGCCGGGATCCCCTTTGCACTGCCATGGTGGAAGCTCTCCTTCGAACCGCAGGCACAATTGGTCTGGCAGCATCTCAGCTTTGACAACGCCACTGACGTCGACGGCATCGCCATCGACATGGGCAGTCCTGATCAGGGTGTGGCGCGCATCGGCTTCCGCCTGACCCGGCCGTTTCAGAACCAGGAGGACATGCGCTTTACCCCGTACCTGAAAGCCAACCTCCTGCAAGGGATCGGCGGGGCGGGCAATGTCGTGTTGAGCGGGGTCTCCTTCGGCACCGGCACGCTCGGCACCGCGCTGCAGATTGGCGGCGGGCTCACCGGCACCCTGACGCGGCATCTTTCGCTCTACGGCGATGTCGCCTGGCAGAGCAACGTTGCCAATGACGGCGGCTTCCGCGGCTGGGTGCTGAATGGCGGCCTGCGCTATACATTTGGCGAGGCGCGAGAGGCGCCGCCTCCGATTGCCGCCGCACCCGCACCGCTACCGGCTGCGACGCGCACCTATCTGGTGTTCTTCGACTGGGATCAAGCGGAACTGAGCGGGCACGCCCGGCAGATCATTGCGAATGCGGCAGAAAATGTGCCCCGGGTGCAGGTGACCCGCATCGCGGTCAATGGCTATACCGACACCTCGGGCAGCCCGGGCTACAACCAGGAACTGTCGCTTCGCCGGGCAAGGGTAGTCGCCGCGGAACTGGTGCGTGACGGCGTGCCGCGGGACCTCATCGCCATCCAGGGTTTCGGCGCCACACACCTGCTCGTGCCCACCGGACCGGGCGTGCGAGAGCCGCAGAACCGGAGAGTCGAGATCGTGCTGCAGTGAGCCCGACACGGGTCTAGTCAATCCTGCTTCTGACCGCGCACGCTCCAGCGATCGCCGGCCAGCGCCATTCCCAACAGAGCCAGGCTGAACAGAAGTGGCCGCTTCGTGAGCGCGTGCAGAGCAGCCCCGAGCAGGACGCCGGTCAGATAGCCCGCATAGACCACCGCGAGCACGCCGGAAGGATTTGTTGAAAAATAACTGAATCGCGCGTGCTTCGCCCATTTTGGGGATTCCGGCGCGGTGGCGTGGTGTCCTAGACTCGCGGCGTGATCGACGAAGCGGCCATCACGTTACGCTACGCGGCGCTTGCCCCGGTGCTGGACGAGCGGGGGCTGCGTCGTTTTGCTGCGGCGGAGGCCCGTACTGCCGGTCGGGGCGGTGTTGTGGCGCTGACGCGGATCACCGGACTGGCGCGCAGCACGATCGACCGCGGGTTGCAGGAACTGACTGGCACAGCGCCGGCAGAGGCTATGCCCGGCCGCACGCGGCGGCCTGGCGGCGGGCGCAAGAAGCTGACGGAGACCGATCCCACCCTGGTGACTGACCTGCGTGGCCTGGTCGAGCCGACGACGCGAGGCGATCCCATGGCGCCGTTGTTGTGGACCAGCCGGAGCCT
>JASHOA010000024.1 GCA_030041375.1 Acetobacteraceae bacterium
AGATGCACCAGCTTGCGCGCTACACACGGCTTCTGCGGCCGCGGTGTCACTGCCCCGGTGAGGGCCAGCCGCCGCCGGGCCTTGACCACATACGAGGCGCTGACCCCGAACCGCTCCGCCGCTTGGCGCGCCGTCAGGGTGCCCGCCGCGAGCACGCGATCTCGCAAGTCCTGCGAGTAGGTTTGACCCCGGCGCCAAGTCATCGCCGCCTCCCACATCAGCCGGGCAGCTACGAATCACACGTCTCCGCGTCGCGCCAAGCCAAAACCGGCGATTCCACCCTCAGCGGAACCGCTCTAGTGTGTTCGGCTCGAGCGGAGGCCGACGGAGCCTTTCAGGATCCGCTATCCGGGGGGGCCGCGAGCGTGCGGCGTTCGCGTGCGTAACGGACCAGGGCGGCAAAGCGATAGAGGCCGTGAACGAATTTTCCGTACGGAAAGGTCAGGAACAGCGCGAACACGATTCCGAGATGGAGCGCGAGCAGCACCGCCATGGCCGGGGTGGCGCGGAAGAAGAGAACCGCGAGGCCTGAGAGCGCGGTGAGGAAGAGCATCACGATGAAGGTCGTTTCCATACCGGAATGGTCGGCATCGGCGATGGCCGGGTCGCGACGGAGCCGGGCGAGGAAGAGACCCGGCGTGCCGACGACCAGACCGAACCCGCCCAGGGTGCCGAGCACGACCGGAAGATCCCACCACGGATAGGGTGCCTCGCGGCCAAAGCCGTAGTGATAGATGGTCCCGACACAGGTGGCAGCGAAGCAGAACAGGAAGCCCCAGAAGGTCAGATGATGGAAGAGCGCGCGGCGATCCGTGGGGCGCTCGTCTTCATTCATGCAGCCGGCGCCGCCACCCTCGAGATAGCGGAGCAATGCGGCATCGTGGGTGGCGGCGGCGAGGAAGGCCGGCGAGGCCAGCGTTGCGGCAGGTTCGGAGATGCCACGCCAGAAATGGGCGAGTCCTGCCGCGAGCGCGGCAAGCGCGGCGAGGAAGGCGATGCCGAAGACGATCACCATCGCGTTGTGCGACATGATGACGTAGAAGGCGCCGGGGCCGGCATGGGCGAGGAAGAGAGCGTTTGCGCCGGCGAGCGCGAAGCCGGCCAGGAAGCCGACCAGCGCGGCGAGGGTGAGCGTGGAAACGGCCAGGGCGTTTCGCGCGAAGAGCGGCGAGAAGAAGCCTGGCCAGGCGTAGCGGGCATAGGACTGGGCGCGGATTTTCGCGAGCACCAGAGGCACGTTGACGTTGAATTCATGCGGCGGGGCGAACTGGCAATCGTAGAAGCAGGCGCCGCAATGGTGGCAGAGATTGGCGAGATAATCGAGATCGCCGTCGGCGAAGGAGCGGCGCATCTCCATCGCCGGGAAGACGGCGCAGAGCCCCTCGCAGTAGCGGCAGGCATTGCAGACGGTCATGACGCGATCACCCTCGGCGAGCGCGTCAGTTCTGTGCATGGCGCGCGGCCCCCGTTCCGGCGATCCGTCCGAACACGCCGCCGATGGTCATGCCGATGCCGGCGGCGTAGCCGCGGCCGAGGACGTTGCCGGCCATGATCTCACCGGCAGCGAACATGTTGGAGGCGGCGCGGCCGTCCTGCATGAGAAGGCGCGCCTCACGATTCACGCGCGTGCCGAGATAGGTGAAGGTGATGCCGGGGCGCACGGGATAGGCGTAGAAGGGCGCGGTGACAAGCGGGCGTGCCCAATGCGATTTGGGCGGGGCCAGGCCGACGGTTGCGCAGTCATCGAGGATCTCCGGATCGAAGCGGCCGGGGCGGCAGGCCGCGTTGAAGCCGGCGACGGTCGTTTCGAGTGCGTCCGGGTCGAGCTCGAGTTTGGCGGCGAGAGTGCGAATGTCATCTGCCTGGATCGGCGGATAGAGCGAGGGCATGAAGAGAGTGATGGCGCGGGCGTCGAAGAGGATATAGGCGATCTGGTCCGGCTGGGCGGCGACCAGGCGGCCCCAGATGGCATAGCGCTTCGGCCAGATATCCTCGCCCTCGTCAGAGAAGCGCTCGGCGTGCTTGTTGACGACGATGCCGAAAACGACACAGTCGAGCCGGGTGATGATGCCGCCGTCGAATTTCGGGGCGCGGGCGTCGATAGCGACGGCGTGGCATTGAGTGGGATCGCCGACCTCGGTGGCACCCTTCTCGAGGAGGCATTTGAGAACAGTGCCGTGGTTGTAGGGGCTGCCGCGGATGAGAAAGTTCCCGGCGCTCGGGCCCCAGGCCTGCTCGAGCCATTCGGTGTTGGCCTCGAAGCCGCCGGCAGCGGCGACGAACGAGCGGGCGGGCACGCTGTAGCGGGCGCCGTTTTCGAGCACGACGGCAGCCTTGAAGTGGTTGTCGTCGATGGCGAGATCGACGACCTCGGAATCATAGCGGACGGCGACGCCGAGCGCCTCGGCGGTGCGGTAGAGCGCGTTCAGCATGGCCCGGCCGCCGCCGAGGAAAAAGGAGTTGGTGCGGCCGAGGCCGAGCGTGCCGCTGAGCGAGGGTTGGAAGCGCACGCCCTGGGCGCCGATCCAGTGCAGCAGATCCTTGGATTCGTGAATCATGATGCGGGCGAGATCGTCGTCGGTCGCACCGGAGGTGACGCGAAGGAGATCGTCCCGGAACTCCTCCTCCGTGTAGCGGCCGGTGAGGTTCGCAGTTGCCGTATCGTGGGCGACGCGCATGTTGCGCGTGTGACGCGAGTTGCCGCCGCGGTAGAAGCGCGGGGCCGCTTCCAGTACGAGAACGGAGGCGCCGGCCCGACGGGCGGCAATTGCTGCGCAAAGAGCCGCGTTGCCGCCGCCGGCTACCAGGACATCGGGAGCAAACTCTTGCATGCCATTCGGGTGCCGCGCCGCGTGGTGACGATAGGCGCCTCCGGGAGGCGTGGAAAGCGGCGGGCCCCGCGGGAGGGTGCCGTCAAGATCAGGAATTGGCAGGGGACAGGCGGCTGTACAGGAAGGCCCAGAGCAGGAGGAGGCCGATCGTTGCATAGCCGATGATCGGCCCCACGATCAGGAAACGGCCGACGGGGAGGGTGAAGACGAGGACGGCGCGGAGCGCCGTCTCGGCGACGAGGCCGATGCCCCAGACGAACGTGATGACCGTGAAGAGATGGCGGAAACCGGGCCTCTCCTGCTCGCTTTCGAAAGCCGCGCGCTCGGCCTCGGATCGGCGGGAGAGGCTGGCACGCGCAAGCAGGTAAACGAGCGGCTTGCCGATGACTGCGGAAGCGATGAACGCGAGGCCGATCAGGCCGGTGACGAGAGATTCGCGCATCAGGAGGAGCCTTGGTGAGCCGCCGAAGGCGAAGCCCACGAGCGAGAGAGCGATGCCGGAGAGCACGAGTATGGAGAGCGCATCGATCCGGCGGAGGCGCGCAAACTCGGCGAGGCTCCAGATGATCGGCGGTGCGGCGGAGGCCATGATGGCATGCACCTCGCCGAAGCGCGGCCGGGCCAGCCGGTAACAAGCCCAGGGCAGCACGAGGTTGACCAGAAGCTCGAGTACGATACCGGCGCGGCGGCGGGTGAAGATGCGGGAAAAGCGCATCAATGGGGCCGGTTGGCGGTGCATCCCGCGGCGGTGGTCCGGTTCATGCGAAAGGGACTGCGGCGCTTATTGGTTCGCCGTGACATGCAGCCCGAGGAGCGAAGCGAGATCGGGCGGCGGCATGGCCGTCGTGTTCCTGAGGGTGGCGAGGGCCACCGGGCTCCGTGGAGAGAGCGCGATGGTCAATGAATGCGGAGCCTCGAGGAAGGCGACGAGTTGCTTGGCCGCCTGAGTGATGGCAGGGCTGTCTGCGAACTCCTCCGCACGGTTCTGCACCATGGTGATCATCTGCTGGCGGAACGCATGCGGATCGGCGTGCATGGTCTCAGCGGCGGCTTTGAAGGCACGTTCGACCAGCGATGCGTCCTGGTAGCGGAGCACGGCATGGGCGAGGCGCGCCTGATCGAGCGCGGCGGGGCCCGGTGCGACGCCGACCAGGCTTGCCGAGAGATCGAGCGAACCAAGCTCTGCGATTTTCAGCCGGAGGTCCTGAAGGGAGAGGCGGTCGGCCTGGAGCTCCCAGTCGTAGGCCAGGTCGAAGCTGACGGTCATTGCGTCGAGGCCGAGTTGGTCGAAGGCGAGGTGCGCTCTTTGGTTCGGCACTTCCGCGCGTGTCAGGCGAAGACCGTCCCAGGCGAGCGCAGCCGAAACGGGCAAGCCGCCGGAGACGGCGATCCGCGACAGCGTGAAGGTGCCGAGAGTGACCGGCGGGCGCGAAGGGGACTTGGTCGCCATGCCGGCCAACTCAAACCGGCCGATGGCGAGGCCGTTCAGCGACGCCGGAGTGAGCGCCGTCGCAGTCAGCAGCCGGGTCAGAGGCTGGCGTACATTCACGCCGCTTACGGCGACGCGGTCGATCGTCAAGGTTCCGACGGGCGGGCCGAGTTCAAGCACGATATGCCCGGCGCTGCCGGCGCCGAATATCCCACGCTCGTTGGACTCTCCGGTCGATCTTGCGACGCTGTAGGTGACCGTGCGGGCCGGCATCCCTTTTGTTGGGGGGACCTGTGCGGTCGCGGTGATGTCGTTCGCATCGGCACTTCTATAGCCCACGCCGAGAACAATGGCCGATTCGAATCGCAGCAGAGGGAGGATCGCGGTGAGCGATTTCGGGCGCGGCTCGGCGGTCAAGGTTGCCAGTGCTTCGGTCCAGGTCGGCACCCCGGGATGCAGCAGCGCCCAGGGATAAAGGCGCGGTCCGTCGATCCGCGCCGAGGCAATTTTCTCTGACAGCTGCCGGGTGCGGATCGTGACATTGGTGAATTGTACGGCGGCGCTCACGGGAATTGCGGTGTCGGGTTTCAGTGCCGTGGGGTTGGCCTCGGCACGTTGCCAGTCGCTTCCGAGCGTCAGCGACGGGCGATCCAGCACCACCGTGTCGCTCGTCATCTCGAGGCCGGGCGCGCTTTTGCTGCGGAAGGTGACGGCAGTGAGGGTTCCGCGGTCGGAGAAGATGGAGTAGTCCGCGCTTTTGTAGTCGAGCGAAGTTCCGGCGGGCAGGAACTGTTGCGCCTCATGGAGCGCGGTTTCGAACTCGGCCTCAGGATACATCACGAGGCCGGCATAGAGTGCTACGGCGACGACGACGATGATGACCGCGCCACCGATCAGGAACCATTTCTTGCCCATCGGGCCCCCTGCAGCACTTCGCTTTCGCGCATTCAGCCGGCCGCCCGACCGGGCGGCGGAGAGATCGACCGGCGATCTTTCGGCCCGGCAATGGGCACGCCGGCGCCAAGCGTGCCAGAACGCCATGGACCTGTCGATGATTGCGGCGCCCATTTTTCAGGGCGGTTTGTCAAGCCGGGCACGGAAGAGCATCGTCGAACGGTCGGCGGAGGGAACGAAGAATGGCGAAGGGGGCAGGCGAGCGGTGGATCGCGGAGTCGATCGCGGCGCGGCGGGGGCTGGGCTGGGCACGGAGCCCGGCGCTGCACGAACTGACAGAGGCTCGGCAGGGTCCATACCATTACACGATCGGACCCTATTCGGAGCCGGTGCTGAGCGTGGCGGCAGGAGACCGGATCCGGATCGAGACGCGCGATGCCTTCGGAGGCGCGATGCGGACGGAGCGTGACAAGCCGACGCGGCGGCTCAGGATGCCGTTCGTCAATCCGCAGAACGGTCCGATCATGGTGGAGGGAGCGGAGCCCGGGGATGCGCTGGCGGTTTATATCGAGAGCATGCGGCCGCGCGGAGAGAATCCGCGGGGCACCTGCTGCATGATCCCACATTTCGGCGCGCTGACGGGGACTGGCCTCACCGCGATGCTGCAGGCGCCGCTTCCGGAGGTGACACGGAAGGTCGATCTCGACGAGAAGGAGGTCAAGTGGAGCGCGCGGGTGACGCTGCCGTACAAGCCGCATATCGGCACGCTCTCCGCCTCGCCGGAGATCGATTCGATCAATTCGCTGACGCCGGACCAGCATGGCGGGAACATGGACCTGCCGGACATGGGGCCGGGGAGCATCACCTATCTGCCGGTGCGGACGACGGGGGCGAGGCTTTTCATCGGCGATGCGCATGCCTGCCAGGGCGACGGGGAGGTCTGCGGAACGGCGGTGGAATATGCCTCGACGACGACGATCCGGGTGGACGTGATCAAGGGCTGGACGCTCGAATGGCCGCGGTTGGAGCGGGAGGATTTCATCATGGCGATCGGCAGCGCGAGGCCGCTCGAGGATGCGGCACGGATTGCCTATCGCGAGCTGGTGCTGTGGATGGAGAACGAGTACGGGTTCGAGCGTTGGGACGCGTACATGATGCTGAGCCAATGCGGACGCGTGCGGCTCGGCAATTTCGTCGATCCGAAATACACGGTCGGTGCGGGAATTGCCAAGCGCTACCTGGCAGCGCCGGCGGCCGGCAAGGAATGAGAAAATGGAGGTGAGACCATGGATCTGGGCCTGAAGGGACGCCGCGCGCTGGTGACGGGCGGAACACGCGGGATCGGGCGGTCGATCGCCGAGCACCTGGCGGCGGAGGGCGCGGATGTGGCGATCTGCGCGCGGGACCGGGCGGAGGTTGCGGTGACGATCAAGGCGCTGGCGGCCAAAGGGGGCAGGGCGAGCGGGCGGTCGCTCGATGTCGCCGATCATGTTGCGCTCGGGCGATGGATTGCCGAGACGGGGCACGAGTTCGGCGGGCTCGACATCGTGGTCTCCAACGTTTCGGCGCTGGCGATCGGGCCGGAGGAGGCGTGCTGGCGGGCGGAGTTCGAAACCGATCTGATGGGCACGGTGAAGGCGGTGGAGGCGGCGATGCCGTTCCTCGAGCGATCCGATGCGGCCTCCATCGTGGTGATTTCCTCGGTCTCCGGGCGGGAAGTCGATTTTGCGGCGGGACCGTACGGGGTTTTCAAGGCCGCACTCGTGCATTACGCGAAGGGACTCTCGTACCAGCTTGCGGGGAAGGGCATCCGGGTCAATGCGCTCTCGCCCGGCAACACCTATTTCCCGGGCGGAGTGTGGCAGAAGATCGAGCGCGGCAACCCGGAGCTTTACAGCCGGGCGCTGGCGCTCAACCCGACAGGGAGGATGGGCAAACCCGAGGAGATGGCGCGGGCGGCAGTATTTCTGGCCAGTCCGGCGGCGAGCTTCATCACCGGAACGAATCTGGTGGTGGACGGGGCGCTGACGCGGGGCGTGCAGTTCTGATGGGCACCGTTCTTTACTACTACCCGGGCAATGCGAGCCTGCTGCCGCACATGATGCTCAGGGAGATCGGCGCCGAATTCGCGCTTCGGCTGGTCGACCGGGCGAAGAGTGAGCAAAAGAGCGCGGAATATCTCAGGCTCAATCCCAACGGGCGGATCCCGGTGCTCATCGATGGCGATCTGGTGCTGTTCGAGACGGCGGCGATCGCGATGCATCTCGCGGACCGCCATCCGGAAGCGCGGCTCGCCCCTCCCGTCGGGGCGGCGGAGCGATCCGAGTTCTACAAGTGGATGGTGCATCTGACGAATACGCCGCAGGCGGAGTATCGGGCCTGGTTCTACCCCGACGAGCACGTGGCCGATCCGGCGGCGGCGCCGGCCGTCAAGGCGGCGGCGGGGAAGCGGCTGGAAGCCATGTTCGGGCGCATTGCAGCGCAGTTGGCTGGGCGAGAATGGCTGCTCGCTTCCGGATTCTCGGCGGCCGATCTTTTTCTGTTCATGCTGGTGCGCTGGGGCCGGGCGATGCCAAAGCCTCCGCGCGAGATCGCACCGCTGGGTGCACATGCGGCGCGCGTTCTGGCACGGCCGGCGGTGGCGGCGGCACTGGCGGCGGAGGGGATCGCGGCGCCGTTCGTGTGAGCGGTTCAGATGGCGTGCGCGGCGCGGAAGGATTCTATTTCGGTGGCGGAAAAGCCGAGTTCGGAGAGGATGGCGCCGGTTTGCTCGCCGAGGGCGGGCACCTTGCCCATGCGCGGGGCAAAGGCGTTCGAGTTGGCGGGAGGAAGAAGTGCGGGAAGCTCGCCCGCGGGCGAGGCGATGCTTTGCCAGCGATGGCGCGCCGCGAGTTGGGGATGCGCCCAGAGTTGCGCCATGTCGTTGACATGGGCATTGGCGATGCCGGCTTCGTCAAGGCGTGCCCGGAGTTCCGCGCCGGTGAGGGAAGAAGAGACGCCGGTGACGATGGGCGCCAGCACTGCCGCATTGGCGATGCGGTTGGCGTTGGAATCGAAGCGTGGATCGGAGGCGAGATCCGGGCGGAGAAGAACGGTCTCGCAGAACTTCTTCCATTCGCGTTCGTTCTGCAGGCCGAGCATGACGGTCACGCCATCCCGGGCGGTGAATGGACCGTAGGGGTAGATGGTGGCGTGTGCGGCCCCGGTGCGGGGCGGCGGAGGCTTGCCTTCGAAGGTGTAATAGAGGGGAAAGCTCATCCATTCGCCGAGCGCCTCGAGCATCGAGACCTCGACATGGCTGCCGCGGCCGGTGGCGGCGCGGGAGATCAGGGCGGTGAGGATGCCGCTGAAAGCGTACATGCCGGCGGCGATGTCGGCGATCGAGATGCCGGACTTGGCGGGGTGGCCCGGCGTTCCGGTAACGGAAAGAAAGCCTGACTCGCTCTGGATCAGGAGATCGTACGCCTTGCGATCCCGATATGGCCCGTCCTCGCCGTAGCCCGAGATGTCGCAGAGGATGAGGCGGGGATGGCGAGGGCGGAGCTTTTCCTCCGAGAGGCCGAGCCGGGCGGCGGCGCCGGGCGCAAGATTCTGCACCAGGACATCGGTCATCGCCAGCAGGCGCGAGAGGATCGGGGCCGCGGCATCGTGCTTGACGTCCAGCGTGAGGCTTTCCTTCGAGCGGTTGCACCAGACGAAGTGCGAGGAGAGGCCGCGCACGCGATCATCATAGGAGCGGGCGAAATCGCCGACTTCCGGGCGCTCCACCTTGATGACGCGGGCGCCGAGATCGGCAAGCTGGCGGGTGGCAAAGGGGGCGGCGATGGCATGCTCGAGCGTGACCACGAGCAGACCATCGAGCGGGCGGGCGGAGGCGGAAACGGTCATGGTTTCTTCCGGACACTCCCGGCCGACGTAGCGAAGGCGCGTTTCGCCCCGCTGCCAGCGAGGCTGCAATCGTTCGCGAAATCAATGGGGCGGACAAGGCGGGGCCGCTATGGGCCGAGCGGTTCGGGTACTGATTGCCCATGCATCAGGCGGCCGGCGTGTTTTGCGCCGCTTGCAGATATTCAGCCGTCAGCTCGCCATAGAATTTGCCGCTACCATCCCGGAACCCTTGCTTGAAATCACTGTTGATATTCACTGAACCCCGGTTGTAGGCGATAGCGACGTAAACCATTTCGGTGTCGGTGAGGGTGGCCTTGCCCGCTCCGTAGGCTCGCGCTTTTGCCGCGTTCAGTTCCTGTACTGCCTTTTCGATGCAGGCAGGGATATCGAACCAGCGCTGCTGGAGGAAGAAGGCCGGGTCGGTGAGGAAGTGCTGGAGGTCGTACTGAAAGATACCGAATCCGTGGCAGAATTTATCCGGATTGGCGGCGGCTACACGGCGGTAGGCTGCATTATGCTCGCCGATCAGATCCAAAGCCTGGCGAGCGATCTGGAAGCATGCTGCGCCGCTCGGTTTCGACAGCAGGTCCGACTTCGTTAACGGAAATTGCGACCGGTCCGGTGCGTCGAGCGTGTCGCCGACGCAAAGCTTGAGGATGTCGGGGGGACTCATCGTCGTGAAAAGGTTTCCCCAGACCTCGAAGGTTTCCTGCACGGCGATCGCGGCCATGAAATCGAGGCTGTACGGTGTACCGGCGATTCCAGTCATGACCGCCTGGCCGAAATTCTTTTTGAACCAGGCGATGCCGTTGGCGATTGTCCTGGGCTGACCGCCCGTGGCGGGGGGCGGCACAGGTGCCTCGGCGACGAAGTCGGCCGAGACCCAGCCGGCGATGTTCGCGCCGTCCTGGGTCGCTGCAATGTTCAGCCAGCCATCGGATCGTTGCAGGATCTGGACGGTGCAGTTCTGGCGAAGGACATTGAGAATCGCGCCGTTTGGCGAGGCGCGGACATTGAGTGCAAGCGCGGTGACGTGGCCTGTCGTCATGGCGGTCAACCCTTTGCGAGGATCTTGGGAAGCGCGTCGTGGGTAGCGAGGAAGTCGGAAGCCGCGGCCACGAGGAGGAGGATGAAACCCCACAAGGCGGCCGATTCCGCGGGTAGCCCTGATCGCTTCCCTGGGCTGTCGGCCTGATGCTGCTGTACCGCCTGCTGTTCCGAAGCGGCGGCGAGGCTGCCACCGTTCGTCATTCCCTTCCCCTGCACGCCTTCTTGATTTGGTACGGCAGCGGTAAGCCGTGGACCGACTGGCGTCTACAAAAATCGGCTTGACGGCTAACCCGCGATCGCCCGAGGCGGAATCGTCGGAGGGCGTGAATCGCGGGCTCGAATAAAGCGCGAGACCCGTGTCGGGCTGCACAGTCAGCCCGACACGGGTCTGGAAATCGGAGGCCTGGGCACATGAGCCGGTGCGACCGTGCTGTTGTGCCGACTTCCCGCCCTGCTCAGGTGATGGCAACGGCAGGTGCCGGTTCCTTGCGGATTGGCCACGATCAGCCCAGCATCGGGCGTTCAGGGGTGAGGATCAGGGAGGAAAGGCAGATGCGATCAGTGGCGGGATTCGTGTTGGGAGGATTGCTTCTGATCATCGGTGGAACAGCGGCGCGGGCCGAGAATGCGCTGCTTGCCGAATCGATCGGGCTTGCCGGGCCGGCGCTGTGGCTGAGTTCCGGTGCGCCCGGGATGGTGCTGGTGGTGGTGCGCGGCAACGACAGCATCGTCGAGGGCTACGGCGAAACGGCGAAGGGCAACAACACCGAGCCGAATGCGAAAAGCCTGTTCCGGATCGGCTCGATCACCAAGGTATTTGCAACCGAGGTGCTGGGCGCGCTGGTCACTCGGGGAACGGTGCGGCTCACCGATCCGTTGCAGAAATACGCGGGCAAAGAAACGGTCCCGACGGTTGCGGGGGCGCCGCCGATCACGCTGCTCGATCTTGCGACGCACACGGCGGGGCTGCCGCGGGAGATGGGGTTCGCTCCCGACAAGCCGCCCTTCACCTGGCCGACCGAGCAGGACCGGTGGGCCTGGCTGGCGAAGGAAAAGCTTGGTTGGGCGCCGGGTTCCATCGCGGCGTACTCCAATGTCGGGTTCGACCTCCTGGCCGATGCACTGGCGAATGCGGCGGGGCATCCCTATCCGGAACTGCTGCAGCGTTACGTGACGGCGCCGCTCGGGATGCAGGATACGGGCTTCGATCCGACGGCAGAGCAATGCGGGCGGCTGATGATCGGAAGCGGCCTTGGCGGGGCGGGGCCGTGCGTGGCAACGGCGGCGACGGGCGGCAGCGGCGGGCTCTACAGCACCGGGACCGACATGGCGATCTGGCTCCGTCACAACCTTGATCTCGGCGATCCCGCGTTGCTGATCAGCCACGCGATCTACTGGCAGCGGCAGGCGCTGAAAACGGCGATCGGTTTCGACGAGGCGGGGCCGATGGCGGGGCTCGGGCTCGGATGGGTGATGACGGCGGCCCGCGGCGCGCAACCGATGCTGCTCGAGAAGAGCGGCGGAGGCGGCGGATTCATGAGTTACGTGGCGTTTGCGCCGGGGCGGGATGTCGGCGCATTCATGGTCGTCAATCGGGTCGATTTCGGGATGTTCGAGGGGCTGGCGAAGGGCGTCGACGGCATCATCGCAAACCTGGTGACGCGGTAGGAGCGGGAGCAGAGCGACGACGAGCAAACGCTGGTCCGGTTGCCGCGGCTCCCGTTCGTCACGGCGATGCGGGTTCGGCGGGCCAGGCGGGGCGAACGCGAGGGCGAGCAGGGCTGGGCGGCGTCTCAGCCTCGGCGATCACCCCGTTTCTGCCGGCACCGGATTCGTCATGAGGCCCAATGGGCGGGCTGCCAGGACCAGGCGCCGGTGTTCGGATTCTTCGACCAGAAGCCGGGCATGAAGGTGGTGGAATGATTGCCGCGCGCAATCCACTGCCCGGCGATCCAGTCATAGCTTTGTCCGTTCCAGTCCCAGTGCCCGGGTTCCCAAATCTGCGGCACCCCGCCGGCGATGGGCGGCAAGGGGATGGTCTCGGTCCTGGCGGCGGGGACCGGGGGTGGTTCGGGGGCGGCGGAGCAGCCGGCAAGAGCGAGCGCGGCGGCTGTGAAGAGGCCGGCGAGCAGCGGAGCACGTGACATTGTTTCCTCCGGGAAGGTGAAGATCAGGCGAGATAATCGTGAACGACCTTGCCGAGGCCGAGGGTGAGATCGGCGAGGAGATGCACGGCGGAAACAATGGAGCGCACGGGCAGGTCGGCCACCGGTGCCAGCGCGTGGGGAAAGAAATCCAGCGCGGCCGGTCCGGTCCAGGCGCCTTTCAGGGTGACCTCTTCGAGGTAGTATTCGACCAGCTCGCAGATGCGAGGAGTTCCGTCCACGTGCGGAATGATCTTGAGGAGCCAGTTGGGCGCCGCGAGCGAGGCGGCAACGGCGGCGTGATCTGCGACGTGATGCTTGTAGCCCATGGTGCCGGTGGCGACGCGGACGGGACCGTAATCGAGCGTGCCGACCAGCGTGTCGATCTCCTTGTGCAGATGAGGCCGGGCGAGCTTCTTCGGGAAGCCCCAGAGTTCGCGCCCGCCGGCGATCGGCGGATGGTCGTTGAGGAACATCGCGTGGGTGTAGCCGCCGGCGCGACCCTTGAAGGTGACGGGAATCACCTGACCGGTTTCGGTGTAGTCGCCGAAGCCGGTTGAATCGGGCATCCGGATGAACTCGTATTTGACCAGCGGGTTGGCGGGATCGAGGGCGAGCGGGGCGGGCACGACGGCGGCGAGGCGGTCAGGATCGGTGCGGTAGGTGATGATGAGGAACTCGCGATTGACGAAGCGGTACGGCCCCTTGGGGTAGGCAGGGCTCGTCAGCGGCATGGCGAAGGCGGTGCGGCGGACTTCGTCCTCGGTCATCGTCGGTTCTCCTCCTCGGCGGATCGTGGTGGGGCAGGGTAGAGGGCTGGATCAAGGCTGTCAGGGGGAAGCGGCAAGAGGACGGTGGCCAGCGCCTGGGCGGCGATGCCTTCGCCGCGGCCGGTGAAGCCGAGCCGCTCCGTGGTGGTGGCCTTGACGGAGACCTTGCCCGGGCCAACGCCGAGCAGCGCGCCCAGCCGGGCGGCCATGGCAAGAGCATGCGGGGCGATCTTCGGGCGCTCGCAGATGAGCGTGATGTCGGCGTTGGCGAGGACGCCGCCGCGGGCCGCGATCCGCGAAGCGGCATGCGCGAGAAAGCGGGCTGAATCGGCGTCCTTCCAGGCCGCCTCGGATGGCGGGAAGTGCCGGCCGATGTCGCCCTCCGCGAGCGCGCCGTAGATCGCATCGCACAGGGCATGGATCCCGACGTCGGCGTCCGAATGACCGGCAAGACCCTGATCGTGCGGAATTTCGATACCGCAAAGGACCAGCTTTCGGTGGCGGGCGAAGGCATGCACGTCAAAGCCGGCGCCGGTGCGGGGAACAAGGCTTCCGGCGAGCGCGCGGGCGAGGCGGGGCCAATCCTCGGGCACGGTCAGCTTGATGTTGTCCTCCGATCCCGCCACGAGGGCGACGCCGAGGCCGGCGGCTTCGAGGAGGGCGGCATCGTCGGTGGCCGAATCGTCCGGAGCGGTGCGATGCAGGCGGAGAAGAGTTTGAAAATCAAAGGCCTGCGGAGTCTGGACGCGAAACAACCCGGCCCGCGGCACGGTGCCCTCGATGCGGCCGGAGGGGCTGGCGCGCTTCAGCGTGTCGGTGACGGCAAGGGCGGGGACGGCGCCCGGCGCCTCTTCCAGCGCGGCGAGAAGGGCGGGGATGGTGCCGGGCGGGATCAAGGGGCGGGCGGCGTCGTGCACGAGGACGACGGTGGGGGAGTGCGGGGTGAGGGCCTCCAGGCCGGCCCGCACGCTGGCCTGGCGGGTGGCGCCGCCCAGCACGGTGGGCAGATGGGGCAGGCCCGCGAGTGCCTCTTCGATCGCCTCACCCGGGCCGACCGGCTGAAGAACGGCGGCGTGCGCGCCGAGCACCTCGGCGGCGTGGCGGATGACCGGGCGGCCGAGCAGGGGCAGGAACTGCTTGGGTGTGGCGGCACCGAAGCGGCTGCCGGTTCCGGCGGCGAGCAGAAGGGCAGCGATCGGCATGTCCCGGTTTCGCGCGGCGGCGCGGGGGCGTCAATTCGTGGCTGACAGAGGCCATGGACCGGGCTTCAGGGTCGGCGTGAGGAGCGTGTTGCGCGCGGCGTGCGGAGAAAGCTTGGTCGCAGGCGGTATCTCCTGCGGAGGGAGCGTCGCCGATCGCGCGGACCGGCAAGTCCGGCGAGACGGTGAGCCAGCGTGGCACGGAGGCACGTTCGCCCTCTCGGGCCCGCCTGGCCGGATTTCCGCCTTCTGCTCGCTGCCGAAGTCGCCGTCTGTGGTCCAGCTGATCGCGGACCATTACTTGGCGGTGAGAGAAGATGAAAAACAAAGATGCCGTTATGCGTCTTACGACACGATCGTGCGCGACGTTCAGTCCCACTCAGGATTGAAATTCCTGCTCCCGGCTCGCTGCGTGCGGGGCGGCGAAGGCGTGCACCGCAGTGACGAAGTTCGGGGTCAGGTCATGGTGCCGGCGGCGGGGACGGAGCCGGATGGAGGAGTTGCGGCGCCGAGCTTCGATTCGCCTTTGACTATGGCGAGTGCGGTTGCGACGATGGAGCCGATATTGCCGAGATCGGCCGGAACGATCATCGTCGTGCTCTGCTTGGCGAGATTGGCCCAGCGATCGATGAAATCCCGCGCGACCTGGAGCTGCAGCGCCTCCAGCCCGCCTTCGGTGGCGACCGCAGCCGCGATGCTGCGGATGGCCTGAGCGGTTGCCTCGGCGACGAGCTGGATCGCGCGTGCCTCGCCTTCGGCGCGGAGAATTTCCGCCTGCTTGCGCCCGTTGGCGAGATTGATCTCCTGCTGCTGCTGGCCCTCGGAGGTATTGATCTGCTGCTGGCGCTGGCCCTCGGAGCGGGCGATCAGCGCCCGCTTCTCCCGCTCCGCCGTGATCTGCAATTCCATCGCGCGGAGGATTTCACCGGGCGGGGTGATGTCCTTGATCTCGTAACGCAGGACCTTGATGCCCCAGTTGACCGCTGCTTCCTCGACCGCGTTGGCAACCGCGGCGTTCAGCATCTGGCGCGAAGAGAGCGCCTGGTCGAGATGCAGCTTGCCGATTTCCGAACGCATCGAGGTCTGGGCGAGTTGCATCGCAGCGACGAAAGGATTCGACGAACCGTACGCCGCCTTGATGGCATCGGTAATCTGCAGATAGAGAAAACCGTCCACCGTGAGCGTGGTGTTGTCGAGCGAGATGCAGACCTGCGAGGGTACCTCGGTCGGCACTTCGCGCATGTCGAAGCGGTAGGCGACACGATCGGCGAAGGGGACGATGAGGTTGAGGCCGGGCGGCAGGACGGTGTGGAACCGGCCGAGCCGTTCGACCACCCAGGCGCGCTGCTGCGGCACGATCAGGATGCCATGGCGCAGGATGGCCAGTGCCAGCAGCAGCAGGAGGGCGATGATGATGACGTCGGTAAGGACGGCGGCGGGCATCGCGGTCAGCCGGGCTCAGCCGCCGATCACCGCCATCGTGCGCACTTCGATGCTCTCGCGCGGCGGCGCGCCTTCCGGTGTGGCGGGGAGATCGAAGGCGCCGTGCGGGGTGAAGCGCGCGCACCCGTCGGTTTGGCTGTCCCAGCCCTTGATCAGCAGCACCTCGTCGCGATTCATGCCGGGCGCGTAATACCAGCGCTGTGAAGGATTGTAGGCGAGGTGGTAGATTTCGCCGATCCGGTCAGGGAAGACCTGATCGGTCGCGATCAGGTCCCGGGGACGGACGCTCGCGGCGTCGGCCAGCGCGAGCGGCGAGCGCGCCACGGGACCCCGGATCGGGCGCCAGACATTGAGTTGCACGATGCGCACGCCGGCGGCGAGCAGCCGGGTGGCCTCGGCTTCGCCCAACGTGTCCTTCAGCCGCTGCGGGCCGCTCTGCACCGTGTAGTCCACGTGGACGCGGCTGGCCGGGCCGCGCATGCCATCCCGGTTCCTGGCCCCTGCCTCGCCATCGGAACGGCGCGTGGCATCAAAGACGATGACACGGCTTGCTCCGATCGTGGAACGCAGCAGGGCTTCGATTTCCGCATAATAGGCGTGTTCGACCGCCTCGTCGTCATAGAGATCGGCAACCGCGCTCGGCCAGCGATGCAGTTCGAAGCCCTGATGGTCGAGTGTGAAGCTGGCGGCGAGCGGGCGCAGGTCACGGATCTCGACGATGTGCTGCTCGGTCTCGAAGTGGACGCGCGGTGCGCCGCCAGTGAGGGCGGAGCTTTCGAAGACCGGCTTTTTGTCCGACCGGGTGATGAAGGTGAGCGCGGCACGGACATCGGCGGGAGCGCGTGCGGCAGAGGGGGCGGGATCGAGGGCGGCTTGGCTCACGGCTGGGCTCCTTGGATGGGCGTGCAGCGACGCCGATAGAGATAGGATGGATGGGGTACCTCTGCGAGCGGAACAGGTTGGAAGCGCATTCAAGGCGTGGCTCGGGACGCAACCGGAACGGCGAGATGCAGGAGCTTGTCGGTCCTGGCGGTGATGATGGCAACCTCACCCGGGAGAGGCGGGGTGCCGCTGTCCATGACCGCCGCCCAGCGGGAACCGCGGTAGCTGACGGAGAGGTGGCGCGCGTCGGGCCCGACTTCGACCACGGTGACGGTCTGGCCGACATCGGGATCGGGAAGCGTCCGGCCGGCGGAGAGCCGGCGGCGGAGCAGCAGCGCGGCGGGCAGGAGGGCGACGCAGATGGCGATGAAGACGAGGGGAAGCCAGACGTGTGCCACCCAGATGCCGACGACGGCGGTGGCGATCCCGGCGATGGCGACGGCGGACAGATAGAAGGTGGTGGCGTGCAGCTCGGCGAGGGCGGCGAGCAGGCCGAGGACGAGGAACAGCCATTGCATGGCGGCGGAATCCGGCGTGCGGGGGAGAGGAGAATAGCGAACAGCGGGATGTCGGGGCAGACGGGAAAATTCGCCGGGAAAAGGGCGGCCGGGCGGACACTCTTCGCCGCGCTCGGGCGGGAGCGTATCATGTCGGGAACGATAGCGCGGGGCGTTCGCATGAGACGTTGGGAGATCGGGCGGAGGCGGGGTGGCTGAGAGGGACCAGGCTCCGGGGCCCGTGGCGGCGGCAGCTCCGGCGCCGCTTCCGCCGGCAGGGGTGCGGATGCCGGGAGCGAACCTGCTGGCCGGCGTGGTCATTGGCGTGGCGGTCGTGGCGGCGCTCTCGATCGGGCGGGAGGTGCTGATCCCGATCACGCTCGCGGTCCTGCTGAGCTTCGTGCTGAGCCCGCTGATGGCGCTGCTCAGGCGGCTCTGGATCGGGCGGGTGGCGGCAGCGGTGCTGGCCGTGGTGCTGGCGGTTGGCATCATGATCGCGGCGAGTGCCGTGATCGGCACGCAGATTGCCGCCGTGGTGGCGCGGGCGCCGCAGTACCAGACGACGATCAGCGCGAAGCTGGAAGGATTGCAGGAGGTGATCGGCGGCGCGCTGCACGGACGGATCAATGCGCTGATCAAGCGGATCGAGAGTTTTGGCGCGCCGAGTGTACCGGCCCCGGCGGTGCCGCAACTGGCACCGGGCGAAGCGCCTGCACTCGCGCCCGGTGGACAGGTGGCGGTGCCGGTATTCATCACCCGCGCCAGCCCTCCTTCCGCGCTCGAGATCGGGCAGCGCATTCTGACGCCCGTGATCCGGCCGCTGGCCACGCTCGCCATCGTGCTGGTGGTCGCGGTGTTCATCCTGCTGCAGAGGGACGATCTCAGGGACCGGCTGATCCGGGTGCTCGGGGCAGGCGATCTCTTTCGCGCGACTGCGGCGATGAATGAGGCGGGGCGGCGCCTGAGCCGCTACTTCCTGACCCAGCTCGGCGTGAATTGCGGGTTCGGCGCGGTGGTCGGGGCCGGCCTCTTCGTCATCGGCGTGCCGAGCCCGGTGCTCTGGGGCGCGATGGCGGCGATGCTGCGGTTCGTCCCTTATGTGGGTTCGTACCTCGCCGGCGTGCTGCCGGTGCTGCTGGCGGCGGCGGTGGGGCATGGCTGGGAGAAGGCGATCTGGACGGCGGTGCTGTTCGTCGGGGCCGAGGTGATCATCGCCAACGTCGTGGAACCGATGGTGTACAGCCGTACCACCGGGCTCTCGCCGATTGCCGTGGTGGTCGCTGCCATTTTCTGGACCTGGCTGTGGGGACCGATCGGCCTCATTCTGTCCACGCCGATCACGCTCTGCCTGGTGGTGCTGGGCCGGCATATCGAATCGCTGGCCTTTCTCGACGTGCTGCTCGGCGAGGGGCCGGCGCTGACACCGATGGAGAGCTTCTATCAGCGCCTCTTGGCCGGCGACCCGGACGAGGCGGAAGAAAGCAAGGAGCGGTTCCTGGAAAACCATTCGATGTCCGAATATTACGATGGGGTGATGCGTGAGGGCCTGAGGATCGCCTCGCGCGATGCCGGGCGCTCCGTGCTGACGCTCGAGCAGATCGCACGCATCCGCCGCGCCGCGGTGGAGCTGATGCAGCCGCCCGCCGCCGGGCACGTTGCCGCCGCGCCCGATGGCGAGCCGCCGGGCGGAGACCCGGCGCGGGTGCTGTGCGTGGCCGGCCGCGGTCCGTTCGACGAGGTGGCGGCCGAGATGCTGGCCGTGCTGCTGGCAAGGCACGGCATCATGGCAAAGGTGGTGCCGTACGAAGCGGTATCGCGCGCGCGGATCGGCGAACTCGATGCGCGCGACATGGCGATGGCCGCGATTCTTTCGTTCGACCTTGCGGGCAGCCCGGCGCCGCTCCGCCTGCTGGTGCGTCGGCTGCGCGAACGGCTCGACGGTGCGCCGGTGCTGCTCGGGCTTTGGCCGGTCGGGGATTCGCTGCTGTCGGATGCTGGGGCGCAGGAGGCACTTGGCGTTGCCTGGTGCGTGAGCTCGTTCGACGAGGCGCGCGATGCCGCGATCGTGGCCGCTGAGCGCGCGGCAGAAGAGCGGGCGGCAGCAGCGACGGAGACGGCCACGGAAGCGGTGCAGACGGCGTGAGAGTGCGCGTCGGGCGCGGCGAAAGGGACGGGCTCCGGGCCGGACCGGCGGTTGGCGATCAGCGCGGCGAGGAACGGCCGACACGGGTCTAGGCACCCGGGCAAGTGCCCCTATCCTCTGCGAGTGCGAGCCGCCATTGGAGATTTCAGGAGAGAGGCAGGCGGCGGGGGAGCGGCGCCGCGGCGAAGCATGCCGGGGAGAGGAGCAGAATGATGCGGCGGCGATCCGTTCATTACGCGTGGCTGATCGCAGGCGTGACGTTCCTGGTGCTGCTGACGGGGGCCGGGGTCCGGGCCACGCCGGGCGTGCTGATCCTGCCGCTCGAGCGCGAGTTCGGCTGGACGGACGCGACGATCAGCGGCGCGGTTGGCGTCAACCTGCTGCTCTACGGCCTGATGGGGCCGTTTGCCGTTGCCGTAATGGAACGGTTTGGCCTGCGAAGGACGGTGAGCGCAGCGCTGCTGCTGCTCGGGCTGGGCGCAGGGCTGACGTTTTTCATGCGGGCACCGTGGCAGCTCGTCCTGCTCTGGGGTTTCGTCGTCGGTTCGGGTTCGGGCATGGTTGCGCTGGTGCTGGGCGCGGTCGTTGCCGAACGGTGGTTCGCAAAGCGGCGCGGGCTGGTGCTCGGGCTGCTCACGGCGAGCAGCGCCACCGGCCAGCTTGTCTTCCTGCCGGTGCTGGCAAGCCTTGCCGTGCATCTCGGCTGGCGTGCCGTCTCGGTTGCGCTGGCCGCCGCGACATTGTCATTGATCCCGCTCGTTCTCATTGTACTGCGCGACCGGCCGGCCGACATCGGCCTTGCGGCCTACGGCGCGAACGCGATCGAGCCGGGGCGGCAGGCCACGCAAAATCCGGCGCGGCGCGCGCTTTCCGCACTCGGAATGGGAATCAAGTCCTTCGATTTCTGGCTGCTCGCGGGAACATTCTTCGTCTGCGGTGCCTCGACGAACGGGCTGGTCGGGACGCATCTCATTCCGTTCTGCGGCGATCACGGCATTCCGGAAGTGCAGGCGGCGGGCCTCCTGGCCATGATGGGCGTGTTCGACTTCTTCGGCACCACCGGCTCCGGCTGGCTCACCGACCGGATCGACAGCCGCTTCCTGCTGTTCTGGTATTACGGGCTGCGCGGTCTCTCGCTGATCTATCTCCCGTTCGCCTTCTCGTTCAGCTTCTACGGGCTGCCGCTGTTTGCGATGTTCTACGGGCTGGACTGGATCGCGACCGTGCCGCCGACGGTGAGGCTGGCGGAAAAATCGTTCGGCAAGGAGAACGCGGCGGTGATGTTCGGCTGGATTGCCGCCTCGCATCAGATCGGGGCGGCACTCTCCGCCTGGGGGGCGGGATATGTGCGGACCGTGACCGGCAGCTATCTCGACGCCTTCGTCACGGTCGGGACGATCTGCCTCGTGGCTGCCGCGTTGGTGCCGTTCATCGGCATGGGTGGGCGAATGCGCGCAGCCTCCGCGATGGAAGTCGGCGGCCGGTAGGCAATCGGGCCAGGCAGGAGTATTTTCCGAGACCAGGAACGGAGAGATCGCCGCGATGCCAGCCCCGAACAGAATTGCCGCCGTGGTGCGAACCGACGATGAAAGCGCCCAGGCGCTGATCGCCGCGACAGTCGCGGAATGGCGCGCCGGCGGCGCGAAGGTGGTTGGCGTGATCGCCGAGCCGCATGGTCTTCCCGACCGCACCTGCCGCGCCGGCACGCTCCGCGATATCGCGTCCAGCCGAACCTATCGGATGTATCTGGAGACGGCGCCGAGCCACACCTCGTGCCATCTCGACGCAGAAGGCGTTCAAGCGGCCTGCAGAGGGCTTATCGAGCAGATTGCGACGAGCGATCTCGTGGTCCTCAGCAAGTTCGGCAAGCTCGAGGCCGCGGGAGGCGGACTGGCCCCGGCATTCGAAGCTGCGATGCGCGCGGGCAAGCCCGTGTTGACCACGGTATCGGAAAAGCACCGTGATGCCTGGCATGCGTTCGCCCGTGCAGCGATCGATCTGAACGCCGAGCCTCGGGCGCTCCGGGCGTGGTGGGAGACTGCGGGGAAAATTCCGGCATAGAACCCGGAGTGAGGTTCGACTGATTGAAGGGCCTTCCGGCGCACCCTGTGCTTCACCCGGGCGCTCGCTGCCGCGTGGCCCGCACGGATGCCTGAGCGCTGTTCACCGGGAGGACCGAGTGGATGACAGAGACAGAGGACATCACGCGCCCGCCTGCCCATCTCGTTGCCGCGCTGGGCCGGATCGGCGCGGCAACCGCCAGCAGCACGCTCGCCCGTCTCGGCATCCGCAACGCCCATATCACGGGCCCGGTCTCCTTCACGCCCGGCCAGGCGATCGCCGGCCCGGCGCTGACCCTGCAATTCATGCCGAAGCGGGAAGATATCTACGGCGAGGGCGAGTATCTCGACCCGGAAAAGCAACTGCACCGCCATGTCCTCTATCATGCGAGGCCCGGCGATATCGTCGTCGTCGATGCGCGCGGCGATCTCACCAGCGGCGTTTTCGGCGAAATGATGCTCACCTATTTCAAGGGCCGGGGCGGCCTGGGCGTGGTGATCGACGGTTGCATCCGCGATTTTCCCCAGGCGAAGACGCTCGGGCTCGGCCTCTGGGTCCGTGGCGTCACACCCAACTTCCATACCCAGACGAATATCTTTCCTTACGCGGTCAACGTGCCGATCGCGATGAACAACTGCTTCGTCGTGCCGGGAGACATCATCGTTGCCGACGACGACGGGGCGGTCGTCGTTCCGGTTGCACTTGCCACCGAGGTGATCGAGCAGGCCGACATCCATCACGAATGGGAGGATTTTTCCCGCCTCAGGCTGAGCGAAGGCGGCGATCTCCGCCGCTACTACCCGCTCTCCGATGCGGCCCGCCCCGAGTATGAAGCCTGGCGGGCGAAGAATCCGAAGCAGTAGCCTCCTCCTTCACGCCCAGGGAACCTCACCGAAAAAGCTCGAACCGGGCTTCAGGTGGGCCCGCGCCACGTCGTCGTTCAGGGTGAGGCCGTGCCCCGGCCGGTCGGATGGATGGATGAATCCATCGACGATCATCGGAGCGCCTTCGACCAGCGCGTCCCACCACGCCACGTCGATGGCGTGGAACTCGAGCACCAGGAAATTGTTCATCGCCGTGCAGAGATGCGCGGCCGCCATGGTGGCGATCGGGCTTGCCACGTTGTGCGGCGCGATCGGCATGTAATAGAGGTCGGCGTAGGCGGCGACCTGCTTCGCTTCGAGAAGCCCGCCCATCTTCGGAATATCCGGGGCGATGATCCGCGCCGCCTGCTTTTCGATCAGCTCCCGGTAGCCATGCTTCCGATAGAGATTCTCCCCGGTGCAGATCGGCGTGCACGTGCTCGCCGTCACCTGGCGTTGCGCCTCGAGATTCTCGGGTGGGACCGGATCTTCGAGCCACAGGAGATCGAACGGCTCGAGCGCCTGGGCCAGCTTGATCGCGTCGTTGACGCCGTATTTCCAGTGCGCGTCCATCGCCACCATGATCTCGGGCCCGACGGCGCCGCGCACCGCCCTGACCACATCCACCATCCAGCGGAGTTCCTGCGAACCGATGCTGCGGTTGAACGGCTCGAACCATTGCCGCCGCGGATGCGGATCATCGGAAATATCGATCGTGTACGGGTTCGGCATGTCGAGATCGAACTTGATGGCGGTGAATCCGGCCGCCACCACATCCCTGGCCCGCTTCGCGTAATCGGCCGGATCCGGCGTGGCGCCGGCATGGCAGTCGGCATAGATGCGGATCGCGCCGCGGAACCGGCCGCCGAAGAATGTCGAAATCGGTGTTTTGAGGGCGCGACCGAGCAGGTCCCAGAGTGCCAACTCGATGCCGCTGATCGCCGCCACCGCCGCGCCGGCTTGCGAGCCTTCGCCGGAGAGACAGCGCTGGATCAGCTCGACGATTCGGGCGATGTTGACGGGGTCCTGCCCGACGATCAGCGGTTTTGCGTGGTGCACGAGTTCCGCCACGCCGGCGCCCCAATAGGCCTCGCCCAATCCGGAAATGGCTGCATCGGTTTCCACTTTCACCAGCACCCAGGGGAAGTTGCCGTCGATCACGGCGGTCGCGACATTCGTGATCCTCATGGTGGGCACTCCCTTTCATCGGCGCCGCCACGCGCGCGAAGCACGGGAAGGCTACCAGCCGATCGGGTGGCGGCGAAGGGGCCTGTTCGACGGCCGAAGCCGCCCCTTGAATGCCGCCCCCGGCATGAGAGAAGATTCGGCGATGGGCGAATCCGTACCCGTGGTAAGGCATCCGGGGGTCAGGCATCAGGGCGAGCTTCCGCTCCGCGATGCGGGGCCGAAAACGCGCCGGGCCGCGCGTGGTGCCGCGGCGGACGAAGACGCCGGGCTTCCGACCTCCCTGGCACTGCCGGCAACGGACAATACCGCCGCCGGACTGGCCGCTCTTCGGGCCATCAACAAACGATACCGGACGCGGCCATGGCCGGCCCCCTTGGATGTCACCACGCACCGGCTGCAACTCGGCGACGCACGTGATCTCTCCTGGATACCTGATCAGTCCGTCCACCTTGTCGTGACCTCGCCGCCATACTGGACGCTGAAGAAGTACGAGGACCGGGGCGGGCAACTCGGCGCCATCACCGACTACGAAGCGTTCCTCGAGGAACTCGACAAGGTGTGGCGCCATTGCGCGCGGGCGCTCGTCGAAGGCGGCCGTATTTGTTGCGTGGTCGGGGATGTTTGCATTCCGCGCAAGCGGGGCGGCAGGCATTTGATCATGCCCTTGCACGCCGACATCCAGGTGCGGGCGCGGAATCTGGGGCTGGACTGCCTGACACCCATCCTTTGGCACAAGATTGCCAACGGGGCCACGGAAGTGGAGGGGAACGGCAGAGGCTTTTACGGCAAGCCGTACCAACCTGGAGCCGTCGTCAAAAATGATGTCGAATACATCCTTTTCATGCGCAAGCCGGGGGTGTACCGCAGTACCGGCATGCTGCAGAAAGCGCTGTCCATGCTGACGAAGGAGGAAATGCAGGCCTGGTTCCGCTCCTTCTGGGCGGATCTGAAGGGTGCTTCGACGCGTGATGGCCATCCGGCGCCCTATCCGGTGGAACTGGCGGAACGGCTGATCCGGATGTTTTCGTTTGCTGGTGACATCATTCTCGACCCCTTTCTCGGAACCGGTTCCACCGCGCTGGCCGCGATCCGGACCGGGCGAAGCTCGATCGGCATCGAGATCGAGCCCAGATACCTTGGCCTCGCACGTACCCGTGTCGCCACAGAAGCGGGCCAGACGCGCTTTTTCGGACCCCGGAAGGCTGCCATCATCTGATGACTGTCACGCTGCCGGCGGCGGTGGATAATCTGCTGGGTCGGCGGACGCAGGATCCGGGCCGGCTCGACATGCTGGCACGATATTGCGTGGAGGCATTCGAGCGCGAAGGGCTTGCCGGCGTGCGTGGCGGCAAAGCCGACGAAGCCGGAATTCGCGGGCTCGGCCGCCAGAAGGATTGGGATCTCGCCTATATGCTGGCCGGCAAGCCCCGGCTTCTCGTGTCGTTGAAATCGATACTCAAAAATCTCGCAGGGACGATCCCGAACCGGCTTGATGACCTGATGGGAGAAGCTGCGAATGTACAGCAGCTCTCGCCCGAGCTTGTCATCGGCTATGTCGTGGTGGTCGATGAGGCCGAGGATATGATGCGCCGCGGCGGCGGCACATGGACCGACCATTTCGAATCGAACCTGCGCAAGATCGCGATCCGCAGGGCGCCGCTCTGGAACCAGGGCCTTATCGAGAGCGCCTGGCTCATCCGCATCGACAGCCGCCGGCCTGCCGGACAGCGCATCGCGGCGGCTGACCAAGCGGAGGCGAACGGGGCGACGTTTTTCCGCGCCTTGCTCGATGAGCTTTACCTGCGCGAGCCGACTATTCGGCCGGAAGCGGTCGCCCCTGGCCGCTGAAGCGGCGGTTGCCTGATTGCGCGGCAGAAGGCAGGCCGGTATTTTGCCCAAATGATAGGCAATGAGTCGAGAAAGAGACTGGAGCCGATCCGCCTCGAAGGGCCGGGGCGGAGCGTCGCCATCGACCCGCCGGTGATCCTGGCGCCGATGTCGGGCGTGAGCGATCTGCCGTTCCGCAGGCTTGCGCATGAAGCGGGCGCGGGGCTCGTCGTTTCCGAGATGATCGCTTCCTGGGCGATGATTCGCGAGAACCAGCGCACGCTTTCCATGGCCGGGATCGCCGCCGGCGGGCCGAATGCGATCCAGCTTGCCGGGTGCGAGCCGGCGGCGATGGCCGAGGCGGCGCGGATGGCGGAGGATCGCGGGGCCGACCTAATCGACATCAATTTCGGCTGCCCGGTGAAGAAAGTGGCACTGGGCCAGCAGGCGGGCTCGGCGCTGATGCGCGACGAGACCGGCGCGGGGAGGATTCTCGAAGCCGTGGTGCGAGCGGTTTCGGTTCCGGTCACGCTCAAGATGCGGCTGGGCTGGGACCATGCGAATCTCAACGCACCGGCGATCGCGAAATACGCCGAGGATGCCGGGATTGGCATGGTGAGCGTGCATGGGCGCACGCGCCAGCAATTCTATACCGGGCGTGCCGACTGGTCGCTGATCCGGAGAGTGAAGGAGGCGGTCGCGATTCCGGTGATCGCCAACGGCGACATGCTGGACGAGGCCGATGTCCGCGCGGCGCTGGCGGCTTCCGGAGCGGATGGGGTGATGATCGGGCGCGGCGCCTGCGGCCGGCCCTGGTTTCTGGGGCAGGTGGTGCAGTTCCTGAGCAGCGGAAGGCGAGTGGAGGAGCCCGGCCTGGAGCGGCAGAAGAGCATCCTCATCGCGCATTTCCGCGCCATGCTTTCCCATTACGGGATGGCGGCGGGGGTCAGGATGGCGCGCAAGCATCTCGGCTGGTACGTGCGCGGGCTGCCCGGCGCAGCCCTGTTCCGCGGCAGCGTCAACCGGATCGAAGAGGCGGAAGAAGTCGAGCGGCAGCTTTGCGCGTTTCTCGACCCGCTGATTGCGCGCGGCGTGACGAGGGCCGCGGAGCCGGTGGAGCTGGCGGCTTGAGGCGTTCGGCCTTCGGCTCGGTGCTGGCGCGGCGGCGGAGCGCCGTTCCGCTCGAGGCGGGGGCGATCCTCTCCGCGCTGCCGGTGGCGGTGGTCGGGCTCGATGCCGCCGACCGGTTCCTGTTCGCCAACCAGGCGGCCGAGCAGTTTTTTGTTGCTTCTGCGGCACAACTGGCCGGCCTCAGGCTGGTCGATTTCGTGCCGGCGGCGGACGCGCTCTTCCAGATGATCGGGCAGGTTCGCAGAGATGGGGTGACGATTGCCGCGCATGACCTCGCACTGGAAAGCCCGAGGCTCGCGCGGCGCGGGGTCAATGTGCAGGTGGCGCCGTTACCGGAAGTCGAAGCGGGGGTGGTGCTCGGCCTCGAGGATGCAACGGTCGCGCGTGCATTCGACCAGGGGATGAGCTTTTCGCCGAAGAGCCGCGGGGTGGCGGGGATGGCGGCGGTGCTGGCGCACGAGGTCAAGAACCCGCTGTCGGGCATCCGCGGAGCGGCGCAACTGCTCGAGGCGACAAGCGCCCCTGCCGACAGGGAGCTGGCGATTCTGATCCGCGACGAGGCGGACCGGATTCGCGCGCTGATCGAACGGATGGAGCTTTTCGACCGCCAGCCGGTGGAACGCGGGGCGGTGAACATCCATCGCGTGCTCGAGCATGTGCGGCGGCTGGCGAAGAGCGGCTTTGCGCAACATATCCGCCTGGTCGAAGCCTATGATCCGTCGCTGCCGCCGGCCTTGGGCGACCGCGACCAGTTGGTGCAGGTGATGCTCAACCTAGTGAAGAACGCCGCCGAGGCGATCACCGGAGGCGGTGTGTCCGGCGGGGAGATCGTACTCACGACTGCCTTCCAGCAGGGGGTATGGCTGGCCGGGGGCGGCGTGCAGGAGCGGCGGCACCTGCCGCTCGTGGTTGGTGTGCGGGACAACGGGCCGGGGATTCCGGTAGAGCTCAGGCCGCATCTTTTCGAGCCGTTCGTGTCGGGCAAGGAGGGCGGCGGCGGACTGGGGCTGGCCCTGGTCGCCAAGATCGTGGACGAACATGGCGGGCTGATCGATGTCGAGAGCCGCCCGGGGCGGACCGAGTTCCGCCTGCATCTGCCGGTGGTGGCCGGGGGAGAGATCGCGTGAGCGTGGCGGGAAGCGGCGTCGCGACGGTGCTGGTGGCGGACGACGACCGTTCCATCCGCACCGTGCTGGCCGAGGCGCTTGGCCGCTCGGGCTACGAGGTGCGCTGCACCTCGAACGCTTCGATGCTGTGGCGATGGATCGAGGAGGGCGAGGGTGATCTCGTCATCACCGACGTGCTGATGCCGGACGAGAACGGGCTCGATCTCATTCCGCGCATCCAGAAGCTCCGTCCGGAGCTGCGCGTGATCGTGATGAGCGCCCAATCGACGTTGCTGACGGCGGTGAAGGCGGCCCAGCAGGGGGCGTTCGAATATCTGCCGAAGCCGTTCGACCTGAAGGAGCTTCTGGCCGCCGTGAAGCGCGCACTCGCGGCCCCCGCGCCGCAGGAGCGCGGGCCGGAGGCGGAGGCGGAGGGGCGGCTGCCGCTGATTGGCCGCGGCCCGGCGATGCAGGAAATCTACCGCAGCATCGCCAGGCTGACGACCGCGGATCTGACGGTGATGATCACCGGGGAGTCGGGAACCGGGAAGGAGCTGGTGGCGCGCGCGCTGCACGACTACGGGCGGCGGCGCGGCGGGCCGTTCGTTGCCGTCAACATGGCGGCGATCCCGCGCGAGCTGGTCGAGGCAGAACTGTTCGGCCATGAGCGCGGCGCCTTCACCGGCGCGATCGGGCGGAATCTCGGGCGGTTCCAGCAGGCGAACGGCGGCACGCTCTTTCTCGACGAGATCGGCGACATGCCACCGGAGGCGCAGACCAGGCTTCTGCGCGTGCTCCAGGAGGGCGAGTTCACGAGCGTGGGCGGGCGCGAGCCGATCAAGGTGAATGTGCGGATCATCGCCGCGACGCATCGCGAGCTGGCGGAGCTGATCCGGCGCGGGCTGTTCCGCGAGGATTTGTTCTACCGGCTGAACGTGGTGCCGATCCGGCTGCCGCCGTTGCGTGAGCGGATCGAGGACATCGCGCCGCTGGCGCGGCATTTCCTGGAGCGGGCGCGGGCCGACGGGCTGGCCGGCAAGCAGCTCGATGCCGGAGCGGTCGAGCGGCTGGCGGAATATCGCTGGCCGGGCAATGTGCGCGAGCTCGAGAACCTGATGCGCCGGCTCGCCGTGCTGCATCCGGGCGAGACGATCACGGCCGAGGTGGTGGAGCGGGAGCTCAGCGTGCGGCCGGCGGCGGGCGGGCGGCAAAACGCGGCGGCGGACGGCGATGGCGGGCTCCGTGATGCACCCCTTTCGGAACTCCTCGAGCGGCACTTCCGGGACCTTCTGGCGCGGCCGGCAATGGCGGACGAAGGTGCGATCTACGAGCAGGTGCTGGCCGAGATCGAGCGGCCCTTGATCCGCGCCGTTCTCTCGGCGACGCGCGGCAACCAGATCAAGGCAGCGGGAATGCTCGGGCTCAATCGGAACACGCTGCGCAAGAAGATCCGCGACCTCGGGATTCCCGTGCTCAGAGGGGTCGCATGAGGAGCGCGGGCGGCATCCGATGAATCACGCGCCGCTGCATCCGCTCTTTGCTGCGCCGCCGGCGCGGGAGGAAGGGCGGCGCTCCTGGCTCGGCCGCGCGCTCGAGGTGGCGCTCGGGCGCGTGGTGACGCTGGTGCTGGCGGTGAGCGCGCTCGCACTCGGCGTCGCAACGTTTGCCGTGCTGGCCGGCGGGGTGAAGTTCGGCGTCTCGCCGAACTGGGTGGTGGGCATGGTGCTCGCCAACCTGATCGTGCTGCTGCTGCTCGGGCTCCTGCTCGCGGTTCGCCTGACACGGGTGTGGGTGGAACGAAGGCGCGGTTCGGCGGGCTCGCGGCTGCACGTGCGGCTGGTGCTGCTGTTCAGCGTGGTGGCGGTGGCGCCGGCGATCCTGGTCGCGGTCTTCGCCACCGCCTTCTTCCACTACGGCATCCAGGCCTGGTTCAACGACCGCGTGCGCACGGCGCTCGACCAGAGTTTGCAGGTCTCGCGCGGCTATCTCGAAGAACATCGCAACGCCATCCGCGCCGACGCGCTGGCGATGGCCAATGACCTGACGCGGGCCGGTCAGGTCTTTGCCAACGCGCCCGGGCAGTTCGCGCAGGTGCTGGCCGAGCAGACGGCGCTGCGCGGATTGACCGAGGCGGTGATCTTCGAGCCGCTGACCGGCCAGGTGATCGCCTCGTCCGGGCTGATGGCGGGCTTCGGCGTCACGCCGCCGCCGGACTCGGCGGTGGAGGAGGCACGTCACGGCAACGTCGTGGTGCTCAGCACGGATCACGGCACTTCGGTCGAGGCGCTGGCACGGCTCGATTCGATTCCTCCGCTGATGTTGATGATCAGCCGGCCGGTCGATCCGACGATTCTCAGTCATATGGCGGAAGTCGAGCAGGCGGTGGCGGAATATAAGCAGCTCGACGCCAACCGCTACGGGCTGCAGATCACGTTCGCGCTGATCTTTGCCATGGTGGCGATGCTGGTGCTGGTGGCGGCGGTGCTGATCGGGCTGGTGATGGCGAACCAGATCGCCCGCCCGGTGGGGGGGCTGATCCTGGCCGCCGAGCGCGTGCGGGCCGGGGATTTGCAGGTGCGGGTGCCGGAAATCGCGAGTGGAGACGAAGTGGCCGGGCTTTCGCGCGCCTTCAACCGGATGACCGGACAGCTTGCGGCGCAGCGGGCGGAACTGATGGATGCGTACAGCCAGATCGACGAGCGGCGGCGCTTCACGGAGAACGTGCTGTCGGGCGTTTCTGCGGGCGTGATCGGGCTCGACGCCGCGGGACGGATCGAACTGCCGAACCGGGCTGCGGAAGAGTTGCTCGGTCTTGACCTGATGGGCGGAATTGGCGAGCCGCTGGGGCGGCTCGAACCGGCGTTCGCGAACCTGATCCAGGCCGCGCGGGCGGCGCCCGAGCGGGCGCTGACCGAGGAAATCGAAATCGGGCGGGCGGCGCAACGGCGCTATCTTCTGGTGCGCATCGGAGCGGAGTTGAAGGCCGGCCGGCCGGACGGGTTCGTGGTTACTTTCGATGACATCACGGAACTCAAGGCGGCGGAGCGCAACGCGGCCTGGGCGGACGTGGCGCGGCGGATCGCGCACGAAATCAAGAATCCGCTGACGCCGATCCAGCTTGCGGCAGAGCGGCTGAAACGGCGCTTTCTGAAGGAGATCACCTCGGATCGCGAGACGTTTGCCCAATGCGCCGAGACGATCGTGCGCCATGTCGGCGATATCGGGCGGATGGTGGACGAATTCTCGGCCTTCGCGCGCATGCCGCAGCCGGTCTTCCAGGAAGAGGATGTCGGGCGCCTGGCGCGCGAGGCGCTGGTATTGCAGCGGAGCGCACATCCGGAAATTCTGTTCACGACGGACATTCCCGAGCGCGGGCCGCTCGCGCGGTGCGACCGGCGGCTGATCGGTCAGGCGTTGACGAATCTGTTGCAGAATGCCGCTGATGCGGTGGCGATGCGCAAGGGTGCGGGCAGGGTGGACGTTGCAGTGAGCGAAGCGGCAGGGCAGGTGAGGATCGCGGTTGCGGATGACGGGATCGGGCTGCCGGAAGAAGATCGCGATCGCCTGGCCGAGCCCTATGTGACGCTGAAGCCGAAGGGAACCGGGCTCGGGCTTGCGATCGTCAAGAAGGTCATGGAGGACCATGGCGGGTTTCTCACGCTCGAGGATCGGCCGGGCGAGCCGGGTGCGGTCGCCATCCTGACATTGCCGACGGCTCCTGCGGCGCGGCTTTCCGGGATCGGGTCTCTCGATGGCGCATGAAATCCTGATCGTCGATGACGAGCCGGACATCCGGCTCCTGATCGCGGGCATCCTGCGCGACGAGGGCTACGAGACACGCGAGGCGGGCGACTCGGGAAGCGCGGTGGCCGAGTTCCGGGCCAGGAGACCGGCGCTCGTCATCCTCGATGTCTGGCTGCAGGGCTCGGACAAGGACGGGCTGCAGATCCTGGAGATCCTGCATTCGGAGGAGCCGCAGGTCCCGGTGGTGATGATCTCCGGGCATGGCACGATCGAGATGGCCGTCGCGGCGATCCAGCAAGGGGCCTACGATTTCATCGAAAAACCGTTCAAGGCCGATCGACTCCTGCTGGTCATGCGGCGGGCGCTGGAGGCGGCGCGGCTGGCGCTGGAAAATGCCGAACTCAGGCTGCGCGCAGGGGAGGAGAGCGAGCTCACCGGAACTTCGGGTGCGATCGGGGCGGTGCGGGCGGCAGCGCTCAAGGTGGCGCCGACCGGTTCGCGGGTGCTGATCCGCGGGCCCGCCGGATCCGGCAAGGGGGTGGCGGCGCGGATGATTCACGCCCACTCCAGGCGCGCCGGCGGACCGTTGGTGATGCTGACCTGCGCGACCTTGAGCCCGGCACGATTCGAACCCGAGCTGTTCGGGACGGAGGCGGGTCCGGACGCCGCCGTTCTGCCCAGGCGGGCGGGCGTGCTGGAGCGCGCGCACGGCGGCACGCTGGTGCTCGACGAAGTGGCGGACATGCCGCTCGAAACCCAGGGCAAGATCGTGCGCGTGCTGCAGGACCAGGCGTTCTCGCGCGTGGGCGGTGCGGCGGCGGTGAAGGTGGATGTGCGGGTTCTGGCGACGACGAACCGGGATCTCGCGGTCGAGATCGCGGGCGGGCGGTTCCGCGAGGACCTTTATTACCGGCTCGCGGTGGTGCCGCTCGACCTGCCGAGCCTCAAGGACCGGCGCGAGGATATTCCGCTGCTGGCAGGGGAATTCCTGGCCCGGGCGGCGGAATCCGCGGGGATGCCCGCGCGCGAGCTGGCCGTTGATACACTGACGGCCCTGGTGGCGCATGACTGGCCGGGCAATCTCCGCCAGCTTCGCAACCTCATGGAGTGGCTCCTGATTATGGCGCCCGGCGGGGCGGGCGAGCCGTTGCGGCGCGACATGCTGCCGCCGGAGATCGCCGGCGGTGCGCCGGCGCTGCCGATCGTCGATCCGCAGGCGGACGTGATGGGGCTGCCGCTCAGGGAAGCGCGGGACCTGTTCGAGGTGCAGTATCTGCAGGCGCAGCTTCTTCGTTTCGGCGGCAATATCAGCCGCACGGCGCAGTTCGTCGGCATGGAGAGGAGCGCGCTGCACCGCAAGCTGAAGCAGCTTGGCATCGGCGCCGAAGATCGCGTCGCGTGACGAAACGCGGACGGCGGAAAAGGACAATGCGATGAGCCGGATCGCCTATGTGAACGGGCGCTACCTGCCGCAGCGGGCGGCGGCGGTGAATATCGAGGATCGAGGCTACCAGTTCGGTGACGGAGTGTACGAAGTGGTGCACGTTTCTGGCGGGTGCCTGATCGATGCCGGGCTGCATGTTGCCCGGCTGGAGCGCTCGCTCGGCGAGATCGAAATCCCGATGCCGCTCTCGAGGAAGGCGCTCGAGCAGGTCTTTTTCGAACTGATGCGACGGAACCGCGTGCGCGAAGGGCTGATCTATATGCAGGTCACGCGCGGGGTGGCGCGGCGCGAGCACGCCTTTCCGAGGCCGGCGCCGAAGCCGGCGGTGGTGATGACGATCCGCCGCCTGCCGCCGTTTCCGCGCGACGTGGATGCCTGGGCGACGGCGGCGATCACGCGGCCGGACGAGCGATGGCGGAGGTGCGACATCAAGAGTGTGAATCTGCTGGCCAACGTGATGGCGAAGGAAGCGGCGCGCCGGGCGGCGGCGACGGAAGCGATTTTCGTCGATGATGCGGGAATGCTGACGGAGGGCGCCTCGTCTAGTGTCTGGATCGTCGATCGGGAAGGAACGCTGGCCACGCGCCGCCTCGATCACGCAGTACTGCCCGGCTGCACACGGGCGGCGCTGATCGGACTGATGGCAGAGGCCGGGATTGCCTGGCGCGAAAGAGGTGTGGCCAAAGCGGAGCTCGAGGCGGCGCGCGAAATTTTCATCACCAGCGCATCGAGCTTCGTCAAGCCGGTGGTGCGACTGGATGGCCGGCCGATCGGGGAGGGAAAGGTCGGGCCGGTCACGCGGACGCTGTTTGCGCTTTTTTCGCATCATGTGCTCGGCGCGGCCCGCAATGCGCCCGCCTGAAATCTTGCAGAGGGCGACGCGGCTGCTACATTGATCCCTGGCCGGGCGCGGATCGTGGGGCGAGAGGATTGCCCCAGCCGTTCGGTGCCTGTCTCAACAGCTTTGCGCAACGCCACGGAACAAAAAGAAGGATCTGTACAGTGGCCAACGAAAAGTCGCAGAACGTTCAGGACGTGTTCCTGAACCACGTGCGGAAGAACAAGACCCCGGTGACGATATTTCTCGTCAACGGGGTGAAACTTCAGGGCATTATCACCTGGTTCGACAATTTCTCGCTGCTGCTGCGCCGCGACGGGCATACCCAGCTCGTCTACAAGCACGCGATCTCGACGGTGATGCCGGGTGCGCCGATCCAGCTTTTCGAGGGCGCACGGGCCGAGGTTCCAGCCGGTGCGATGCGGGAGATCGTTGCTGCGACCACGGAATGAATCGCCGCGCGCTCAGATGACATCGGCGCCGCCCTGGTCAGGACGTGGCGCCGGGCGGCAACCGGCCGGCGGGCCGGGGCCGGTCAGGGCGGCGGTCGTTTTGCCGTGGGAACGTGACGGGCGGGCCGGGGAGCGCGGGCGGGCGGCGGCCGCAAGGCTCGCCGAGGCGGTCGGGCTTGCCGCGGCGATCGGCCTCGTCGTCGTGCACCAGGCCGTGGTGCCGTTGCGCGGCCGGCGGCCGGCGAGCCTGTTCGGCGAGGGGCAGGTCGCAGGGCTCGGAATGGCGATCGCCGAGGAGGGGGTGGCGGTTGCCGTGATCGACGGGCCGCTTTCGCCTTTGCAGCAGCGCAATCTCGAGCGCGCCTGGAAATGCAAGGTGATCGACCGCACCGGCCTCATTCTCGACATTTTCGGGGAGCGCGCAAAGACGCGCGAAGGTGCGCTGCAAGTGGAGCTGGCGCATCTCGAGTATCAGCGCTCGCGGCTGGTGCGGTCCTGGACGCACCTTGAACGGCAGCGCGGCGGCTTCGGCTTCCTCGGCGGGCCGGGCGAAACGCAGATCGAGGCCGACCGGCGGCTGATCGGCGGGCGGATCGCGCGGCTGCGCGATGCGCTGGCCGAAGTCAGGCGAACGCGGGCCTTGCACCGCCAGGCGCGCCGGCGCGTGCCCTATCCGGTGGTGGCGCTGGTCGGCTACACCAACGCCGGGAAATCGACCCTGTTCAATGCCCTGACCGGCGCCGGCGTGCTCGCCGGGGACCAGCTTTTCGCGACCCTCGATCCGACGATGCGCGGGCTTGTGCTGCCCTCGGGCCGGCGCGCCATCCTCTCCGATACGGTGGGCTTCATCAGCGAACTGCCGACGGAACTCGTGGCGGCGTTTCGCGCCACGCTCGAGGAAGTGGCGGAAGCGGATGTGATCCTGCACGTTGCGGACGCGGCGCATCCGGACACGCTCGTGCAGCGCGCGGATGTCGAGCGGGTGCTGGACGGCATGGTGGAGCAGGACATGCTGGATGCCGACTGGCGCGGCCGCACGCTCTTGGTTCTGAACAAAATGGATCTGCTGGATGGGCACGACGAAATTCCCCCGGTCGGCCAGGGGGCGGCGGCGGTTGCGGTGTCGGCGCTCACCGGTGAGGGGCTGGCGGCACTCAAGGCGGCGATCGACACCCGGCTGGCAGCGGGGATGGAAGAGGCGGACTATGCGCTCAAGCCGGAAGATGGCGCGGGGCTTGCCTGGCTCTATCGGCACGGCGAGGTGATCGCACGGGACGATGGGGCCGACGCGGTCTATGTGCGCGTCAGGCTCTCGCCGGCGGCACGCGCGCGCTTCGAGGAGAGGGACGTGACGGCATGAAGGAAGGGCTGGAAGGACTTCGGGTGGAGCTCACGGCGGCGCCGCGCGGAGTGCCGCCCGACGCGACGGCGAATTTCGGCACCGTATTCACCGACCATATATTCCAGATGCGATATGACGCCGGCCAGGGCTGGCACGATCCGGAAATCCTGCCGCTGGCGGACCTTTCGCTGGCGCCCGGGACCTCGGTGCTGCATTACGCCCAGGCGGTGTTCGACGGGCTCAAGGGATTCCGCGGCCGGGACGGCGTGGTCCGGCTGTTCCGGCCGGAGGCACATGCGCAGAGGCTGCGCCGCTCGGCGGAGCGGCTGGCCATTCCGCCGATCGCGGAGGAATGGGTGGTCGAGTCCTTCCTTCGCCTGGTCGATATCGACCGCGAATGGGTGCCCGCCGAGCGGGGCACCGCGCTCTATCTTCGCCCGACGATCATCGCGACGGACATTGCGGTCGGGCTGCATCCGTCGCATTCCTTTCTCTATTTCCTGATTCTCTGCCCGGTCGGCGCCTATTACGCGGAGGGCGCGGCACCGGTCAGCATCGTTGCGACAGAGGAATTCGTGCGCGCGGCACCGGGTGGACTGGGCGATGCGAAGACCCCGGCCAACTACGCGGCGAGTCTTCTGGCCGGCGAGCGGGCAAAGGAGGCAGGCTATACGCAGGTGCTGTGGCTCGATGCGGTGGAGCGGCGCTGGATCGAGGAAGTTGGCACCATGAACATCATGGCGCGCATTGGCGAAGAGGTGGTCACGCCGCCTCTCGGCGGGACGATCCTCGCCGGCGTGACGCGGGATTCGGCGCTGCGATTGATGCGAAGCTGGGGCCTCAAGGTTTCCGAGCGGCCGATTGCAATCGACGCCCTGGTTGCCGCGGCAAAGGACGGAACGCTCTCGGAAGTGTGGGGAACCGGAACGGCGGCGGTTGTCTCGGCGGTCGGCGAAATCGGCTGGCGGGGCGAGCGGGTCAGGGTGAATGACGGCAAGGCGGGGGCGCTGACGCGGCGGCTCTACGATGCGGTGACCGCGATTCAGTACGCGGAAGCGCCCGACCCGTTCGGCTGGACGGTGTCGGTGCCGGCCTACAACTGAGCGACGGAACGTCTTCGGGAGCAGCTCTCGATCTTCGTTGCCCGGCGAGGTGATTCCTCGGCCTGCAACATCCACGCGCACAATCCTGTCCCGGGACGGCGCATCAAAGTTCCGCGACCCTGGCCGCTGCGAAGGGCTGCAAAACCGTTTCTCTATCGACATAGATTCCCACCTGCTGTCCGCTTGCCTCGCGGGTGCGCTGAACGGAACGGTGCGGTGCCGGACGGACGGACGCCGCGTCAGATCCTTCGATCCTTCGCGACGTGCAAAGGATCCCGCAGAGGGTTCAGTCGGAGCGGCGCCGGCCAGGAGGAGCCGGCAATTTTCGTACCAGCTATCCAGGTATTGCTAACGGCCGTTTCCCATTTTCTGAGATTCTCGATCTGTAAATGATGCCGACATATAACAGCGGAGGCGCAACGAACCCACGTGCCGCCGGCGGGCAGTGCCGGAATTTCTTACACTCGAGGCGAGCCCGGCGAGCAGATTGTCGGTCCGGGCGGATCGCTATCCCACGGGAAATCGAGCACTGCTTCCGGACTTTTCAAGGGCTTGGTCACTTCGCTCGGACCAGGCCGCGGACAGAGCGGAGGGAGGCGCTGCTCCGATCCGCTTGCCGGCCGGAGATTCGTCGGAAATTTTTACAGTTGGCGACGACCCTCCGCGCGGCTTTGCTCGTCAAGTGGTTGTGACCCTTTTCCTTTTCATTTTGGTATCGAGTTGGCACACTTATTGCTCTTCATCCCTTGTCGCGCGTTTGCCTGGCAAACGCCAGGAGGCAACCGACACGGAGAAGAGGAAGAGCATGAAGCACGCTCCGCTCGCCCTCGCCGCAGCGGCCGTTGCGATCGCGCTGATCGCGGCCGGTCAGCCCGCTTTTGCCGACCCGCTCGACTTCGACTTCACGTTCACAGGGGATAAGGTAGATCCGGGAACGGTGACGGGAGAGATCGAAGGATTGACCAACAACGGCACCTCAGCCGCAACGGCCGTGTTCATCACGAGCGCAACCATACCCATACCGTCCCCGATCTCCCCGACATACAACCTCGTCCAGAACGTTCTAGGTGGCACCAACTCCTTTACGGTCACCAACGGAGTCGTCACGGCCGTCAACTTTGCTGCTGGCAATGACAGCACCTATGGGCTCAGCTTAGGGACGAATTCGGGCGTATTTGTCAACCATTCCACCGTTCAGGTCATAGCAAATGTCAATAGTCTGTCTGGGATCACGTTCACGCCTGTCCCCGAACCGTCCGCCCTCGCCCTGCTCGGCACCGGCCTCTTCGTTGTCGGCCTGGTCGGGCGCGCTTCCCGCCGGCGCCGGCTTCCGCCAGACGCGTTACGATCGAGTGCTTGAGGGAGTGGAGATGTCGTTTCGTGGGCGGGAGGCCGGCGGCTTCGCCATAGCGCTTCATCAGCCTGTTGAGCGTGCGTCGCGCGATCGCCCGAGGCGGAATCGCCGGCCGGCGTGAATCGCGGGCTGGAATAAACCGCCTCGCGTGCAGATGCAGTAACACCGGGCCCCACCATGACGGAACGATCGGCCTTCGACCCGATGCTGCTCCCCGAGAGCAATGCGACAAGCTATCCGGAACCGCACCGCGCCGCGAACCAGCGGCGATGGAACCGGCGGCCTGGCGATCATGCGGGGCTCACCCATTTCGGCGTGAATGTGACGCGGATCGAACCGGGCGGGCAATCGTCTCATCGTCATGCGCACTCGCGACAGGACGAGTTCGTCTATGTCCTGCAGGGCGAAGTCGACCTCGAGACCAATTCGGGTTCAGAGGTCTTGCGGGCCGGGATGTGCGCCGGGTTCCCGGCGGGCTCCGGCAACGCCCATCGCTTCGTCAACCGCTCGGCGGAAGACGTTCTTCTCCTGGTTGCCGGAGACCGCACGGCCGGCGACGAGATCACCTATCCCGACATCGACATGCACGGCCGCATGCAGCCGGACGGCACATACCGCTTCTTCCACAAGGACGGCACACCCTTCTGAATTCCGGGAACCTGGAGGGCGCCCGGCACACGCCGGGCGCCACACCGAGGTCAGTGCGCGGCGACGGCGCCACCGATACGAGGGCGGGGGATCAGTGCCAGGAGCACGATCGCTGCGATCAGCACCACGCCCATGAGGAAGAAGCAATCGGCGTAGGTCATCGTGTAGGCCTGGGTCCGCACCATGCCGGCGAGTTCGGCCAGCGCCTGCTGCGGCGCAAGGCCGCCCGGCGTGCCCCGCGAGACGAGGAGCGATGCCGCCCGCTCGAGCCAGGCGTGGACGTCCGGCGAGGTGGGGGTCAGGCGCTGCGAAATGATGTCGAAATGAAAATGCTCGCGCATGGTCGTGAAGGTCGAGAGCATGGCGATGCCGAGCGAGCCGCCGAGATTGCGGAACATGTTGAAGAGCGCCGAACCCTGTGCCTGCTCGGCCCGCGCCAGGCCGCCGGTGGCCAGCGCGGAGAGGGGGACGATGATGAAGGGCTGGCCGAGCGCGCGCACGAGTTGCGGCAGCACCAGCTCGGGCCCGGCGGTCAAGGGGCTCATATAGCCGTTCATCACCGCGCTCACGCCAAACAGCAGGAAGCCGAACGCCACCATGAGCCGCGCATCCACCCGCTTCATGATCATCGGCACGAACGGGATGATGAGGAGCTGCGGCACGCCGTACCACATCGAGACCATGCCGATCTGGAACGCGTCATAGCCCTGCACCTGGCTGAGATAGACCGGCATCAGATAGACCGAGCCGTAGAGCCCGAGCCCCATCACCAGCCCCAGGAGCGAGGCGGCGCCGAAACCCCGCCGGGCGAGCAGCCTGAGATCGAGGAACGGCTCCTTCCGCACCAGCTCGATGACGATGAAAACCGGGATCGCGATCACGGCCGTTGCCGCGGCGTAGCGAATCCACTCGGTGGTGAACCAGGCCTTCGCCTCACCCTCTTCGAGGAAGGCGATCAGCGAGCCGAGCCCGGCGGCCATGAAGAGAATGCCCCACCAGTCGCCTTTGCGGAGCAGGCCGAGCTGCATCTTCTCGCGATCGATCCCGTACCAGACGGCGGCGATCACGGCCAGCGCGGGCAGCACGTTGATGAAGAAAATCCAGTTCCAGTTCCAGGCATCGGTGATCCAGCCGCCGATCGTGGGCCCGATCGCCGGGGCGAACGTCGCCGTCACGCCGAACATGGCGAGCCCGACCGGTTGGCGGGCGGGCGGCAGCTTCCCGAGGATGATCGTGAGTGCGATCGGGATCAGGACTCCGCCGGTGAAACCCTGCCCGGCGCGGAAGACGATCATCTCGCCGAGGCTGCTCGCGGTGCCGCAGAGGATCGAGAAGAAGAGGAAGAGGATAGTGTTCCCGATCAGGTAGAGGCGAAGCGAGAACACGCGCGAGAGCCAGCCGGTGAGCGGAATCACCACGATCTCGGCAACCAGGTAGGCGGTCGAGATCCAGCTTCCCTGGTCCGGCGAAGCGGAGAGCCCGCCTTCGATATTGGCCAGCGAAGCGTTGGTGATCTGGATGTCGAGCACCGCCATGAAGGCGCCGAGCACGCCGCCCAGCACCGCGACCCAGTCGCGGAACGGAATGCGCGCGTTCATCGCACGGCCTCTCCGCCGAGCGCCAACTGCGTGGCGGCTTGGTGCGGCGCGGTGTTCACGGTCGCTTCGACCGAAAGCCCCGGCCGGAGCACGTTCGCCAGCGGATCATCCGCGGCCAGCGCGATCTTCACCGGCACGCGCTGCACGATCTTGGTGAAGTTGCCGGTCGCGTTCTCGGGCGGCAGCAGCGCGAACTGCGAGCCGGAGCCGGGGGCGAGACTTTCGACGTGGCCGCGAAATGCGTGGCCGGGGAAGGTATCGACGGAGAGGGTCACCGGCTGGCCGGGCAGCATGTGTCCGACCTCGGTCTCCTTGAAATTGGCGGTGACGTAAATCTGCCCGCCCATCGGCACGACCTGGAGAAGCGGCGTGCCGGGGGAGACGTAAGCACCGAGCCTGACGCCGCGATCTCCGACCACGCCGGCGAACGGTGCCTTGATCACCGTGTAGGAGAGGTTGAGTTCGGCGGTTTTCTGCTCGGCCTGGGCGGCCAGCAGGGAAGCGGCGGCCATGTTGCGCTCGGCCGCGAGCACGCCGATCTGCCGCTCCGCTGCGGTTGCCGCCGCCTTGGCGGAGGCAAGCTTTGCCTGGCTCTCGCCAAACGCCGCGGCGGTGCGCTCGGCCGACTGCACGGTGCCGAAGCCGGTCCTGCTCAGCCGCGCGTAGCGCTCGGCGTCGGCGGCGGCGAAGCGGGCCCCCGCATCATCTTCGGCGATCAGGGCCTTGCTGGATGCGACGTTCGCCACCTGCTCGGCGATCTCGGCGCCGATGTCGCCGAGCTTGGCATTCGCCGAGGCGACGTCTGCCTTCGCCTTGGCTACGGCGGCGAGGAACGGCCGATCGTCGATCCGGGCCAGCACCTGGCCGGCCTGGACGGGCTGATTGTCGGTGACGTCGAGTTCGGAAATGGTGCCCGCGACCTGAGGGTTGATGGCCACGCTGTCGGACTGGAGATAGGCGTCGTCCGTCGAGACGAGAAACTTCGTTGCCTCCCACCAGCGATAGCCGCCGACGCCGAGGGCCGCTGCGGCAATGAGGGCGGCGGCTGCCAGCAGGTGCCTCCGGTACCGCCTGAGAGGGCTGGGGCGCCGCTCCGGCAGCGGCAGGGGGATTGCCTGGTCCGCCCAACCGCGGGCGGTGAAGCCGGGCTGGAGGGCGTTGGCGAGATCACGAGAGGGTGAAAATGCGGGCGGGGTGACAGTGACATCCTGCAGTTCCGGCGCCATCTTCTCGATGGTCCAATCAGGGATGTGCTGGTCCATGAGGGTCTCCGAGGCAAATCTGGATTAAACCGAACGGTTCAGTTCAATAAGCCTTCTCGGGAGCCTGGTCAACGGAGAACTGAACCGTTCAGTATGCTTCTTGTGCACCGCAAGGATGCGCAGAATTCAGGACGCAGGGCTTGACAAAACTGAACCGGGTAGTTTAGTCGCAGGCATGTCACAAACCGAAGCCGCGCCGGATCGGACGGAGCAGACGCCCAAGCAGCGCGACATCGCGTCCGCCGCGACGCGGCTTTTCATGGCGCAGGGCTACGCCGACGTCTCGATGGACGCGATCGCGCGCGCCGCCGGCGTCTCGAAGGCCACCCTTTATGCCTATTTCGCCTCCAAGGAGCGGCTGTTCGCGAGCCTCGTCGGCGAGGCCTGCCGCCTCTCCGGCCCCGCTTCCGTCGAGCTTGCGGACAGCGAAACGGATGTCCGGGCGACCCTGAGTACGCTCGCCGACCGCACGCTGCATTTCATGCTCGAGGAACGCTCGCTTGCGATCTACCGCGTGGTGATCGCGGAGGCGGCGCGCTTTCCCGAGCTTGGCCGCGCCTTCTATGAGCGCGGCCCTGCCATCTCGCGGGGCAATCTGACCGCCTGGCTGGAACGGCAGATGGCGGGGGGAAAGCTGCGCACGGCCGATCCGGGGATCGCCGCCGAGCAGTTCATGGGCCTGCTCAGGACGCATCTGCAGATGCGTGCGCTGCTCGGCCTCCATCCTCCGCCGACGGAGGAGGAAATCCGGAGCACCGCTCAGGCGGCGGTCGAGACCTTCATGCGCGCCTACGCCCCGGGCTGAGGCCCGGATTGCCGCGGCCCGGTCGGTCCCGCAATGAGTGGCAAGCGAGACCCTTGTCGGTCTGACTGGGCCGTCCGACAAGGGTCTAGAGCAGATCGCGATCAGACGGTATCGGCTGATCGCGTGAAGGTGCTCGCCAAAATAAAGAGCTAGAGCAGTTACCGTGAGCGATAGCGAACGGAAATTGCTCTACGACATTGTTTGAGCCCGCGATTCACGCCCTCCGACGATTCCGCCTCGGGCGATCGCGGGCTGGAGGGAGAAGGGCACGATGAACGAAGCGTGCATCGTCGGCTGGGCGCACAGCCCGTTCGGCAAGCTCGAAGAGCCTGACGTCGAAAGCCTGATCGCGCGGGTTGCCGGGGCGGCGATCGCCGACGCGAAGATCGCGCCGGAAGAAATCGACGGGGTCTTCCTCGGCACTTTCAATGCCGGCTTCAGCCGGCAGAGCTTTCCGTCCTCGCTGCCGATGAACGCGCTGCCGGAGCTTCGCTTCAAGCCCGCCACGCGTTACGAAAACGCGTGCGCCTCCGGATCCGCCGCCGTGCACGGCGGGCGTGATTTCATTGCTGCCGGGCGCGGCCGTTTCGCACTCGTCATCGGGGTCGAGAAGATGACGGCGGCGACGGCGGCGGAGATTGCGGATCATCTGCTCGCGGCCTGCTATCGCCGCGAAGAGGATGACGTGCCGGGCGGTTTCGCCGGCATCTTCGCGCGCATCGCGCAGTCCTACTTCCAGCGTTACGGCGAGCAGTCCGACGCGCTGGCCGCGATCGCCGCCAAGAACCACAGGAACGGCGTCGATAATCCCTATGCGCAGATGCGGCGGGACCTGGGATACGAATTCTGCCGCACCGTTTCCGAAAAGAATCCGATGGTCGTCTCGCCGCTCCGGCGCACCGACTGTTCGCTGGTGAGTGACGGCGCGGCGGCGCTGGTTCTGGCCGATGCCGAGGCCGCCCATGCGCTGGTGCCGGGCCGCGCGGTCCGCTTTCGCGCCGCACTGCACGTCAATGACCTGCTTCCCCTCTCGCGGCGCGATCCGACCCGCTTCGAGGCCGCCGAGCTGGCCTGGGCGCGGGCGCTGAAGGAGGCCGGGATCGGCCTCGGCGATCTTTCCTTCGTCGAAACGCATGACTGTTTCACGATCGCCGAGCTGATCGAATACGAGGCGATGGGTCTCGTGCCGCGCGGGCAGGGCGCGCGCGCCGTGTTCGAGGGCTGGACCGCACCGGACGGGCGGCTGCCGGTCAACCGCTCGGGCGGGCTCAAGGCCAAGGGCCATCCGGTCGGGGCAACCGGGGTCTCGATGCATATCATGGCCGCCATGCAGCTCGCTGGCGAGGCAGGCGCCATGCAGCTTCCGCGCACCGATCTCGGCGGGGTTTTCAACATGGGTGGCGCCGGGGTTGCGAATTATGTTTCGATTCTCGAGCGCCTGCACTGAATGGCGGCGTCATGATGTGAGCGCGGCCCGGGCGGTGGCGGCGAGGAAGGTCGCGGCGGCGGGCAGGATCGCATCATTGAAGTCGTAGTGCGGGCTGTGCAGGTCGCGCCCGTCCTGGTTCGGGCCGTTGCCGATCCAGGCCAGCGCCCCCGGCCGTACCTGAAGGTAGTTGGCGAAGTCCTCGCTCGTCATCGAAGGCGGAAGGTCGCGCCGCACGGTGAGCCCGGCCGCCGTGCCGGCCGCTGCCGCCAGCGCCGCTTCCGCCGCGCTGTTGATGGTGGCATGGGCCATGGGCATCATCGACACCTCGCCCGCCATTTCGAAGGTCGCGGCAATGCCGTCAGCAATCCGGCGGATGGCATCGGCGATCGAAAGATGCAGCTCCTTGCTGTAGCTGCGGAACGTGCCGCGGAGAATCGCCACCTCGGGGATCTGGTTCGGTGCGTTGCCCGCCTCCAGCATGCCGATCGTGACCACCGCCGCTTCGAGCGGATTGACGTTGCGTGACACGATCGATTGCAGTGCGAGAAGAAGATGCGCGGCCGCAACGGTCGGGTCCTTGGCCAGGTGCGGCAGCGCCGCGTGCCCGGCCTTGCCGGTCAGGGTAATGGTGAATCGCTGGCCCGCCGCCATGACCGGCCCCTCGTGCAGCATCACCGTGCCCGCTTCGAGCCCGGGCCAGTTGTGGAAGGCGAAGACGCGCTCGAAGGGGAACCGCTCGAGAAGCCCGTCCGCGAGCATTGCCTTCGCACCTCCGCCGCCCTCCTCCGCCGGCTGAAAGATCAGGCGGATCGTGCCCCGCCAGTCGGGATCTCCAGCCAGGAGCGTGGCCGCGCCGAGAAGAGAAGCCGTGTGTCCGTCATGTCCGCAGGCATGCATCACGCCCGACCGCGTGGAGGCGTAAGAGAGATTCGTTTCCTCGAAGATCGGCAGCGCGTCCATGTCGGCGCGGAGCGCAACCGAGCGCCTCGAGCCGGGCCGGGTGAGCGTTGCCACCACGCCGTGTCCGCCGACCCCGGTTGCGAACGAGATGCCGAGTTCGGCCAGGCGTTCGGCCACGAACGCGGCAGTCGCGCGCTCTTCGCTGGAAAGTTCCGGGTGCGCATGGAGGTGCCGCCGCCATGTGCTGAGCCGCGCCGCCAGCGCCTCGTCGATCATCATCGGCCCGCTTCCTCTATTTCGAGTGCGCCAGCCATTTTCTCAGCACGTTCTCGAGGAGCCGCGAAACCGGGCCCTCGAACCCTTTCCGCCAGAGGCTGCCGCAGAAGGTGATGGAGCCGACCGAGAATACCGCACCGCCGTGCGCAGTCTCGAAATAAACGATCTCGGCCCGCTTCAGTGCCTCTGCCGGCTCGCCGGACACGGTCACAAGGTGCGTCAGAAGCTCTTCCGGCACGGTGACGAACGAGGCGGGGGGATCTTCGGAGCGCGCCAGGATCACGGCGTTATCGGGCGTTCCGAGCGTGGCATCGGCGCGGTCGAGCTCGAAGCCGGCGGCGCCGCCGCCCGAGAGTCCGTAATCGCCGATGATCTCGTCGTCGATGCCGGCGAAGAGCCAGGCGTGCCTGGCTTCGTGCGAGGCGGCGAGCCGGCGGTAATGCGTGCCCTCGAACAATCCCTGGCCGGAGAAGCCGACGCCCGCGAGGCGCTGCGGCGGCCGGCGGTTGCGCCGCCAGAGCCCGCCATATTGTCCGTCCGTCGCGTGATAGTATTCGCCGGGCTCGGCGGCCCAGGCGCGGATGCCGCCCTCGGCCCGCCTGACTTCGATGACGTGCGGTGCTGCCTGCTCGCGCGCGATCCGCCAGTAGAAGCCGTTACCGCCGAGATAGCCGAGCCTGCCGCCGCGGCGGTGCGCATATTCCTCCAGCGCATCGAGGGTGCGGAGCGTGTGGTATTCGGGATGGGATCCGGTCAGCACCACGCGATAGGGCGCGAGCAGTGCTGCGCCCTCTTCGTCGAGATCTTCGTCCGTGATCACGTCGACCGCGAAGCGCTTTTCCGCAAGCCATGCGAGGATATGCGAATCCGCCGGATAATGCCGAAGGCCGGAGCCGCGCGCATCATTGAAGGTGAGAAACCCCGGCCGCATCGTGAGCCAGGGGCGGAGCCGTGAGGAGAAGGCGATGCCGCTCTCGTCGGCATGGCGATTGTAGGTGGAGCGGCCGTAGAGCGGATAATCGTCGGGATTGTACGGATAGGCGGCCCAGGCTTTGGCCCGGGCGCGGTACGCGGCATCGGCGTTGTCGCGCGCGTGGTTGGCGTAGGCCTGGTAGGTGAAGGTGGGTGCCAGGAACGCGATCGGCGCGAACGGCCCGGCGCGCCGCGGCAGAACATAGAAGGGAAGCCAATCCTCGCCTTCCTCGCCAGCGAGATGGAAGGCGTAGGCGCCGCTCGAGAGATCGTCCGGAACGGTCCAGGAAAAATCTTTTTCCCAACAGCAATCGTCGAAATCGTCGGTGTGGAAATGGATGGCTGCGTAATCGGCGGGCGCATGGCGCCAGCACATTTCGCGCCCGCTCCAGCTTGCCCCGACGACGGCGCGGGTCGGGCGATTGACGAGCCGGCCATGACAGGCTTCGGGGCCGGTGTCGTGGATGTCCTGGGTCGTGATGCCGATCGAGAAGTCCCATGCCGCGAGCAGCGGGCCGTGCGGCCCTTCGAGCGGATCGGCCATGTCCTCGCAAAATCCGCCAAGAATCGCCGGCGCTTCGATTTTGCCCGTGAAATGGAGATGCGGGTGCGCGGCCCCGGTGGCCCCGATCAGCACCGTTGCGCGCGCCGGCAGGAGAAGTCCCGGCACGGCGGCGTCCGCGGTAGCGGCCTTCCCGCCGGCAAGCGCCTGCTGCCCGACGCGGATGCGTCCCGTCGCGGGATCGGCGCTGGCCCAGATTCGCCACCAGCGGCCGCCTGGCAGCTTCGTTTCGGTAGCGAGCGCCGCGGTGCCGCCCGGCCAGGCAAGTTCGGCTGATACGCCGCCAGGGCCAGCCGTGATGCGCGCGCTCGTGCCGTCCTGCTCCTCGCTCAGCACCGCGCGCGGCGAACCGTCGAAGCCGGGCTGCACGAGGGCGGTCCAGGTTCGTGCACCAGGCTGTGCGGCGGGTCCGCGTGGCACGATGCCGTACGAGCCCTGGCGAATTTCCTGCCGGCGTCCGGCGATGCGTTGCGCGAAGATGCGGGAGAGATCTTCGAAATGTACGCCTGGCCCCTCCGGGTTGGGGTCGGCCGAACGAACGCCGAGCAGCCGCACCCGATACGTTCCGCCGTCGCGCACGCTGACATGCGCCGCGAAGGTCTCTCCCGGTCGGTGCGAAAGGCGGTCGAGATAGCCGGTGATGGGAAGTTCGGCCTCGCTCATGCGGCGCTGCCCGGCGTCATGCCGATGCCCCGGGATTCCCAAAGTGGCTGGCGCAAGCTGTCAAGTGCGGGTGGATGCGCGATGCCGCTGGCGGCTTGCGCGGGACGCGCCGGGAGCGAGTGGAGCGGCGCAGAAATCGTTCACGATGGGATACTCGGTTGGCTGCCTCACCGATCCTTTTCGGGCGATCCAGGTTCAGTTGACGCTCACCACTGCCCGCGGGGCCGGGCTGAAGACCCTGCCGGTCACCAACGCCAATGGTGATCCGGCGAAGCAGGCTTTTCAATTCCGCTCGAAGCCGTGAGTGGGAGCGTGCCCGACCGTCCGGCCGGGCCCGATCATTACAACGATATCGTCATCGGGACATGGCGCCGTTAGTTGCTTTAGACCAATGAGCGCCGCCCGCGCGGTCCCCATGGGGGAGGGTGGGTGTGGCCGCGCAGGCAGCGGGCGGTAAGCGTGGCCCAACACGCGCGCCGCCCGCACCGGAAGAAGCCGCGCTTTGTGTGCGGCAGCCGTCCGGGGTGAAGCCGCCATACTTCATCCCTCACGCCGCGATCGGCGCCTCGAGAGCTGCGTGGTGGCCGGTGGAAGAAGAGCCCGGCTCCCGAAACTTCCGCGAGACCGGTCATGAAATTCCTGCAAGGAGAGCTTCAGAACAGGCTCGGTTGCCGCGCCTCGTTGCGCTTCCGCGCACGCGCCCCCTCGGCGGTGACCAATTCCGCTGCGATTTCAGAGAGGAAAGGCGAGGGCGGCAGCGCGCGCACGGCGCCGCGCCAGAACCGCTTGACGGCGCGGGTGAGGAACAGCCGGTCCTTGGCGCGGGTCATGGCAACGTAGAAAAGCCGCCGCTCCTCGGCGGCTTCCCGCTCGTCCCCTTCCGATGGAGCGCCGAACGAAAACGGCACCAGCCCGGCTTCCATGCCCACCACGAACACGACCGGAAACTCCAGCCCCTTGGCCGCGTGCATGGTCAACAACGAGACCCGGTCGGCCCGTGCGTCGCGGAAATCGGCCTCGGTGGACAGGGCCACCGCCTCCAGAAGCCGCGAGCGAGCGCCGCCGACAGTGTCCGCGGCGGCGATCGCAACGAGCCAGCCCCTTGCCTCGGCGAGCGCGGCCGCATCGGCCTGTCCAGCCCTGCGCGCTGCTTCGGCTGCCGTGGCGATATGCGACGGCAGGCCTGTCTCCGCCGGTCCATCCGTCGCATCCAAGAGATCGAGGATCACCTGCACACCCGGATGCCCGGCAATCGGCGCGGGAGAGCTTTTCATGAACGGAATGCCGGCGCGGTCGAACGCCGCCCGCAGCGCCGCCGACTGCGCATCGGTGCGATAGAGCACGGCGCAATCGGCGAAGCCGAGCGACTTGCCGGAGGCCGTGCCGTCCCCGTTGCGGTTGGCCGCGAGCAGATCGTGCCCGCCCAGCAGGTCCTCGATCGCTGCGGCGACGAAGCCGGCCTCCGCCGCCTCATCTGGAGCGGCATGGATCATGACCGCGGTTCCCATCGGACGGGTCACGCCGTCAGCCGTCGCCCCGATGAAACACGCTGCCGCGGTGACGATGGTCCCGCTCGAGCGGTAGTTGCGCTTAAGGCGCATCGTCGGGGCAGAAGGAAAATCCTGCCGAAAGCGCGTAAAGCAGGTCGCATCTGCGCCGCGAAAGCCGTAGATGGCCTGATCGGGATCGCCGATCACGCACAGATTGCCGCCTGCCCCGGCAATCAGCCGCAACAGCCGGTATTGCTGCTCGTCGAGATCCTGGAATTCGTCGGCAACGACATGGGAAAAGCGGCTGCGCCAGGACACGGCGAGGGCGCCGTGCGCCTGGAGAAGATCGGCCGACAGGGCGATGAGATCGTCGAAATCGAGCCAGTTCTGCTCCCGGCCGATCCGCTCGAGCAGGGCGCGCGCGTCGCGCTCTTCCCCCGTGCTGGCCGCGCCGGTACGTTTGAGCGTCGAGACGGATTTGAGGAGGCGAAGGGCTCGGGTCCGGCTGACGCCGAGCGCCCCGGCCAGCGCCGCCGTGCGCTCCGCCTCGCCGGCGATCCGGAAGTCCGGGGCGAGCCCGATGCATCCGCCGTGGGCACGCAGGATTGCCAGCCCGAGTGAATGGAAACTGTGCACGGCGACCGACCGCGCCTCGTCCCGCAGCAGTGCCGCAAGCCGGATGCGCAATTCCTCGGTTGCCTTGCGCGTGAAGGTGACCGCCAGACAGGAGGCGGGGGGAACGCCGCACGCGCGCACCAGATACGCGACGCGATGGGTGAGCAGGCGCGTCTTGCCCGAGCCGGGACCGGCGAGGACCATCAGCGGGCCGTCCGTCATCGCGGCGGCCTCCGCCTGATCGGCGTCGAGAGCGGCCAGGATGCCGGTGCGGCCCGAGGATTGCGGCAGGGCGGGGGCGGAGGACGAAGCCGCTTCGTCCGACGCATCAGCCTGCACCGTGGGTCTCGGGGCACGCGCGCGGCGCAGGGTCGGGGCATCGAACAGCAATCGGCTGCCGGCGAGACGATCGACTTCACCGTCCTCGAACAGCCGGATCACGCCATATTCGCCGTCATAGCCCGCCTGCCGGATCACCTTGCCGGCGCGCAGCCGGACCACCGCCTCCCCGAGCAGCGGATGGACCCTGGCAACGTCTTCGGCCGGCATCGTTTCCAGCACCGCAAGCTCTGGCCCGAGGGTAGTGACCGTGCGGTCATAGGCGCTTGTTGCGGTTTTCGAACCGACGCCGCTGCCGAGAATCTCCGAGAGAATCTCGGGCAGGGGCACGAGATTGGAGACCGCCCCCGCCGTGGGCGGCGGCACCGCCGCGGCTTCGCTGCGGTCGGCCAGCGTTTCCACGCGATGGGCCACGCCGATCGTGACCGGGCGGCCGCAGACCGGACAGCGACCCTGCATCGCCATCGTCTGTTTCGGGTCGAGCCGCACGCCGCAGGCGCGGTGCCCGTCCAGGTGGTATTTGCCTTCCTCGGGGAAGAACTCGATTGTCCCCTCATAACCCTCGCCGGTCTCGAGCGCCCGGCGGATCGCGAAATAGTCCGGTGCGCCTGAAAAGCGGGTGGCCTCGCGGCCGAGCTTGCCGGGCGAATGGGCGTCCGAATTGGAGGTGAGGCGCAGCCGGTCGAGCGAGGAGACGCGCCAGTTCATCTCCGGGTCCGAGGAGAGACCGGTCTCGGCCGCAAAGATATGCCCGGCAAGGTCGCCATAGCACTCCGCGATGGAATCGAAACCCGATTGCGAGCCCAGCGCGGCGAACCAGGGGGTCCAGATATGAGCCGGGACGAGATAACAGTCCGGTCCCGATTCCAGCGTGATTTCCAAAAGATCGCGCGAGTCGAGCCCCAGGATCGGCCGTCCGTCCGAGGCGATGTTGCCGATGCGTGCCAGACTTGCCGCCAGCCGCTCGACCGTGGCGAGATCGGTCGCATAGATCAGGTGGTGGATCTTCCGGGTCTTCTCGCCCTTCTTGTAGATGGTCGAGATCTCGGTGGAGAGCATGAAGGACGCGGGCTGCCGGCAAACCGGGGGAAGGGTTTCCAGGAGTGCGGACTCGATCTCGGGCCGGAGGCGAAACAAGCCTCCGTCGGCTGGAACCAGCTTGTCCTTGATCTCGGCGAGCCAGCCAGGATGCACGCAATCGCCGGTGCCGACCACCGCAATCCCCTTGCGCGCCGCCCACCAGAACAGGTGTTCGAGGTCGAGATCCCGGCTCGTGGCACGGGAATATTTCGAGTGGACATGCAGGTCGGCGTGGAAGCTCATGGCGCAAGGCTATTCCGGCTTGCCGAAAGGGGGCAGAGCGAGTCCTCCGACTCGGAGTCGGTCATGGGCGAACGGCTCCTCGTCTGGTGTGCCGACTCCAACACTTGATACCGTAGGATGCACTCTGGCGGTCGGCACACCACTCTTTATTTTCAGTGGCCTCTCATCCCCTTTCGTTTGCTGCCGCCGGCAGCAAACGGCGGGGGCAGGACACGAGCAGGAAGAAAGAGCCCGGTCACATGGTTGGCAGCGACAGGGCGAAGGATTGCTTCGCGCTGCAAAGCAGCGCCGGCGGGCGGTGCGTGCCCTCTCAGGCGCGGAATGAGATTCTATCCTCCCGTATCAGGAGCCAATCCGCCGCCGACATGGGAAATGCCGGAATCATCCCGTTTTGGCCGCGATTCTGCACCTCCCGCGCGATATTTTCAGGGCGGCAACCCCTCCTGCGAGGCACCCAGGCGCTGATTCTGTTGCAGATATTTCTGTATCAGGCCCTGTGCCTCGTCGGTGCGGATCAACACATTGAACGAGTGGTCCTCCATTTTGAGTGACTCCTCCAGAGGCATGTTCCAGGATGCATTGATGACCCTCTTGATCAGCCTGAGAGCAGCCGGAGAGAGCGCCGCCAGCCGCGTGGCGAGTTGCATCGCCGCGGGCATGAGTTGATCGGGCGGAACCGCCTTCATCACGATGCCATAACGCACGGCCGTCTCGGCATCGATATCCTTTCCCAGCATGATGAGCTGTTTGGCGCGAGCGATCCCGATCAGCCGCGGCAGGCGTACCGCGCCACCTGCGCCAGGAAGCAATCCCAGGGTGACCTCCGGCAATCCGATCTCGCCCGGGTCCGTCATGATGCGAAAATCACATGCCAGGGAAAGCTCGACGCCGCCGCCCTCGGCGTGGCCGTTGATGGCGGCAATGGTCGGCTTCGGGAGATCTTCCAGCTCCTGAAAGGTTCTGTCGGTTGCGTTGATCGCGTACTGGGGCGGCGCCGGAGCGACACTCTTTGGCCCGGCCGGCGGCAGGAATTCTCTGGTATTGAAATGCTGCATGAAGAAATCCGGCACGCCCCCGGTGAAGATAACGACACGTGTCTCTGCATCGGCGTCCACCTGATGCACAAGGTCGCGGATTTCCGCGGTCATTGCGATCGTCAGCAGATTGGTCGGCGGATTGTAGAAGCGTACGACCAGGATGGCGCCGTGCCGCTCGACCCGGAGATATTTGTATCCTGCCATGGCCTGGTCGAGCGGCGACGCCGCGGCGGCCTCTGCGCAAGCCATTGCGAAGATCGTCAAAACCAGTGCGATTGTGCGAAGAGAAGCCTTCATTTGCGTCCTCCCCATTGACACATCGAAGCGAGGCGGCGGCAGGGAAACAGCAGAAACCGGAAAGTTGCAGCAACTGCGGGCAGACTCTGTCGGTTGCGCTGCCGCTCCGCCGACGGCCGATCATTCTGCGCCTCAGGCCGAGCGAGGGCAAACGGGTGTCCGCCCCTGCCGTTCAGCGCCTGCCGGTCATGGACTTGGCGGGCCGGCAGACTCGGTAGCCGGCAATGCCTGTGCCGCCGATAGAGGGGCCAGCAGTACCTTCAGATGCTTGGCGATGAGCCGGGCGTCCTTATCGCTCGGCAGGTTCGGATAGAGGCGCGGCGGGGCAGGATGGAAGCCTGTGGCAGAGCCGCCAGCCCAGCGCAGACGCGCTGTTACACTCGCGTGGTCTATGCCGGCTCGTTCTATCCCCTCACGTCCGCGTTCAGGGTGTATCCCCATGCGGTGCCCGCCGAGAGCGCAACCATAGCGCGTAGCGTCCGGCTTTCAGTCCCGCGTTATTTCCGGCCAGATTTCCGGAAATCGAGAGAGCTTGAGAATGAGCAGGTCAGGTCGATCTTCGCTTGCGAGGCATCGCGCGCGCTTCTTCGGCAGCGCTTCGTCGAGCCCGTCGGGTTGAGCCTGAAGGCGCTGCTTGCATCGGCTCCGCTCGAGGGGATCGACCTAGACCGCAGCCGTGACCTCGGGCGCGACGTCGATCTGTGAGCTGCCTGATCGACACGAACATCATGACGGATCGAGGTCCCGCCGCTCGTCGACCAAGCGACATCCGACGCTATACAGGCGCATCTGCGCGCCCGCAATCCGAAGATCACGCCGGCGCGCGTTGTCAGCGGTCCGACCCTCTTTACCCCGCCGCACGGGACGGAAAGCGGTTCGCTGACACGATCCGCGAGAAGGTGGCGAAGATCGGTGCAAAGATCAAAGATCGTCGCTCACGCCCTCTACTCAGTCTTCCAGATGGCCGAGGTGGCGGTGCCGCGCAATCAGTTCCGGCGCATCCTCGGCATGTTTGACGGTCTGCGACCATGGGAGCCTCTGCCATATTGACGACAGAGAACATCCGCACGGGACGAACCACAGGCGAAGTGTGCCCGCATCGTTGCAAAACGGACCGGAATTGCGCCGCCAAGGCGGACCAGTGCGACCCTCCCGGCTGTTGGCCACCGTCTTTGCGCATGCTCGCTTTCCGGTTTGGTCGGAATCGGGATATTCTCGCGTCAATCAGGGGCGGATGGGCCGTCCATCAGGGAAGGGGTTGGCGGTGACATGTCTGCGCGAGTTATCTGGCAATACTGGGAGACGCGGGGGTTCAAGCCCAGGTTCGTCGACGGCCTTCATCAGATTGCCCGCCGCAACAGCGGTTGCGAAGTTGTTCTCGTCACCCCCGAAACCCTGTCCGCCTTCCTGCCCGAGATTCCCAGGCGGCTTTTCCGGATCAAGGAATTGGCGCACAAGGCCGACATGATTCGAGCCATGTTGCTGAGCCGGCACGGCGGCATGTGGCTCGATTCGGATGCGGTCGTCCTCAGGGACTTGAACTGGCTGTTTGATCTGCTCAATGAAAGCGACTTCGTCGCGTTCAACAATGGGGGGCAACTGAGTCCGGATCGTCCTTGGGTGAGGATCAATTGCTTTCTCTCGCGGCCGAACGGCAAGGTCGCCACGGAATGGGTCCGGGGGCAGCACGGTAAGTTCCCGCGTGTCACTTACGGGTGGGAAGAGATCGGCACCGAGATTCTTCATCCGATCTGTCTTCAATACAAGGATATGGTACGCGTTGTCCCGTTCGAGCGGATCTGCCCGCTCCCCTGGGACCGTGTCAGCGAGTTCGAAGCCGCACCGGCAGCCGAGATGGTGCAGGCGATTGACGCATGCGACATCGTTATGTTGAGTAACGCGTCCCTCAAGCAACGTGCGCCGACGCTGCGAACCCTCACCTGCGGCGAGATCGCCAAGCGTGAGGATCTGGCCGGCCTGATCATGAGAAGAGCATACCGCGGAGAAGACATTTTGGAACCAGCACCGGCCAACCGCGCGTCCCTGGGCGGACATCTCAGCTTCGTGAACATATCTCGACGGCGCGACGCGGATCAATCGCCGCCCGGTCAGCAGGGATCGACCACCATCCTGGACACAATCGCGCGCCCCCTCAAGCGCTTGCGCTTCGATAACAGACAGTTCTGGAATCGGAGGTATGCCACTGATCCGGAAAAGGGCAGTGGCCCGGGCTCCCGGTGTGAGAATCTGACTCTCAAGAACGACCTGATCAAGAATACCGTGGAGAAGCACGGAATCGAGTCGATCCTCGATATCGGCTGCGGCGACATTGCGATCCTGGAAGGGCTACAAATCGGAAGCTACACGGGAATCGACATTTCCGATCTGATAGTGGAGCGCAATAAGAAACTCCGTCCCGAATGGAAGTTTCTGCGTGCAAATGTGGCCGATTCAGCCACCGAACTTCCGGCGGCCGATCTCGTCCTTTGCCTCGATGTCCTGATCCACCAGAAGTCCCGGAATGCCTATGAACAAATCTTGCGGCGCGCCATTGCCGCGGCCCGCCGGCTTGTCCTGGTGTCAGGTTACACCACGCCGGACCTCGGATGGAACGTATTCTTCCACGAGCCGCTGACCCGGTCGGTGTCCCGTATCCAACCCAAAGCACGGGTGACCCATTTGGCGTCGTATCGTGGCACCGACCTGCTGGAACTTGACCTGATGGCCTGAGATGCCTTGTGGCAGGTTGCACGGCAACGGAAAAGGCTGGGTGTTTGCTGGCTGGATGTCTCTGAAGAGATTGAGATTCTTGGGCTCCCGTCGGATCCCCCCGGCGGGCACTTCCGGTCGAAAGCTCAATGATATCAAAGCACCGAGCGCCATCCGCCCAAACATAGGCTTCGGCATTGCACTTTGTACCCATGAGTGGTACATAGATACATTAGCGGTGCTACCGGATGATCGTGAGCTTTCAGGACGAGTGGCTGCGCGTGTTCTTCGTCGAGGACAGGCGGTCGCGGCACATCCCGTCCGACCTCGAAGGCCGGCTCTTCCGCAAGCTCCAGATGATCGATGATGCGACGATCGATCAGGACTTGCGGGTACCGCCCAGCAACCACTTCGAGAAGCTGCGCGGCAATCTGGCGGGGTTCCACTCGATCCGCGTCAACAGTCGATGGCGGCTGGTCTTCCGGTGGGACGGTGGCCGCGGCGAGGCAGAAGGCGTCTATCTCGACGATCACAGCTACAGATGAGGCAGGCCATGCTAACGACGAAGCGCAAGCCGGCCACGGTCGGCGAAATCCTGGTCGAGGAGTTCATGCAGCCCATGGGGTTGACCCAGGCCGCGTTGGCGGAGGCGATGGGCGTTCAGCGCAAGCACGTCAACGAACTGTGCAACAACCGTCGGACCGTGACGGCAGCGACCGCGCTCATTCTCGCGCGCGTGTTCGGCAACAGTCCGGACTTCTGGCTGAACGTGCAACGGCGCAGCGATCTGTGGGAGGCGATGAATAGTCCCCGCGAGCGCGAGCGGATCGAACGTGCGACGCCACTCGGTACTGCGGCGTGATCTTTTGCCACCGGGAAGGGGAAGGATGCTCTGGCGTAGAAATCGGCCGTCCCGTCCCCGGCGGCCACAGCCGCGGCCAATGGGCTGACACTCGTGACGCGTAACGACCGCGCTATTGCTGGACTCGGCGCAACGGTTCTCAACCCATTCCGGACCGGCGAAAAACGACGGTCGTAGCGCCGACTGCTTCCGGATAAACCATCGCGCTGTGAGGCAGAACCAGCAGGTTTGGCGGATGGAGTGTCCGCCTAATTGGCGTCCCGCACCGTCCCGGTATGTGTGCTGACCATAGAAAATCCTGGCTTTCTGACTGCGGCATCGCCCCGCACTGTTCCCTTGCGTTCCCCTGCGTCGCAGTTTAGAGTGTAGCCCGTGGTGTAGCACGGAAGGTGAGGCGGAGGGGGCTATGGCGGGGCTGAAGAGCATAGGCGGCAAGCTCAAGCGCGAGGACAAGAAGCCGGTCGGGATCGGCCGGCACCCGGACGGCGGCGGCCTCTATCTCGTGGTCAAGAGTGGCACCGCGCGGTCTTGGCAATTTCGCTACAAGGTGCGCGGCACCAAGAGGACGGTTTGGCTTGGGCTTGGCGCCGAGCGTGACGTGACGCTTGCCGAGGCGCGGGAGAAGGCCCGCGGATGCCGACGGATGCTCGCACAGAAGCTCGATCCGCTGACTGAGCGCAAGGCTGAGAAGGCCGCCGCGAAAGCCGACGAAGAGGCGATGACCTTCGCTGCGGTGGCTGAACTCTATCTCCGCGCCTATGAGGACACTTGGCGCAATCCGAAGCATCGGACGCAATGGCGCAACACCCTTCGGGATTATGTGGCGCCCGCGCTCGGCATGAAGGTTGATGCTGAAGGCCGCATGACCGGCGGGAAGCTCGTGAGTGGGATCACCGTTGCGGATGTGACGAAGATCGTCGAGCCAATCTGGAAGGAGAAACCCGAAACCGCGAGCCGGGTGCGCGGGCGGATCGAGACGGTGCTCGACTACGCCACGGCCCGCGGCTGGCGCACCGGCGACAACCCGGCCCGCTGGCGCGGGCATCTGGCGAACCTGCTGCCGGCCCGGGACAAGGTGGCACGGGTGCAGCACCACGCCGCTCTGCCGTGGCGCGAGATCGGCGGCTTCATGGCCACGCTGCGCGAGCACAAGGGCTTCGCAGCCCTGGCGGCGGAATTCGCCATCCTCACCGCGGCACGGTCGAGCGAGGTACGCGGGCTGCGGTGGGCCGAGATCGACCTGGCGCACAAGGTTTGGACCGTGCCGGCGGAGCGGATGAAGCCCGGGCGCGAGCATCGGGTGCCGTTGAGCGATGCGGCGCTGGCGATCCTCGAGGAAGTGAAGCCGCTGCGCCGTAAGCCGGAAGATCTGGTGTTCTCCGGCCAGCGCCAGGGCAAGCAGCTTTCCGACGTGGCGGTGAGCAAGAGCGTGAAGGCCGCTGGCGGGGCTGAGCTGACGCTGCACGGGATGCGCTCGACGTTCAGAGATTGGGCCGCCGAGGCGACGAATTACCCCCGCGAGGTGGCGGAGGCGGCATTGGCGCATGTGCTGAAAGACAAGACGGAAGCTGCATATCAGCGTGGCGATCTGCTTGAGAAGCGCGCCCGCCTGATGGCCGATTGGGCCGAGTTCTGCGGCCGGCCGCCGGTGAGCGCCGAGGTGGTGCCGATCCGGGCGTAAGGTTGGATAGAAGAAAACGGCGCCCGCGGTGCAGCGAACACCCGGGCGCCAGATCGACCAAGGAGTACGAGATGGCCGATGGCGGCAAGGATAGCACGAGCACGGAACTTCCGGCGACGGCCCTCTATCGGAGATCCGATCGTTGGCTGATCGATCAGCTTGAGGAGGGGCGGAAGCATTTCGACGCCGGCGACAAGCACGCGGCGGTGTTGATCGACCTGATAGCAGTAGTCGATTGGTTGAACCGTAAGGCGGCAATCCAAGAAGCGGGGTTGACCGAGCCGCTGGTGAACCTGGCCGTAGCGTTTGCCGATGTCGCCAATGGGAAGAAACATCCGCTGCTAACGCCGGCGACGCCGGCACATAGCCCGAACAGCCCAAGCCGAGACCGGATGAAAGCTGTCTCCGCTCTGGCCTTGGACATATTGATCGAGAGAGGCATGACGCGGGACAACGCCGCCAAGCTAGTCGAGCGGGAGCTTGAGCGGATCGGGCGCAAACCCGCGAAGGTCACTCGCGCTACGATACTGCAATGGCGATCCGAGATGAGAAACCGAGCGTCAGAAATGGCGCTGGAACAATATCGCCAGTTCAGCGAGGCACGTAAGGCGTTCGATGGGAAGTGGGCGCGCCCAGAAGACGAGGTGCGCCATCTCTTCGAGAACTTGGGGAAGCTGCTCTAACTCCGGTAGAGCGAGCGCCAGGATTTTGAAAAAGTCCCCCTCTTATTCCAAAGGACCACTCGCCATCATCCACGCACGCACCGGAACACCGATGCGATGCGGAGTGTTGAAATGGGACTATCGGATATTGAACGTGCGGCACTCACCGGAGCCGGTTACCCGGATGGTGGTGGCATTGCGTGGCGCCCGTTGTACACGGTCGCCGATGCTGCGGAAGTCGTCGGCACAAGGACGCGCCTCTATAATGAGTTGAGCGCCGGGCGGCTCAGCGCCGTGCGCGTCGGGCGCAGGACCATGGTCACGGGCGACAGCTTGCGGCGCTGGTGCGAGACCCTGGAACCTGTGCAGTTCGGCAAGCGTCGTCGCGCCCGCGCCGCACAGCACGAGAGCGCCACCCTGTAACGCAACGCGCCGCCCGGAGACCCGGAGCGGCGGCGCTGGAATCGCAAATTGTCGGTGCCGTCGGCAAGATAGGCGATCAGCGCGGCGCGCGCAAGGGCCTGGCGGCGAGGAGAACCTCGCCATGTCACAGTTCATCGAAACAAAAAGCGGCTATGTGAACCTGGCCCTCGTGGCCCGGATCGGTGAGCGAGAGCATCGCCAACCCAACGAGACGAAGGGCACTACCTACACCTTCTACGGGCCGGAGGATCGAGTCCTTGGAACGCGCACAGTTTGGGGCGGCCGGGCTATCGACTTCGAGACGATGACGGCTCCGGTTGTTCCCGCTGCACCCGGAACGATGGCGTGTGTGTTGTGGCTTTATACTGAGGGCAACCGGCCGACCGATGAGCATATCTGCGAGTCCCGGCAGCCGATCGTGGCGTGGCGCATTCCGCTCGATGGGGCTCCGCAACCAGTGTTGCTCGACCCTCCGATTTCGGATGATGAGGCTATATTTATCGAGGTGCCGGCTGGGTTTTGGCGCGCCGAGCACGGGCAGTTTGCGACGATCGAGGAAGCGAAAGCCGCCTTCCTAAAGGAAGCCCAGCAGACGTACGACTGGCTTCGTCTCGACAAAGCGCGGAAGCAGGGAGCAGGCGAGGCGGAGGCATGAGCGCCGCAGCGGAGGCGCCGGCCAGCGATCTCATAGGCGCCATTGACGCCGTGTTTGCAGAAATCCATGCCAACACTGGCGCCCCCCTCACTCTGTACCAGAGGCCAGATGGCTCATATTTCTGGGCCGTCGACGGCGAGAATATGTGCGAGCCCACCGATCCCGCCAGCGTGCTCGCCAGTGTCAAGCTTTGGCGCAACCGCCTGGTCAACGAAAAGGCGGTCGAGCGAATTAACGGTGCTAGTCCCACGAAATCCAAACGGCGGGGGCGCCCGAAGGATCCGGCGGTTGAGGGTCGGCGCAAGGCCCTGATTGAGATCGTCAAAACCACTCAGCCGGCGACCGTCCGGCAAATCTTCTATTTGGCCGAGATCAGGGGCCTCGTTCCCAAGTCCGAGGAAGGCTATCGCCACGTCCAACATGATCTTGTCCTACTTCGACGAGAAGGACGAATCCCCTACGGCTGGATTACCGATTCCACCCGGCTTCAGCGCAAGCCGACGAGTTACGGCTCGGTTGAAGAAGCACTCGAAGCCACGGCTGCCTTGTATCGCAAAAGCCTTTGGCGAGATGCGGGCTCCTATGTCGAAATTTGGGTCGAAAAGCTCGCTCTCTCTGGGGTGATATATCCCGTCACTGCGGCCTACGACGTGCGCTTGATGGCCGCCAAGGGATACGCGTCGCTCTCGTTCCTGCACTCAGCGGCCGAGGACATCGCCACGCTCGACGTACCGGCCTACATCTATCACCTCGGCGATTACGATCCGAGCGGGCAGGATGCAGCGCGGGCGATTGAACAGACCATCCGTGAGATGGCACCCGGGAGCGAGATCCATTTCACCAGGCTCGCGGTGACACCCGAGCAGATCGCTGAATGGAACCTTCCGACTAGGCCGACGAAGGAAACAGACAGCCGGGCAAAGAAGTTCGGCAGCGATGTCAGCGTCGAACTCGACTCCATCGAACCGGAGCGTCTCCGCGAACTGGTCGAAGAAGCGATTCTACAGCACCTTGACCAGGACCAAATCGAGGTTCTGAAGCGGGCGGAACAGAGCGAGCGCGAAATCCTGATGCGGCTTGCAGGCGGCGAGGGGAGCGTAGCATGAGCGGCCGCCTCGATCCCGACGCCGATTCCATCGGCGTCTTCGTGAATGCCCTGTTCCGGTATGCGGACGACGGCAGCTTCGTCTCGCTCCGCGCGTTCGATCAGCATGACGACGGCAAGCCGCCGGTCCTCATCCGTCCAGTTCAGATCAATGGGGCCGGCTGCAGCGAGGTGATCGAGACTGCGGTCCGTTGCGAAAGGGACCTCGCTAACCGAGCGCAGGCCAGCGTGTTCTGTCCCCCGATCGCAACCTTCACCGTCCCGGACAAGGCGGCCGAAGCAACGCTCGCGAACGGGCTCGCGATCAGTGTCGAGTTAGACCAGGGCAACACCGCCGAAGCGCGTCAGAAGCTTGAAGGGCTGCTCGGGGCGGCAACTGTTGTGGTCGCGTCGGGCGGCACATGGAAGGATCCGCAGACGGGCGCGCTTTCGCCAAAATTGCACCTTCACTGGCGATTGAGCGAACCAACCCGCGAGCCTATCGACCACGCCACGCTCAAGCGCGCAAGGCACCTTGCCTGCCTCTTGGTCGGCGCTGACCCGACCGCGAAATCAATTGTCCACCCGCTCCGATGGCCTGGCACCTGGCACAGAAAGGCCGAGCCGAAACTAACCCGCATCATCGCACTCAACGAGGCGGCGCAGGTGCATCTGCCCGATGCGCTTGACGCCCTCGAAACGGCCGTAGAGCTAGCCGGAATTTCCGAGTTCGGAACCGGCGGACCAAAGCAGAGCGGCGAGCCGCAGGCACCGATTCCGCTGCTTGAAAGCGCTGTTTCCGCCATCCCAAACACCGACGCGGAATGGGACGAATGGAACACGGCCGGGCTGCTGCTCTACCGGGCCACCTGCGCGAGCGACGACGGCCTGCGAATCTGGACTGCATGGTCCCGCAAGTCACCTAAGCACAGAGACCACGCGTGCGAAGAGCGGTGGGCACACTTCGCCACGTCACCGCCGACCCGCGGCGGAGCCGGCACCATCTTCATGCGCGCCTCGGCGCACGGATGGAAACGACCCGAGCAGCCAAAGTCCGGAGCCGAGACTGCCGAACCCTGGCCTTCGCCGTTTGATTTCCTTGCAGAGGACGACATCACTGGCGCGCCCGAGCTTCGACCAGAGCACTTACCCGAGGCAATCTCGCCTTTCGTGTTTGACACTGCCGATCGCATGGGCGCTGATCCGGCCGCAGTCGCCCTTGCCAGCCTTGTCGCGCTTGCCTCCGTCATGAGCGACGATTGGCGGATCCAGCCGAAGCGCTTCGATACCGAATGGACAGAGGCGCCACGCATCTGGGGCGCCATCGTCGGCGACCCTTCCGTCCGAAAAACTCCCATCCTAAGGGCTTGCACGAGCCCGATCGACCGCCTCGAGGCCGAGGCCCGCAGCCGGCACGCCGAGGCGATGGCGGCCTATCGGATCGCTCACAAAGCCTGGAAGAAAGACAAGGACGCCGACTCGGCTGCCGAACCAAAGCCGCCAATTCTGACCCGCTATATGGTCGAGAGCACCACGATCGAAGCATTGAGCGAGGTGCTGCGCGATGACGCGGAGGCCAGACAGGCAGCGCCGGCTCGCAAGGTACTCGTGCGGCAAGACGAGCTAGCCGAATTGCTGGCGAATTTCGACCGCTACCGAGAAGGCGGAAACGGCGCCGGTGACCGAGGTGCCTTCCTGCGGCTCTATAACGGCGGTCGGTTCACCGTCGATCGGATTCTTCGCGGTTCCTTCGCCTCGTCCAACTGGTCCGCCTGCCTGCTCGGCGGGATCCAGCCCGCGCCAATCCAGCGCATCGCCTCGCATGCGGTCGATGACGGCTTGCTTCAGCGGTTTTGCTATTGCGTCGTGAGCGGCCAAGGACAGGAAGACGATCGCGCGCCCAACACCGCAGCAATCCAGCGCTACCGCGCCCTGTTTCCCGCCTTGGGCGCTCTTCGCCCCGGTCGCACACCAGACCGAGACGCGATCCAGCAAGTTGCCTTCGATGCCGATGCGCACCGCCATCGCCTCGAAGTTCTCGGGCTTGCCGAAGCGGTCGCACTGATGCCCGACGCCAGCCCGCGGCTCAAATCAGCGCTCGGCAAATGGCCGGGACTATTCCCCCGGCTGGCATTGATCTTCCATCTGATCGAGATTGCGGATGCCAGAGCTGCCGGCCGCGACCCCCCTTCGCTTCTCGTCGTGACCGAGGCAACGGCAAGCAGGGCGGCAGCCTACATGCGCGACATCTTGCTCCCGCATCTGCTGCGCGCCGATGCGATGATGTTCGGCACCGTGCAGACCGGGCACGCCCGATGGATTGCCGGCTACATTCTGGCGAAGGCGCTCAGCGTCCTGACGCTCAGGGATGTCGTGCAGGACTATCGGCCACTCCGAGGCCCGGAACAGCACAAGGAACTCCTGGCGGTTCTCACCGGCCTTGAAGCCTTCGGATGGTTACGCCCTCTGCCGGCGCCAGCCACAAGCCCGCACCCTACCCGCTGGGCCGTCAATCCAGCCGTCCACACCGACTTCGCCGCCCGCGCTAAGTCCGAACGGTCCACCCGGAAGGAACAGCACGACCGCATCGCCGACCGGATCGCCAAATGGAAATCAGCCCGATGATGTTGGCAACGTTGGAGCGCGTACACGCGAATAGAGAGAGAGTGTGTGTGTGTGTCTAGCGCGTGCGCGTGCTCCAACATTGCCAACAAGTCTCCCTAGAGAGGTGTCCCCTGCGGCCCCCTTGCTTTTATGAGCCCAAGGTCGGCACACCATCCCCGGCAGATCTGGAACGCGACGCCTAAACGCTCCGCGCACAGGTAGATTGGCTTGCCTTTTGCCCGCATGTCCCGAAGCGCGGCCTCTAGCTCGGCGGTCAGGATGAGGCGGCGCCTGGCGTGCGCCGCAGCGAAGTTCTCCCGAAACTCTGGCGTGGCGCGCCGGGCAGCCATCGCTCGTATGCGACGTTCGCGGATATCCGGGTCTCGCCACGTCGCGATAGCGGCGGCTATCCCCCGCGCTTTCCGCGCAGGATCACGCCAGCTAGCAGCCACGGCTTCGGACCGGCTCAGTGATGGCACCACACTCGTTTACTCCGCCCGGGCATCCGGCGCCAACGTTCCGCTGACCCGCGGCTCTACAATATCCCGCAGCTACCATTAGAAACTACGAAGGACAGACGGAGGCCAGGCTCCCTATATCTGCGCGTATGAGTGAAACCGTACCCATCGCAGTGAGCCTTACCAGGCCACTGATCGCGGCGCTCGATCAGCGTGCCGCGGACGAGGAGCGAAGCCGCAGTCAGGTTGTCCGCCGCCTCCTGCGGCAGGCACTCGCGAGAGAGCCCGAGCCGGTGGCCGTGCGCGAATTGCCGGGAAAATTGTCGCAGGAATCCCCGTGAAGGGTGGCCGAACATCAGGCACGCTAAGGGCGGGCGCTCGCATCGCAACCGGCAACGGCCGTAAACAGAAAGCCGCTCGCCTTGGGCTGCCACCTCCAATGTCCAAGAGCGATTTCGAGAACGCGTGCCGAGGGTTGGCGCCTTCGGCCCTCAATGCGTTACGCAGTGCTCTCACAAGTCGGCAGGACCGCGTCGCCGCCGCCAAGGTCATCCTGGACCGCGCCTATGGCGCCGCAACGCAGCGCTTAGAACATGGGGGAACGCCGGACGGAAGTCCGATTCTGGCCGTTCTCTCGATGACAGAGGAACAGAGGATGGCGAGGCTGCGGGAGCTGCTCGCGAAGATGCGGCAACGGCCGGCCGACGAGACCGCGCCTGCCGGTACGGGAGAAGAGAGTTGATAGGTGGCTGGAAAACAGTGTGCGGTGTCGGGGAGGCCATTGTACTTCAAATCCTGCCGCCAACCGCCCCGCCGCTGGCGCAGTGGGACTGGCAGATGGCGCTCATGTTTTCCGACCCCCGGCACGCGCTCCTGCTGCCGGGTGGCATTCAGCCGGTTCTCAATGCACACGAATCAATCATGCTAGGCCAGGAAGGGCATTGTTGAATGGCCGATCCGTTCGCTGCCGTCGAGAATCCATCGCCCGACACTGCGACTGCGACCGGCTCGCTCGGCGGTTCTCCGGACTTCTGGCGCAACCTGATGAACTTCGGAGCGGCCGATCTGGTCGCGGCGAATGCGCGCACACCGCAAGGCTTTCTCGAATACGGTCCCGGCTGGCAGGGCGCGCTCGGGGCCGGCATTCTCGGGGCTGAGAACCAACAGCGCCAGAACGCGAGCCTGAACTCGCAGATCAACTTGCAGCAGGCTCAGGCCGGTCTCACTGGCGCGCAGGCGGGCCTCACTCGGTTGCAAGTGCCGTTCCAGATGATGAAGCTCCAGATGCTTCAAAACGCGTTGAACAGCAATCCATTTGCGGGACAGTCCGGCGGCCCGATGGGCGGTGGGCAGCCGACGCCGCTTGCCACTGGCATCTCATCTGTCGAGAGCGGCGGCAATCCGAACGCGGTCAATCAGCAAGGCTACACGGGTCAGTTCCAGATCGGCACCGCAGCGATGTCGGACGCTGGGATCTATACGCCAGCCAAGGGCGAAGATCTGAGTAAGAACGCGTGGTCCGGGACGGTCAACATCCCGGGGTTCCAGCCGATGAACCAACAGCAATTCCTCGCGAATCCCGCCGCGCAGAAGGCGGCGTTTCAGAGCGTAACGTCAAACCTTTTGAAGCGCGCCGGATCGATGGGACTGAACGCCTATGTCGGAAAAACCGTCGGTGGCGTGCCGATGACGGCAAACAGCCTGCTCGCTGGAATGTACTTCGCAGGCCCCACGGGCATGCAGCAATTCCTCCAAACCAACGGCAATTACAACCCGGTCGACAGCAACGGCCGCAGCTTGACCGCTTACATGGCCCGCTTTGCGGCTGCCGCCGGCGGCACGCAAGGGCAGGCATCACAGCCGGCACAAGGCGCTTCCGGCGCGGCAATGGGGCAGCCCGGGCAGCTTCCGCCCGTGTTGCAAAACCTATGGGCGTCGGCTCAACAGTTGCGCGCCAGAGCTTATCAACTCCAGTGGGTAAACCCGCAGGCCGCGCAGACCCTTAACGCCGAGGCGGCCGCGCGCGAGGCGCTGGTCACGAATGCCCTGCGGCCGCAATCGGCTCGCCCCGGCGGCATTGTCACAAACTGGCTACTCGGTGGCCCGACGCGAGCCGGTACCACGACGCATCTCGTTGACCCGCGCACCGGAACGGAAATCCCGGCGCAAGAATACGGGCCTGTCGAGACCCCGTTCGGTCGTGTCCCGGGACAGATTTTCCCGATTCCGATCAGCCCGTCGCCAGGTGCAAGCGGCGGTGCTGCCGCAAGTGGTGGCAGTGGTGGTGCAGGTGGTGGTGGCGCTGGCACGAGTACCACCGGTAGTGCGGCGTCATCCGGTAACGGGCTCGTGATGGGGCTTTCGCCACAGCAGGAAGCATTCCTGCAACACCGTGGCGAGGGGCTTGCGGATCAATTCCAGCAGATCGACGAGAGCGCCGCGACTGCAATGCAGTCGAATTATCTTTTTGATAGCATGCGTCGCGATTCTCAATCGTGGGTCATGGGAAAATTCGCCGATTGGAAGATGAACGCTTGGGGGTATATCCAAGCGTTTGCCGACAACTTCGGAATCAAGGCCGGCGCTATCTCGCCGAGTGTCGCCGACTTCCAGGCGTTCCAAAAATCCGCCGGCATGGTGCTACGGGAAGCCGTTCGCAGCACAAGCTCTCGTGCCGCGGTGCAAGAGTACAATATGATCGGCGAGACACTGCCGAACCCTGAAAACACGGCGGAGGCGTTCAACCAAATCGCAGACCAGTGGCAGGGTCTCAATGACTACGCGATTGCGAAGCAGCGGTTCGCGAAAGGCTACCAGGGCGATCCGGGTGATTTCAACGTCGCCGTGAATTCGTCTCTGAACCCCACGTCGTTTTTGTTGAATCGGATGATGCAGAGCCAACAGGGGCAAAGCGATCTCACCCGGATGGCTGCGGCGATGAGCCGGACGAAGGCCGGCCAGATGATGTTGAAGCGGATCCGCAATCAGTATGCGTGGGCGCTTGCGAACGGCTATTTCACCGGGCTGCCGGGTGAGCAGACAACTGCTTCAACCGCGCCGTCATCGATGGCGGCAGCCGGCAGATGAGCGGCGCGCTGCCGATCCTCGACGCCGCTGTCGCCGGCAAGCTGGCAACGCTGCCGACACCCCCCGCAGGCCGTGTTGATCTGCCTCCATGGGCGGGTGGTCAGGGCTTTGTTCCAGCCCCTGGCACCGCGGGCACATCATCGCCATCGACCGCGCTGCCGATCCTGGATTCTGCGATTGCCGGTCATCCTGTTTCATCAGGCACACAGCCGCAGGGTTCAACTTGGCAGGGCGATCTTGAGGCGATTCCGGCCGGGCTCTACGCTGGCGTAGCGGCCGTCCCCAATCTGCCGACCTCCCTTGCGAACCTCGGTATCCGCGGCATCAACGCTCTGACCGGCTCAGCGATCCCGCAGTTCCGTCCCCCGATCAACACAAACCCGACCGATTTTCAGTCGCACGGCGAGGCTGAGCGCGCACTTTATTCCGGGGCGGCAGCGGTGGGCTCGCTTCCTGCGATGGCGGCCGGTGGTGAGGTGCTTGGCGCCGCTCCCGGACTCGTCGGCCAGATCGGGCGCGGCATCGCCGATACTGCGGCTCCCCGCGCCGTTCTACCAGCCGCAGCCGCCGGTGTTGGTGGCCAGATTGGCGCCGATCAGGCTCCCGCACCGTGGGCGCCATTGGCGGCTGCCGGAGGCGCTGTGGCCGCCGGGCTGCCGGTCGCGGCAGCGGAAGGGGGTCTCGCCGCGCTGCGCGGCTCGCCGATTAGCCCGGAAACTGCTGCGCTCGCGAGAACGGCACGCGGGGATTACAACATTCCTGTCACCGGCGGCCAGATCAGCAACTCGCCGTTCGTGCGTTTTCTGAATTCGACGCTTCAGCGGTTGCCGTTCACCGGCTACGCCGGGCAGAGCGAGGGGCAGCAAGCGGCATTCAACCGCGCCGTGGCGAGTACCTTCGGCGAGGACGCAGAGAGTATCACGCCCGACGTGATGTCCCGCGCCAGGAACCGGCTCGGATCGACGTTCGATATGGTGGCGGCACGGACAAGCATTCCCGTGGTCGGCCCGCTCCTCAACGATCTCGGCAACATTGAGTTCGAGGCTACGCGCACCTTGCAGCCTGCCGAGCTGACCCCTCTGCGCAGTCAGCTTGAGGATATTCTCACCCTTGCCGCAAAGAATAACGGCGTTCTCGACGGGCCGGCCTATCAAAGCTTGACCCGCCACGGTGCTCCGCTCGGCAGGCTGCTTCGTTCCACCGATCCCAACACGGCCTTCTTCGGCCGCCAGATTCGCGATGCGCTCGACAATGCATTGGAGCAAAACGCACCGCCAGAAGAACTCGAAACGCTTCAAAATGCGCGCGCTCAGTGGAAGAACATGATCACGGTGGCCCCGCTGGCTGCGAAGGCGACTACAGGAGACATCAGCCCGGGGGCGTTGCTCGGGCAGGTGAACCGTACATATCGCGACTTTGCCTATGGCGGAGGCGGAGCGCTTGGCGATCTTGCCCGCATCGGGCGCCGCTTCCTCGCCGAACCCCCATCATCTGGAACCGCTGAAAGGCTGACCGCGATCAAGGGGCTGAAGGGCATTGGCGAGCTTGGTGCTGGCGCTCTTGCCGGTCACGCCGTGGTCGGTGAGGGGATGGCCGCGCCGCTTGCCGGTGCTGCTTCCATGCTCGCCGCGGCCCGCGCAGCGGGCATGGCGCTGCGTTCGGATTGGTTCGCCCAGGCGGTCATCAAATCGGGGCTGCGATCCGCGGGACGTGCGGCTGCGCCGGGGGCACTCTCGCAATTCGGGCGTAGCGCATTGGGGGGCGCCGCTGCCGGAACCGTTGGCTCATCGCTGGGGCAGGCCCTCGAGCCAAGTCGGAATCCCGAAACCGGGGACCAGGAATTCTCGTTCCGCGCGGCGCAAGAGAAGGCGGCGGAGGCCCGGCAGAGTCTTGCTAATATCGCCGAGGCAGCACGAAACGATCCGTGGGAGACTTCTCGCGCCCGGCAGAAGGTTGCGAATTTCATCGCAGATGCCATTTCTCCCATGGCAGGTGGTAATGGAAAACTTGCTGATCCTGACGCATTGCGCAGTTGGATAGACACGAACAAGCCCCCTCTTCGGCAGCTTTTCGGTGGTCAGGGGTTGCAACGCATCATGGCCGTTGGGGCACTTGCTCGCCGCGCAGCACGTCAGGATGAAAAGCGCACCGCATTGGCGGAACTCATGGACCGATGGGACCGCTATTTCGGGAAGCCCAAGAGTCCGATCGGAGCGGCATTCCGTGCCGCCGGCATCGGCAGCCCGCGCGATCTTCTCGCCGCCGCGGTGTTGCGCAAGCCGCTGGCCGAGGCGCTTGGCTCAGCAGCGTCGCCAACCGGACTTCCGTTGCGGACGGTGACGCGGGTCGCGAAGGCAGCTAACGCAGAGGACGAGGATGATGGCTGACATTTGGTATCTTGCCGCCTGTGCCGGGATCGCGTTGCTCTTTTGGATCTCGACCCGGCCACGCAGCGCCTGGGACAGCATCATGCTCTTCGTGGGCTTCATCTATGTGGTAACGGTCGGGCACGCTGCCGGCGGCTTGGGGCCGCTCTTTGACGACAACCCGGGCAATGTGTGGGGTGTTGTCGGCTTCCTCGGCGCGCCGCCCGTCATCGTGTGGGCGATCGGCAAGGTGCTCGGGAAACTGTTCTACCGCGCGCCGCTGCCGCCGTCGCCGAGACAGATTCAAGCCAAGCTGAATAGTTGGCCGGAGTGGGCGCGGTACAGTGAGGCGGCGAGGTGTGGTCCATACGAAAACGACGCGAGCTTCAGCGAATGAGCGAGTTCACTGCGCACACCGGACCAACCTGGTCCGAGACTGAAGCCATCCCGGATGCCGAGAAGGCAGGACGGCATCTGCCCCGCGACGAGGTGATGGCCGAGATCGTGGCCCACCGGCAGACCGTGTTGGAGCGCGAGCTTAGGGGCGGAGATGAACCCCCCGACCCGCCCCCGGAACCGAGGCGAGAGCCAAGGCGCGAACCGCTGGCCGCCCCCATGCTGCCTGAGCGCCGGGAACTCGATCTCGGAGATGGTCGACGGATCAACCTGACGCAAGCGGACCTTATGCGGCTCGCAGAAACCGGCTTGCGCATCCCGCGCGTGGCCGCTGCGGCCGTGCAGGCGAGCGTGCAAAACAATCTGACCGCGATAGAGCGGGAGTTTCCCGACATCTTCGCCGATCGCGACCGGTCGCAGCTGGCGGCGATTCAGTTGGTCCATCTCCGCGAACAGGACGCCGCTCTCGGCCTACAGCGGCCCGACCTTGAAGCCATGCGAGAGGCGTCAATGCGGACCAGGGCGCTCCTCGGCCAGCGAGCAGAGGCGACGCACCGCAGCCGGCGCCATGCGGCAGAGCCGAGGCAGGCGAGTGGCCGGGATGTGATCGCCGGGATGCGGCGCAGGCGCGGTCAATTTGCGTAGGAGACTGTGATGGCGACTTTGGAAGAGGAAATGCTAGCGCGCCGGATGGGGTTCCCGAATTTCGCTACGCTACGCCAGCGGGAACGCAACGCTCGGATTCGCGAGTATGAAGAGGCCGACCGGAAGGCTCAGGGCGCACAGGCTGCGGAGCAGGTGCAGCGCCAGCGTGCCGGTGCGACGCCAAGCCCGCACACCTTCACCTTCATCGGTGGTGACGATGAGGCTGCCCGGGCGGCGCGGATGGAGCGGCAGGTGAATTGGGGGCAGCCGGCCGAGAAGGCGGAAAGCGGCGGGACGGCCGGGTAACCGGCAGCCCGGCGTGATGCCGGGGAGATGATCCAATGACATCACAGGCTAGTGGCCTGGGTAGAGGCTTGGCTGTTTGTACACTTGCCAGTCTGCTCTTGATCCGGCCCGCGCTATCGGAGCCGTATCGGGACTTCACCGCGGGCGGGCCCGCCCTAGCAAGCTGCGGAGCGTACATCCAAGCTGCGGAGGCAGAGGCCGCGAACCGGCCGGCAGACGCTTCCCTCAATGTGGTTTTCACACTCGAGTACGCCCTCTTTCTCGGCACTGCTATGGGCTTTCTGAGCGGGGCAAATTTCGCTGACCCGGTGCATCGAAATGTCGGCGCTCGATCGGATATTCCGGGACAGATGGCATGGCTGAAGACCTTTTGTCGGCAACACACCTTGGTGTCCTTCGGCGAAGCGCTGGTCGCATTGCGGACCGCCCTGGAGCAGAGCGATCGATAAGCTCTGTCGCCTTCACGCTTCCGTGATCCCGCCCCGCAGCCTTGACGCCCGCCCTGATCCGGGCGCAGCGTGGCCCTGCTCGGCGAGGCCGAGCGGCCGGACGGAGGTGGTGGAACACCGCCGCCCGACCTGACCCTCTAGGCGGAGTTAGCGCCATGAAGGCTACTGACGGGCATACCACGCCCAAACTGCCGGTTGCAGCGGCGACTTCGGCCGCCGCTTCCTCTTCCGATCCCAGCCCGGCAAACAAAGCCAACGACTGGGGCGAAATCCCGCCCCTCACCGATGATACCGCAGCCGCGATCAAGGGCATCGTCGATGCGGTCGAGCACCGCACGATGCTCAAGCTGATCGAGATGCAGCAGAAGGCGCGGGTCGACGACAAGGCCGCAGTCCCGGACCTGGCCGAGCGGCTTGCTTCCGTCGAGTTTGTTCTCTCAGACCTGACCCTTGATCTCTTCTTGGCGATCAAGGCTACGGCCGAGGACGGGAGCGATCTCGACGACCGCGAGCGGGCAACGGCGCTGACCGCCGTGAACGTGATGCTCAAGCGCATCAATGAGACCGTCGAGCGTGCGGTGGAGGACTTGTCGGAGCTTGGCCGAAAAGCCAGATCGCTTGTCCGCCTCGTGGACAAGCTCGATCCGGCAAGCGAGTTGGAGCCCGCGGAGGCCCAGCCATGACAGCGCCCTTGGCTGCTCCGGCTGGCACCGCCCCGACCGGGGCTGTCTATACCCTCGGGCTCAAGTTCCGGGAGATGGATAGGCAATTCGAGCGGTTCGACGAGGTTTCGCGAAAGTCTTGCGACCACCCGAAGTCGGCGAGATACATCAAGGCCAATAGACGCTGCCGCAAGTACGAGCGTGCTCGTTGGAAAGCCTTCGAGGACGCAATGACGACACACGCCCGGACGCCGGCCGATGCCTTGGTGCAGGCTGTCCATGCGTTCGAACGCGCTCAAACGACGCGGGAACAACTGCCGAAGAAGGTCCATCTCGGCGCGGAAAAGTGGGCTCCCAACATTGACCCAATGGTCTTTGTCAAGATGGACCTGGCCAATGCCGTGGCGGCCCGGGGCGATCTGGAATTGTTGATGGGCGCTCTCTCCTCGCTCATTGCGTTCCTGGAGCCCCTGGCGGGATTGAACGCAGACGCATTCGGATGGGGCGGCAGAGCGGCAAAGGAAAGAGCGGCGGTGCTGGCGAGCCTCGGCAGGGGGGCGCGGTCATGAGCGCGCACAACATCGGGGAACCGTGGCCGGACGACCTTGTCCGTGTGCTCGGCGGGACCGTCGAAGCGCTTGGAAAACTCGTGGACTATCTCGTCGACGAAGAAGGAGTGCCTCCGCCATCGCGTCGCAGCCTGGCCGAGCGTGCCATTCCGACGAAGAGAAAGGGCAGCAATGTGATCGCGTTCCCTGGCCCGAAGTCATCGCGCCGCCGGCGGGGGGGGCCACACCATGACCGGCAGACGCTATCGCGAGGCCGGCGCGCCACCACCGGCAAAGCCGCTCGCGGAATACCCGCTTCCGCCGAGGTTGAACACGCCACCGCGCAACCCGGGGCCACGCGAGACAAAGCGGCTAGCGATCCTGGCGCTGCTCGCCGAGGACCAGGCATGTAACGGTGCTGGCAACTCGACGTCCACCTGAAGCACGAGTTGCGGCGGCCGGTTCGCTGGTTCGGTGAGACGGCCGCTCACAACTAATCGGAGGACACAATGCCGCTTGACGTTCAATCAGCCGCCCGCGAAATCGCTACGGCCAGCCGTGGGCCGGGCGGGGGAAGAGAAACGACGCCAGACGGAACGCACCCCAGCGCCGAATGGCACGAGAATTTCATAGGCCGGGCGATGATCCGGGCCGCCCGGATTCACTTTCCTCTCGACCAGTGCTTCCACGACGGAGGAACCCAGCGGTTGCGGAAGTGGGCGACCGTGCTCAGGGGTCTGGCCGATACTCTCGATGTGCTGAGTCAGAACCAAAAGCTGGAGCATCAAGCACTGTGGTTCGCGGCATCAGCGATCCACCAGGCCAACATGAAGATCGGAGGGTATAAGCACGGAAGGAATGGAACGTGACTGCGCGCGCCTTCCACGAGCTGGGGAAGCCGCCGACCAAACCGGCAAGCTGACCGGCGCCCCCAACACTGCCGCCCGGTGGCAGCCGGGCGGTTTTTAGTTTCTACCCCGACATTAACGGCGTAGGCTGGGCGCTTACCTCCTTTCTTGCCCGCTCCGAAAGGGGCGGGCTTTTTTGTGCCTCCTCTGCCTGCCCCTGGCCCGCACTCCCATGCTTGAAGTGTATCTCAAAGTGTAGCCCGACAAGAGCGCAACGAATTTTTATCGGTTAATATCAGACACTTGTGCCTATTAGATGGCGGATGGGGTGGGATTCGAACCCACGAGGGGCGTGACCCCTGGCGGTTTTCAAGACCGCTGCCTTAAGCCACTCGGCCACCCATCCCGAGAGGGGCAGGGTATCGGAGCAGCGGCATGCCCGGCAATCGGAAGCCGCAGCTTGGCAGGCCAACCGCCTGTGCTATGCCTCACAGGCAGCATTTTTCGTAGAGGATGAGAGAATTTGCGCATCGCCATGATCGGCGGCGGCTATGTGGGGCTCGTCTCCGGGGCCTGCTTCGCCGAATTCGGGGTCGAAGTCGCCGTCGTCGAAGCCGACCCCGCGCGCCTTGCCGAGCTTATGGAGGGCCGCATCCCGATCTACGAGCCGGGCCTCGAGGCCCTGGTCGCCAGCAATCTGCGCGCCGGCCGCCTCAGCTTCGGGGCGGATCTCTCGGCCGCCGTGCAAGGGGCCGAGGCGGTCTTCATCGCCGTCGGCACGCCGACGCGGCGCGGAGACGGCCACGCCGATCTCAGCCACGTCTTCGCCGCCGTCGAGCAGACGGCACAGGCGCTCACCCACCCGGCCGTGATCGTCACCAAATCCACCGTGCCGGTCGGGACGGGGCGCAAGATTGAGGCGATGTTGCGCGAACTGCGCCCCGATCTCGCGCTCGAGGTCGCCTCCAACCCGGAGTTCCTGCGCGAAGGCAACGCCATCGCCGACTTCATGCGCCCGGACAGGGTCGTCATCGGCGCCGAGACGGAGCCTGCGCGCGAGGTGCTGCGCCGCCTCTACCGTCCGCTCTACCTGATCGAGACGCCGATCCTGTTCACCGCGCTCGAAACCGCGGAGCTGGTCAAATACGCAGCCAATTCCTTCCTCGCCATGAAAGTGACGTTCATCAACGAGATGGCGGATCTGTGCGAGCGCGTCGGCGCCGATGTGCACGATGTCGCGCGCGGCATCGGGCTCGACGGGCGGATCGGGCGGAAGTTCCTGCACCCGGGCCCCGGCTTCGGCGGCTCCTGCTTTCCGAAGGATACGCTCGCCCTGGTGCGTATCGCTCAGGAGAACGAGGCGCCGACACGGCTGATCGAGACCGTCGTCGCCGTCAACGAGGCGCGCAAGGCGACCATGGCCGCGCGCGTCATCGCCGCCTGTGGCGGCAGCCTCCGCGGCCGCACCGTCGCCGTCCTCGGGCTTTCGTTCAAGCCGGAGACCGATGATGTTCGCGAAGCGCCGGCGCTGCCGCTCGCGGCACGCCTGGCGGCGGAAGGGGCCCACGTCCGCGCCTACGACCCGGCGGCCATGAATGCGGCGCGATCGCTCTTGCCGGCCACGGTCGCGTTCTGCGCAGGGGCGATCGATGCGGCCACCGGCGCCGATGCACTCGTTGTCGTCACCGAATGGAACGAGTTTCGTGCCCTTTCGCCGGCGCGGCTGAAATCGGTGATGCGCGGCAACAGGATCATCGATCTCCGCAACATTTTCGATCCCGTTGCGATGCGCCAGGCCGGCCTCTCCTATCAGGGCATCGGCCGCCCGGCACCGCGATCCGGCGCGTCCTGAGCCCGATGTCGGCCGAGGCGCTGCGCCATCTCCGCCGTGTCGATCCGGTGCTCGGGCGGCTGATCCGCCGCATCGGACCGTGCGGCCTGAAGCCGCAGCGGGGCATGAGTCCTTACGTTGCGCTGCTGCGTGCGGTCGCCCACCAGCAACTCAATGGCCGCGCTGCCGAGGCGATCTTTGCCCGATTCCTCGCCTTGCATCCCGGCCCCGGCTCCCCGCAGCCGGATGCGGTGCTCGCCTCCGATCCGGCGCATTTGCGCACCTGCGGCCTCTCGCGAGCCAAGGTCGCCACCATCCGCGCCATCAGCGAGGCGGCACTGGCCGGCCTCGTTCCAACGCGGCGGGCAGCGGGACGGCTTTCGGATGAGGCGCTGATCGAGCGGCTGACCACGCTTCCGGGGATCGGCCGCTGGACCGTCGAGATGCTGCTGATCTTCACGCTGGACCGGCCGGACGTGCTGCCGGTGGACGATTTCGGCATCCGCGAAGGCTACCGCCTGCTGCACGGGATGGAGGCGCAGCCCAAACCGCGAGCGCTGGCCGAGATCGGGGCGGCCTGGGCACCCTATCGCAGCACCGCCGCCTGGTATCTCTGGAAGCGCGCCAACGAGGAGAAGCCTCTCAAGGCGCAAGCGCGGTGAGAAAGGGCACCACGAGCGCGAGGAATCCCTCGGGGTCGTCGGCATGCAGCCAATGCCCGGCGGAGGGCACAGTGGCGAAACGCGCCTCTGGAAAGAGGCTCAGGATCAGGGAATGGTGCTCCGGCGCGAGATAGTCGGACCGCCCGCCGGCCACGAAGAGTGCCGGCCCGGCATAGCGCGCCCCGGGAAGCGGGGGAAAATCCTCCAGTGCCGGCATCGAAGCGGCGATTTCGGCGAGGCCGATCCGCCATGATGGATTTTCCCCAATCAGCAGATTTTGCAGCAAAAATCCGCGAACTCTAGGGTCCGGAACCGACGTTGCCATGGCGGCGTCCGCCGCCGCGCGGGTAAGGCCGGGGGAGAGCGCGAGAAGCTGCATCGCGGCGAGCAAGTCCCGATGGTGCGGCGGGTAGGGCACGGGCGCGATGTCCGCGACCACCAGCGCACGCACCAGTGCGGCCCGTTCGAGGGCGAGCCGCATCGCGACCTTGCCGCCCATCGAGTGGCCGAGCAGGGCGGCCGGCAGCGCCTCGCGGGCGGCCAGCGTCTCCGCCACGTCCGCCGCCATCACGGCATAGTCCATGCCCGCCGCGTGCGGGCTTGCGCCGTGGTTCCTGAGGTCGACCGCGAGGACCCGGAACGCGCCCGAGAGCCGCCGCTGCACCAGGCCAAGGTTGCGCCCGGCACCGAACAGGCCGTGCAACAGCACGAGCGGCGGGCCGCGACCGGTCTCTGTTGCGTGCAGGATCATCGGGAATCCTCCTCCGACCCCCTCCCACGGGTCCGCCTCGGGCGATTGCGGGCTAACCACATCAATGACTTAGCTCCCGGCTTGAAATGGCAGCGATCGCGTCCTTTATTGTGCACTGCAACAAAGGCTGTGTTGGCAGCGAGGAGTTCAGATGACGACCTACTCTCCGATTGCTCCTTTCCCATCGGCCGAGCTTTCAACGGGGAGCCCGCGGCCGCTTCGGGCACGCTTCGCCGCCTGGCGGAGAGAGCGCCAGCGGCGTGGGCAGCTTGCCCGGGAGCTTTCTTGCCTCGATCAGCGGGATCTTGTCGATCTCGGCATCAGCCGGGCCGACTTCCCGGACATCATCCGCGGCACGTACCGCCGATAGGCGGTTCACGCGAGCGGAGGGCGGCGGCCGGCCCACGGGCGCGCCGCCTCGAAGGCGGCGGCGGCCTTGAGGACCCCGAGATCGTCGAACCGCCGTCCGACCACCTGCAGGCCGACCGGCCGGCCATCGGCTGTGAGGCCGCAGGGGATCGAGGCAGCCGGATTGCCGGAGAAGTTGAACGGATAGGAAAACTCCGCCCAGCTCATCCAGTCCCACAGGTGCTCGGGCCAGTCGGCAGGCTGCAGCCGCCCGGCGGGGAAGGCAGCCACCGAAACCGCGGGCGTAATCAGAAAATCGTACGATTCGAAGAAGCGGCCGATCGCCGCGCAGTAGGCGTGCTTGCGTTCCCGCGCCAGCTGGTAATCGGCCATGCTCACCTTGGCCCCGGCCTTCAGGCAGGCGACCAGCCCGGGATCCATTTCTGCTTCCCACTCAGGGAGGTAGCGGGCGAAGTTCTGCAAATGGGCCGGCCAGGTGAGGCGGATCAGCTCCGGCCCAAGCGGGCCCCAGGCGGGCGTCCGCTCCTCCACCGTTGCACCCAGAAAATCGGCGAAGACGCGCGCCGCCTCGGCGACGCGCGCCGCCACTTCAGCGTCCACGCGGGCATGGCCGAGATCGGGGCTGAAGGCCATCCGCGCGCTAAAGATTCCTTCGCCGAGCCTTGCTGCGTACGGCTCGGGCCAGGCCTCTGCCGAGGTATGGTCAAGCGGGTGCGGGCCGGCCATCACTTCGAGCATGAGGGCAGCGTCGGCGACGCTCCGTGTCAGCGGACCGATATGCGCCGTGTTGTCCATGATGCTGAGGGGATAATTGGGCACCCGCCCGTAAGTCGGCTTGAGGCCGAAGACGCCGCAGAAATGCGCGGGCATGCGGATGGAACCGGCCCCGTCCGAACCCTGATGCAGCGGGCCATATCCGACCGCCGCCGCCACCGCCGCGCCGGCCGAGGAAGCGCCTGCATTGTGGCCGAACTTCCAGGGATTGTGCGTGATCCCGGTGAGCGGGCTCTGGCTCACCCCCTTCCAGCCGAATTCCGAGGTCGTGGTCTTGCCGAGCATGATGGCACCGGCGGCGAGGAGCCGCTCGACGTAGGGCGCGTCCTCGGTCGGCACGACGCCCTGTTGCGTGAAGGAGCCGCGCTCGGTCGGGATTCCCCTGGTGATGGCAAGGTCCTTGATCGTCACCGGGATGCCGGCGAGCCTGGGCGGCGGATCGCCGCCCATGAAGGCTTTCTCCGCGGCCCGCGCCGCCTCGAGCGCACGGTCGGCGAGGAGGGTTGCGAAGGCGTTGAGGCGGGGCTCGAGCCGTTCGATGCGCGCGAGCACCGCGCGCATCAGTTCGACCGGCGAAAGCGCGCGCCGTCGGAACAGTGCCGAAAGCTCGGCCACGCTCGCAAAGCAAAGCTCCTCCTCGGTCATCCAGGTCCTCGCGATCGAGTGCAATCCTGCAAGATGAACGCTCACCGCTGTGGACGCCAGCGGCGGTTGCCGCTCTGACCTGCCAGCCGTACTCTGCCGCATCCGAACTTCCGGCGGTGGGCTGATCCCTGACAGGGATTCACGCGAGGGGGAAACGTCATGTGGTCCTGGTTGCAACGCGTGGCAGTGGGCCTGGCGTGCGCCGCTTGCTTCGCCACCGCCGCGGCCGCCGCGCGGGTCACCGTTACGGTCTGGTCGTGGAGCCCGGTTGCGCCGACCATGAAGAGGATGGTTGCGGCGATCGAGAGGTCGCACCCGGACATTCGCATCAAGGCAATGGTCGAGTCCCAGCCAGCCTATTTGGCGGCGCTGAAGGCCGCCGGCGCTTCCGGCACATTGCCGGACCTGATCGGCCTGCCGCCCGGCGCCTATACGCAGGAATACCGTCCCCAACTGCAACCGCTCGATGACATTGCGGCCGATGCGTGGGGGGACGATTGGCAGACGAACTTCGCGTCTGCGCTGCTGATCCAGGCCCGGCTCGGCAATCCAAAGGGCGATCACCAATTCTACATGCTGCCGATGGAGGCGGAGGTTCTGAACCTCTGGTACAACCGCGCGGCTTTTGCCAAGGCCGGCATCGCCGCCCCGCCCGCCACCTTCGATGAACTCGTTGCGGACGCGGTAAAACTGCGCAAGGCGGGCTTCATCGGCTTCTACCAGGGCGGAGGCACCGGGCTGTTCGACAACTGGGTATTCATGCAGATCGCGGCCCAGATCGATCTCAAGAGCCTGCTCGCCGCCGAGAATGGTGCCCCGGTGTGGGATCAGCCTGGCATGCTGGCGGCAGCGAAAATCTGGCAGCGCCTCTTTACCGATCATGTCGTGCAGCCTGGCGCACTCAGCGCGCAGCAATACCCGACCGGGGCCAATCTGTTCGCTGTCGGCCGCGTCGGCATGATCTCGCTCGGCTCCTGGTGGCTGCAAGAGACGCATCTTTCGACGGACCCTGCTCTCGTCACCATGGAGGGCTACGGCAAGTTCTTCTTTCCCGCGGTCACACCGGGCGGCGGCCCAAGCCCGCCGCTCGGCGGCGTCGATATCGGCTGGGGGCTGACGAAGAACGCCGCGAGATCACCAGAGATCGAGGAAGCGGCGACGATCGTCTTCAAAGAGCTGATCAGTGGCGTCGGTGTGCAAGTGGCGGTCGATCAGCTCAACGACTTGCCGGCATTCAGCGGCGTCGAGCCGTCGCCGCCATTGAACGGACATCTCAGGAACCTGTTCGATGCCTATCTCACCGAGTTGGCGAGGGCGCATCCGCACCAGATCGGCGATCCGGTGATCTTCAGTGCGCTCGCCGCCAATTTGCAGGCGATCGGCGCCGGAACGAAAACGCCCGAAGCGGCGCTGGCGGCGGTGCAGAAAGTGGCGGAAAGCCAAGCCGACTGAATATCTCCATCGTTTCCGAGCGACTGACCTCGGACACGGCGGCATGTTGGCGGACAATGTGCCATTGGAGCAGGGAAGAGCGCGGCCGCCGCAGAGGGCAAAGCAGCCATCCCGGCGGGCGGCCGAAAGCGGCAAGGAACCCACGAGGGGGAGAAAGCGATGAGCCTGGCAGGCAAGACGCTGTTCATCTCGGGCGGCTCGCGCGGGATCGGGCTTGCGATCGCGCTGCGGGCGGCGCGCGAGGGGGCCAATGTCACGATTGCCGCCAAGACCGACCAGCCGCACCCGAAGCTCGAGGGCACCGTTCATACGGCAATCGCGGCGATCGAGGCGGCCGGGGGAAAAGCGCTCGGCGCGATCTGCGACATCCGCTTCGAGGAGCAGGCGCGGGCGGCGGTGGAAGCGACCGTCGCGCGCTTCGGCGGCATCGATATCTGCGTGAACAACGCGAGCGCGATTTCGCTGACCCCGACGCTCGAGACCGAGATGAAGCGCTACGACCTGATGAACCAGGTCAATGCGCGGGGCACGTTCCTGTGCTCGAAGCTGACACTGCCGTTCCTCCTCAAGGCCGGCAATCCGCACATCCTGAACATCTCCCCGCCGCTCGAGATGAACGGGAGATGGTTCGCGCCGCACCTTGCCTACAGCATTGCGAAGTTCGGAATGAGTCTCTGCACTCTCGGCCTGGCGGAAGAGTTTCGCGGCAAGGGTGTCGCGGTAAACTCGCTCTGGCCGCTGACCACGATCGACACGGCGGCGATCCGCAATCTGCTCGGCGGCGAGCCGGCGGCGCGCATGAGCCGCTCTTCTCAGATCATGGCAGATGCCGCCGCCGCCATTTTGAAGCGACCCTCGCGCGCCTGCACCGGCAATTTCTTCATCGACGAGGAGGTGCTGCGCGCCGAGGGCAAGACCGATTTCAGCGCCTATGATCCGCCGGGCGGCAGGCTCGCCAAGAGCATCTTCGTGCCCGATGCCGTGATCGCCCGGCTGCCGACGCGAGTGGTGCCGCGGGCCGGGATGGGTTAGAAGGATGAAGGCGCAGGGAGGATGGCGATTGCCGAAGTTGCCCGGCCTTGTCTTCGCCGCTTGCCTGGCGCTCGCCACATCCGCGAGTGCGGGCGCGCTGACGCGCGCGGATGTCGAGGCGGCGATCCGCGCCGCGGGACCTGGGCATGGCGTGAACCTGGCGGGGCAATCGCTGGCCGGCGTTGACCTCTCCGGCCTCGACCTTGCGGGGGCCAATCTCGCGCACGCGAATCTCTACAACGTGAAGCTCGACGATGCGAATCTCACCGGTGCCAACCTGTCCGGGAGCCGGATGGATCTGGCCTGGCTGATGCGAACGAACCTCACCCGGGCCAATCTCAGCGGCGTCGAAATGCACGGGCCGATCACCGCGCCGGGAATGGACGATGTGCCAAAAGATGCGCCGATCCTGGCCGGGGCGAATTTTTCCGGTGCAGTGATCATCGCCCGCTTCAACGGCGATGCCGAAGGAGCCAATTTCTCGCACGCCAATCTCGGCGCCGAGCTTCGCAATCAGTCGATGGGAATCCTGCACTCGGATTTGAACAACGCCAATCTCCGCCACGCGAATTTTTCCGATGCCAATCTCGCCTATGCCAGCCTGAGGTTTGCGGATCTGACGGGTGCCAATCTTCGGGGAGCCAAGCTGCACTGGGCTGATCTGTCCGGCGCGGATCTGACGGGTGCCGACCTGACCGACGCCGATTTCACCGACGCAACGCTGACCGGTGCGATTTTGAAAGACGTGAAGGGCCTCAGGACCGCGATCGGACTCAAGAGGTAGCGACTTCCTCGGCGCGGAGGACGAGGCGGCCGGTCACCTTGCCGTCCTTGAGGCGCATCAGCGCGGTGTTCGCTTCCCGCTGCGGTATCGTCGCAACCGGCAGAGGCTTGAGCTTGCCGTCTCGCGCCAGCCCTACGAGTTCGCGCAGCTCCTTCGGATTGCCGACATAGCTTCCCTGCACGGTGAGAGCGCGGATCGCCATCAGGGGCAGGGGCAGCATCAATTCGCCACCGAACAGGCCGACCTGCACGAGCTTTCCGCCCTTGCGCAGCGCATCGAAGGAAAAACGCGCCGAGGCGGTGCCGTTGACGAGGTCGATGATGGCGGCAACCGGGCCGCCGCAGGTGGCCATGATCTCGCGCGCCACTGCCTCGCCCGATCCGTCCACCGTTTTCGCCGCCCCGGCGGCAAGCGCCGCGGCGCGCTTTTCCGCGCTCACGTCAACCACCACGATGTTGGCGTGGCCAAGGGCTTTCAGGACTGCGATCGCGTTCAGTCCGAGCCCGCCTGCGCCGACCACCACAATGGCCTCGTCGGGTGGCAGCGGCATCACCTTGCGGATCGCCGAATAGACGGTGATTCCCGAGCAGGCATAGGTCGCGGCGACGGCCGGATCGAGCGTGCCGGGATCGACAAGGTGGCGCGGATGCGGCGCCAGCACGTGCGTCGCGTAGCCGCCATGCTGATAGACACCGATGCTGCGCGGGGTGAGGCACATATTGTCCTCTTCAGCGAGGCATCGCGCGCAGGTGCCGCAGCCGACCCAGGGAAAGACGATGCGCCGCTCGCCCGGTTTCACTCCACTCGCGTCCGCGCCGAGCTGCACGACCCTCCCCACGATCTCGTGGCCCATCGCCAGCGGCAGAGTGACACCGCGATCCTTCAGGGAAATCTTGCGGCCCCCGCCGATATCGTATGACCCCTCCCAGATATGCAAATCGGAGTGGCAGACTCCGCAATGGGTGACCTCGAGCAGGACTTCGGTTCCCTTGGGTTCCGGTGTCGGCAGCTCGATCTCCTGCAATGGCGCTCCGTTCGCCACCACCGCCCATGCGCGCATCGTCTTGTCTCCTTGCTCAGGACGCGCCCACCTGGAGCGCTCCTTCGTTCATCATCCGGATCGGCTTGCCATCCAGGAAGGCCAGGATGTTGGCAACACTTTCGGCGAAGAACTGCTGATAGACCTCTTTCGTGCAATAGCCGAGATGGGGCGTGAAGACGGTGTTCTGGCATTCCAGCAGCGGGTGGCCCAGTGGCAGCGGTTCTTCCGGGAAAACGTCGAGTGCCACGATGATGCGGCCGGCCCTGAGGGCGGCGAGAAGCGCCGTTTCGACGACGAGAGGAAAACGCGCGGTGTTGACCAGCACCGCGCCCGGCTTCATCCGTGCGAGGTCCCCGGCACCCAGCAATCCGCGCGTCTTTTCCGACAGCACGAGATGCAGGCTCACGGCGTCCGATTCCTCGAGCAGTTGCTGCCTGGTTCTGAACCCCGCCCCGGCCGCCGCGGCTCGCTCAGGCGTCAGGTTGGGGCTCCATCCCAGGACCTTCATCCCGAGCGCGGCGCCGTAGCGCGCCATCCTGGTGCCGATCCGGCCGAGCCCGATCAGGCCGAGGGTTTTTCCCTCGAGCACCGTCCCCGCGCCGAGGGTGGCCTGGAACGTTCCGGCGCGAACGGAGGCGTCGGCAGCCGCGATCTGCCGCATCGCGGCAATGAGCAGGCCGAGTGCGATCTCCGCTGTTGCGGCAACGGAAAGTTCGCCGCCGGTGTTGCAGACCAGGATGCCGCGGCGGGTGCAGGCTTCGAGATCGAGCACCGGTGAGCGGCGGCCGGTGAGCGAGATCATGCGCAAGTTCGGCAGCCGGGCGATCAGGCTTTCGGGAAACGCCATCCGCTCGCGCATGGCGAGCAGGATCTCGTACTCGGCGAGTGCTTCGGCGGCCTTGTCCTCGGGCGTGAGCGGGCCGGAGAAGAACGAGATCTCGAGCTTGCGCGCGATCAAAGCCGACCAGTCCGCGCTCTTTCTTGCCACGCGCTGCCAGTCGTCCAGTACTGCGACCCGCATCGATTTCCTCCCTTGTCCGACCGAGATGCGGAGCCTCGCGCGACCGGGGCGCCCATGCAAGCCGGACCGATGCGAGCCCAGGGTGGGGGCAAGCCCAGGGTGGGGCGGGTACCGACGGGCGGGTTATTTCGGGATCAGAGCCGCCTTGGATCGAGCGCGTCCCTGAGCCCATCGCCCATCAGGTTGAAGCCAAGCACGGTAAGGAAGATCGCCATCCCGGGAAAGATCGCAAGCCACGGCGCCTGAGTCATGAATTGCTGGGCGGCATTCAGCATCGAGCCCCAGGCGGGCGTGGGCGGCTGCTCGCCGAGCCCGAGGAAGGAGAGGCTTGCCTCGGCGATGATCGAGGTGGCGATCGAAAGCGTGGCCTGCACGAGCAGCGGGGGGAAGGTATTGGGCAGGACGTGCTGCACGGCCACGCGCCAGGGCGGGTTGCCGACCGCGCGTGCCGCCTCGATGTAGTCGTGCGTCATCACGTCCATGGTGGTACCGCGCGCGACCCGCATGAAGATCGGTGCCGTGGTCACGCCGATTGCGATCATCGCGTTGCGGAGGTTCGGGCCGAGGAAGGCGGCCAGCGCGATCGCCAGGATCAGGAACGGGATTGCCAGCATCGCATCGACGATGCGGCTGAGCACGGCATCGATCCAGCCGCGCGCGAATCCGGCCACCACGCCCGCCGGCACACCGATGGCGGCGGCGATCAGCACCGAGACCACGCCGGCGAGCAGGGTCGCGCGGGCGCCAAAGATCACGCGTGCGAGCTCGTCACGGCCGATCTCGTCGGTACCCATCGGATGCGTCCAGGAGGGTGCGAGGCGGATGGCGGACCAGTCGGTTACGATCGGGCTGTGGGGGGAAATCAGCGGTGCTGCCAGCGCAACGATCACGAAGAGGAGCGAGAGTGCAAGGCCGAACATCGCGGAGCGGTGGCGGAGGAAGCGGCCGAGGGCGATTCGCGCCGGGCTTTCGGATACCGTCAAGGCCGAGGCAAGCGAGGTGGTGGTGCTCATGCTCCCCGGAGCCTCGGGTTGATGGCAAGATAGAGGAGGTCGGTGATGAGATTGAGCAGCACGTAGAGCAGTGCGGTCACCAGGACCACGCCCTGGATCACCGGGTAGTCGCGGTTGTACACGGCATCCACCACCATCTTGCCGAAGCCGGGCACGGAGAAAACCTGTTCGGTCAGGACCGCGCCGGAGAGCAGCGCGCCGAGTTGCAGGCCGCCCAATGTGACTACCGGAATGAGCGCATTGCGCAGGGCATGGCGAACGATCACGACATATTCGCGAAGGCCCTTGGCGCGCGCGGTGCGCACGTAGTCCTGCGAGAGCGCCACCAGCATGGCGCTCCGCGTGTGGCGCATCAGGATGGCGGCGATGGCATTGCCGAGCACGAAGGCGGGCATGATGGTGGTGGCGAGCGACTGCACCCAGTTCCGGGTGAGCGGCACGTAGCCGGAGGGCGGGAGCCAGCCGAGCTGGACCGAGACCAGCAGGATCAGCACGATGCCGAGCCAGAAGGTCGGGATCGAGAGGCCGAACAGCCCGACCGCGTTGGCCAGCCAGTCCCAGGCGCTGTTGCGCTTGACCGCCGAGATCACACCCATCGGCACGCCGATGACCACGGCGAAGAAGAACGCCATCACCGAGAGCTGCGCGGTGACCGGCAGCTTCTGTTCGACGAGCTGCAGCACCGGCTCCTGCAGGCGCCAGCTATAGCCGAGATTGCCGTGGAGGATATTGTCGAGCCAGTGCAGATATTGCACGGGCACCGGCTTGTCGAGCATGAGCTGATGGCGGATCTGCGCGACCACCGCGGTATCGCCGGCGCTTTCCCCGGCGATTACCATGGCGGGGTCGCCCGGCATGAGGCTTTGCAGACCGAAGACGATGACGCTCACGAGAAGGAGCGTCGGGATGATCTGCGCCAGCCGCGAGCCGAGGAACCCGTGCATGGAACCAGCCTAGATCAATACGGCGTCTGGCGGAATCGCTTCCCTGACCGCCAAGGCCATGACATCGATCGAGAAAATAGACGAGGAGCGGGATGATCGAACATCGTCCCGCTCCGGACCGGGAATCACACATGGATGACAGGCGAGCGCCCTCACCCGGCACATCGGGCAGGCAACGCCCTCGATGTGATGCGGTGTCCGCTCCGCTTTACCCGATCTCATCGGCGATGCAGAAGGCCGGCTGGATGTCGAGGTCACCCGACCCGAACCAGGCGCTGCCATGAAGAAGAGAATCAAGTCGGTGAAGCGGCAGCGGCGGCCGGACCATTGTCATTGATTCGAAACTATTTCTGCTTCGGGTCAACGGCACGCTCGTGTCGCCGGCTCCTGTGCCCTGATGGAGCGCTCACTGTTCGAGCCCGATGTGGATCAGGTAAGCATTCCGGGAACGTGACGAGTGAGTGGATTGGGTTGCGATTTCCGTTGACACGGCCGGTATTGGCGACTCTCGTGGAATGGAGATGAACGAGGCGGTGCGAGCATCCTGGCTCGCGCCGACGAAGGAGGCCCCATGCAAGCCAAAGACAAAGGTAACCTTGATCGACGTGACTTCGTGACCGGCTCCATCGCCGCGGTCGGCATGTCCGCGCTCGCCGTCGCCGAAGCGGGCGCGGCCAAGGCAGAGCGAGCCGTCGAGACGGGCGCCTCAGGATCGGGGACCGTTTATACGGGGGAAGTCGTGCAGGGACGGAAGGTCGTCAGCCGGCTGGACGTTGCAGACCTCGAACCCGGCAAAAAGCATTTTCTCTATTTTCAGGGTGTGCAGATGCCCAGCGGCCAGTATTGGTATGTGTCGGTCGTCGTCGCCAAGGGCATTCGATCTGGCAAGCGTTTCACCCTGACCAGCGGCGTGCACGGCGACGAGATGAGTTCGATCCGGACGGTGCAGACCGTGGTGGGGCAGTTGGACCCGACGCAGATGTCCGGGACGGTCATGGCGGTGCTCGACATCGCGTGCCCCGCCGTGGAAAGCATGCAGCGCCGGTGGCCCAATTCCGGGCGCGGCGTCGGTCTCATCGACATGAATCGGGAATGGCCGGGAGACGAAAACGGTGCGAGCGCCACCAGCCGTCACGCCGGCCTTCTGTTCAACCGGCTCCTGAGGCCGAATTCCGATCTCGCGATCGACTTCCATACCGGGACGACCGGCCTCGAAACCGCTGCCATCATCATCGGCGATCGCAGCCTCCCCGACGTGAAGACCATGGGGAACCTCTATCCCGTCGGACAAATCTGGGACGATGCGGTTTATCCGGGGGTTCTGCACAATGCGTTCGTCGATGTGGGCATCCCGTGCTTCACGCCGGAAGTCGGCGCCGGGCGCATCCTCGATGAGGATATGATCGCGCTCTTTGTCGAAGGCACGCTGAACGTTCTGAAGCATTATGGGGTGATCGGCGGCCCGATAGGACGCACTGCGGCAGATGCGGGCGTGGTGATCGGCAACGGCGCGTTTCCGATCATAGCGACGCAGGGCGGCCTGGTCGAATATCTCGCGAAGCTCGACGAGAATGTCAAAGCCGGCCAGAAAATCGCCGTGCAGAGAAACATGTTCGGCGAGGTGGTCGCAGAATACGTCAGCGGCGTGGACGGCACGATGTCCGCCTATCGGACCGACGCTTCGTCGGAGCCCGGAAACATCCTGGCGTTCATCATGTTCAGCCGGCCGAACCATCCCGCCTGGCATGGCGTGCACGCCGATACCGAAAGCTCCTACCCCGAGTAATGGGTGTTACCGGGAGCGGCAACGTCGTGGGGCTCATCCCGGCCCGGAGGCAGAAGAAAAACGGCGCTGGGAGGGTTCGTGTTGCTCGTGCGTGACGCGAGGTGCTACCTGGCGAAGGACATGCCCTGGAGGCGGATCAGGCCGTCCGGCACCTGGCGGAAGCCGATCACGTTCTTCTGCATGCCGACGATGTTCTTGAGCGCCCAGATATAGATCAGCGGCGTCTCTTTGCGCAGCTCGAGCCAGACCTTCTCGTAGGCCGCGTTGCGCCTGGCGATGTCGGTATCAAGGCGCGCCTCGTCCAAGAGCTTGTCCACGACCGGGTCGGAGTAGCCGCCCCAGTTGAAGCCGCCGCCGGTGTGCAGGAAGTTGTACATGTTGCTGTCGGCATCCGCGCGGCCCGACCAGCCGATCAGATAGGACTGGAAGTCGCCTGCGTGGCCGCGGGCGAGCGAGGAGGCGAATTCCATCGCCTCGATCCTGAGGTCGAAGCCGGCGGGTCTCACCATCGCCTGGATTACCTGTGCCGCCTCTAGGATGTCCGGGCTGTTCGGCACCATGATGGTGACCTCGATCGGCGGCTTGAAGCCTGATTCGGCCACCAGCTTCTTCGCCAGCTCGAGGTCGCGCGGCGGCGGCTGGATCGAGGGAATGAAGAATGGCGAGCCGGGCGGATTGGCTTGGGCGATGGCATCGTAGAGCCCGTCATAGACAACCTGGATCAGGGCCTTGCGGTCGATCGATCGTTCGAAGGCCTGGCGCAGCAGCGCGCTTTCGCCGATCGGGCTTTTCGCTTTCGGACCCTTGCCGATGTTGAAGGTGATGCCGTCATAGCCCGGCGACCAGCTCATGCGGAGCACGAGCTTCGGATCTTTCTTCACGGCGGGGATGTCGGTCGGCAGCACGTACTCGTCGAGATCGACCGCGCCGGACTGCAGATTGGCGAGCCGCACGGCGGAATTGACGATCGGCACATAGACCAGGCGATCGAAATGGATGCTCTTGGCATCCCAGTAGCCGGGCCAGCGCTCGAGCGTGATCTTCTGTTCGGAAATCCGCTGCACGAAGCGGAACGGCCCGGCGCAGACGGGGTTGAGTCCGAATTTCTTTCCTTCCCTCCGCGCCACATCGGGCGCGATCATGATCCCGGGTCGCCCGGCAAGCTGCGCCAGCAGTGGCGAGTCAGGCTGCTTCAATACCAGCTCCAGAGTGAGCGGGTCGATGATATCGATCGCGCTGATGGCGTTGATCTGGCTCTTGCGAAGGCTTCCGGGCCATGTCAGATCGCGCATCAGCGTATATCTGACGGCATTGGCGTCGAATTTCTCGCCGTCCTGGAACGTGACGCCGGGGCGGAGATGCAGCACGAGATGAGTCGGGTCCTTGTACTCGTAACCGGTGGCAAGCTGCGGGACGATGTTCAGGTGGGTGTCGTAATCGAACAGCTTGTCGCACATGCCGGCGAAGACGATGCGGCCGACGTAACTCCCGGCGGTGGTCGGGTCGAGAATGTCGGGATCCTCGCGGAGCGCGATCGTGAATGTCTGTGCGGAGGCCGGGCGCGGCAGCGCTCCGAGGACGAGCGGGAGCGCCATCGCGCAGGCGGCGAGCAGTTTGCCACGCATCGGGATCCTCCCCCTGTCGTTCAATCTCCCGTGCCCTTGTGCGGCGTGGAGCCGGGCATGGCAAGGCTAGTGTGCCGACGCCAACGCTTGATGTCGTAGGATGCACTCTAGCGGTCGGCACACTACTTTTTATTTTCAGTGGCCTGCTGATCCCCTTTCGTTTGCTGCCGGCGGCAGCAAACGTCGGGGGCAGGACACTAGCGCCGCAGGGCGGACCTCCCGCGGGAGAAAGGATTTCCCTATCATCGGGACGATGCGGCCCGGGGCTCCGATCGCGACCGATCTCGTACTGCTGGGCGGCGGGCATGCGCATGTCGAAGTGCTGCGGCGGCTCGGGCAGCGCCCGGTTCCGGGCCTGCGTGTCACCCTGGTGGCGCGCGAGCCGCTCACGCCGTATTCCGGCCTCCTGCCGGCGGTCATCCGCGGGGAAATTTTCCCGGCCCAGGCGCATATCGACCTTGCCCGGCTGGCGGCGAGGTCGCGCGCAAGGCTGATCATGGCCGAGGCGGAGGGCCTCGATCTGGCATCGCGCCGCGTGCTGTTCGCGGAGCGCGCTCCACTCCCGTTCGATCTTCTTTCGATCGATGTCGGAGCTGCGCCATCGGCGCCCGAGGGCGCGATTGCGGTCAAACCGATTGGCCGATTCCTGGCCCGGCTTGGGGAAATCGAGTCCGGGCTTTCCCGCGGAGGGCGCATTGCAGTGGTGGGCGGCGGGGCAGGGGGTGTGGAACTTGCCCTGGCGCTGGCACGCCGCTTTGCCGGCCGTTTTGCGCTCGTGCTCGTATCCGACCGTCCCGAGATTCTTTTCGATGCTCCGCCTGGGGCGCGCCGCATTGCCCGTGTTGCGCTCGCCCGCGCCGGCGTCAGCCTCGCCATCGGAGTTCCCGCGACGGGTTTTTCCTGTGGCGCCGTTTGTCTCGGTAATGGAGAGACGGTGGCGGCCGATGCGGCGATCTGGGCCACCGCCGTGGTCGGCCCGCCGTTCCTTGGCGATGCCGGACTTGCGTGCGATGAGGCGGGTTTCGTCAAGGTTGCGCCGACGCTCGAGAGCCTGAGCCATGCGCACGTTTTCGCGGCCGGAGATTGTGCCGCGATGGAAGGATTTCCGCGGCCCAGGGCAGGCGTTTTCGCGGTGCGCGCGGGGCCGGTGCTGGCGGAGAATCTGCGCGCGGCGGCGGCGGGAAGGAAGCTGAGATCCTGGCGCCCGCAGCGCGAGGCGCTGGCGATACTCGGGCTGGGCGAGGGCCGCGCGCTTGCCTGGCGCGGCGCGCACTTCTGTCTGTCGGGCCGTTGGGTGGCGCGCTGGAAGGAGCGCATCGATGCGCGCTGGATGGCGATGTACGCGCCCGGCGCGATGGGAGCGATGGCAGCGGAAGAACCGATGCGCTGCACAGGATGTGGCGGGAAGGTCGGAGCCGACGCGCTGGTCGAGGCGCTGGTGCCGCTTGTAGAGCCGGCCCGCCCGGACATCCTGGCCGGCCTTGCGGCGGCCGAGGATGCCGCGGTGAGCGCGCCGCCGCCGGGCTTGGTGCTTGTGCAGAGCGTCGATTACCTGCGCGCGTTTCTCGACGATCCGTTCCTGTTTGGCGAGATCACCGCGGTGCACGCGCTTTCGGATCTCTACGCGATGGGTGCGGAGCCGTGGACGGCGCTGGCAATTGCCGGCGTGCCGTACATGCGCGGGGAGAAGATGGCCGAGGAACTTGCTGCCCTGATGGCAGGAGCGGCGCGGGCTCTTGCCGATGCCGGCTGCACTTTGACGGGCGGGCACTCCGCTGAAGCGGCGGAGCTGGCACTTGGCTTTTCTGTCACCGGGCTTGCCGAACCGGGGGCGCTCTTCAGCAAATCGGCGCTCCGGGCCGGGGATCGGCTGGTGCTGACCAAGCCGCTCGGTATCGGCATCCTGCTGGCGGCGCTGCCGCGCGGGCGGCTTGGCGCTGCGGATCTGGGCGCGGCAATCGCCGTGATGCGGCAGAGCAACGCGATCGCCGCCGGCCTGTTTCGCCGGCACGGCATTCGTGCCGCAACCGATGTGACGGGCTTCGGGCTGGCCGGGCACCTGATCGAGATGTTGCGCGCGTCAAACGTTGCCGCCCGGCTCGATCTGGCGGCGATTCCGGCCCTTTCCGGCGCGCTTCAGCTTGCGGAGAGCGGCATCGAGAGTTCGCTTGCGCCGGCGAATCGTGCGGTGCTGGAAACGGCGCTCGGTGGGCCGCCACTTGCCCATCGGGCGGTTGCGCTGCTCGTCGATCCAGAGACTTCCGGCGGGCTGCTGGCGGGCGTCGGAGCCGAGGCGAGCGGGGATTTGCTTTCGGATCTGGCTGCGGCGGGGCTGGGTGCCGCCGCCATCGGCGAGGTTTTCCCGGCGAGCGAAGGAGCGCCGCGGCTCAGGCTCATGTGACCGCTCATGTGACCCGGGCGGCGATGACAGAGAGCGCCGCGGCCCTGCCGCCCTCGATAAGCGCACCCCGGTACTGCCTGATGCCGCGGCGTGGGACGGCTTGACAGGATCGACGGAGCCCGCTTTATGCGCCAATCCGTTGCGGCGATGGAGTTCGCCCTTGACCGTCCCGAGGTAATTTCCTGGGGACTGATGACTCCTCCTTAGATCGGATTGGATGAAGGGGGAGTTCCAGGTGCGGATGATGGTTTGCGCAGCTTTGCGCGGCGAGGACGCATGACCCGCGACATCCTGCTGCAGATCGCCCAGGTGGTGGCGGTGCTGGTGCTGGCGCCGCTGCTGCAAGGGATCATCGTGCAGTTCGAGGAGCGGGTACAGCGCGCCCGGGGGCCGGGCATCTTCCAGCCCTACCGCGATCTCCGCAAACTGTTCAGCAAGCAGATCGTCGTGCCGGAGACGGCGTCCTGGCTGTTCTGGATGGCGCCGATCGTCGCCTTTACGGCCATGCTGACGGTGCCGATCCTCATTCCGGTGCTGACCAACTTCCCGCTGCCGCTATCGGACATGGGCGATATCCTGGGCGGCGGGCTGATCCTGACGCTGGGCGGCTTCATGATCACGCTCGCGGGGCTCGACAGCGGCAGCGCCTATGGCGGCATCGGCTCCTCGCGCGTGGCGATGGTGACGATTCTCGCCGAGCCGACGCTGATCCTGGTCTTCGTCGGCATCACGCTGCTCGCCAAATCGATGCTGCCGTTCGTGGTGAACCACCTCCTGGTGGCGGAGCCGGCGGTGTACTGGAACCCGGCGCATCTCTTCCTGGTCGCCGCCTTCTTCATCCTGCTGCTCGTCGAGACCGATCGGCTGCCGATCCATTCGCCGACCCATATCGAGGTCTACATGATCGAGGAGGCGCGGATCCTGGAATATTCCGGCCCGCTGCTGGCGCTGGTGCGCTGGGCCTCGATGATGAAGCAGTTCATCCTCTATACGATCTTCTGCAACGTGCTGTTGCTTCCCTGGGCGCTTTCCATCCGCGGCACGGCACTGGGCGCGCTCGGCGCGGCGGTGGCGCTGATGGCAAAGTTCACGCTGGTCGCCCTGGCTGTCGTCGTCGTGGACACGACGCAGTCAAGGCTCCGCTTCTATCGCTACCAGGAACCGCTCGCCGCCTCGTTCCTGCTGGCGGTGCTCTCGATCATCGGCACCCAGTTGGGCTGATGCCGTGATCGTCACGACCTTTCCCCCACTCGCCGCTTCGCTGTTCAGCCTGATCGCGATCGCGAGCCTGCTGCTTGCCTTCGTGATGCTCGGATCGCGCTGGTTGCGTCACTACATCTATGCCTTTGCCGCAGAATCCTGGCTGATTGCCGTGCTTTCGGCGGCGGTCGGCTTCTACGGAGGCTTTCCCGAACTCTATGTCATTGCCGTCCTCACGGTGCTCTTCCGCGGCTGCATCCTGCCTTATCTCATTCTCCGCATTGTCCGTCCCCTCGATGTCGCCCGCGAAGTGGATGTCGGTCTTCAACCCAGCTCCTCGCTCGTCGCCGGCGCCTTCGCCGTCATCTTTGCGCTCGCCGTCGCCAACCATCTCAGCGTCGGTCTCGGGCTTGCCGGGACGGTTGCCGTGCTGGCGCTGACGGTGATGCTGTCGCTGAAGCTGATCGGCTTTTTGATGCTCACGGTGCGCCATGAGGCGGTGAGCCAGGTGCTGGGCCTCCTGGTGCTGGAGAACGGCATCTTCCTCGGCGCGCAGATCCTGGTTCCCGGGATGCCGCTTCTGATCGAGATCGTCATCCTGTTCGACCTCCTGATCGTCGTCGCCTGCTTCGGCATCCTGGTGCGCTATCTCTCGAGCCATGTCGGCAGCACCAGTGCGCTTTCGCTCAACCGGCTGGTGGGCTGAGCCATGGCGGGCGTGCTGCTGCTCCTGATCGTGCTCGCCCCGGTGGCGGCGATCGTTGTCATTCTGCTCACCCGGCGCCCGCGTCTGGCGGAGCGGCTCAACCTGGCGGCAAGCGCGGTCTCTTTTGGTGCGGCGCTGCTGCTTCCCGGGGCAAGCCTCGGCGGGCCGCATGTCTTCCTCGATCAGTACGTGATTGCCGATCCGTTCGGCGCGTGGGTCATCCTGTGCGCGGCGATCGTCTATTTCCTCGCCTCGATCTACGGCATCGGCTACATGCGCATGCTCGAGGAGGAGGCGCGACTGGCGCGCTTCTATGCGCTGTTCGCGGGATTCGGCCTGACCACCATGGTCGCCCCGATGATGAACAACGCGGGGCTCTACTGGATCGCGATCGAGCTTACGACGCTGGTCAGCACCTTCCTGGTTGCGTTCGAGCGGGCGCCGGAAAGCATCGAGGCGGCCTGGAAATACATCATCGTCGTCTCCGGCGGGATCAGCCTGGCGCTATTCGGTACCGTGCTGTTCTACTGGGCCGGGACGTTCGTGCTCGGCCCGAGCTATGCGATGACCTGGGCGGCTCTCGGTGCCGCAGCGCCGCATATGAACCCGACCCTGATCGCGCTGGCGTTCCTGCTGGTGCTGGTCGGCTACGGCACCAAGGTGGGGCTGGCGCCGATGCACACCTGGCTGCCGGATGCCCATAGCGAGGGGCCGGCGCCGGTCTCAGCACTGCTGTCCGGTGCGCTGCTGAATGCGGCGATGATCGGGGTCATGCGCTATCTCTCGATCGCCGAGGCGGCGCATGTCGGGCCACTGCCGCGCGCGGTGCTGGTGGTGCTCGGCGCCTTCTCACTGTTCATTGCTGCATTGTTCATTGTCCGCCAGAGCGGCATCAAGCGGCTGATGGCCTATTCGAGCGTCGAGCACATGGGGGTGATGGCGCTCGGCTTCGGGTTCGGCGGCCCGTTCGGCGTGGCCGGTGCGCTCTATCACATGCTGAATCACACGCTGAACAAGTCCCTGATGTTCTTCGGCGCCGGCAGCATGATGCGGACATTCGGGACCAAGGAGATCACCCTGATCCGGAGAGTGGGCCGGTATTTTCCGGTGGTGGGCGCGCTCTGGCTTGCCGGGGCGGTTGGCATCACCGGCGCGCCGCCGTTCGGCCTGTTCGCATCCGAACTGACGATCCTGCGCGCGGGGCTCAGCGGGATTCATGCCTGGGCGGCGATCCTGATGGCGATTCTGCTGATCGTCATCTTCATCGGCTTTCTCAATCATTTCCGCATCATGTATTTCGTGGCGCCGGAATCGGAGACGGCACCGGGAGGAACGGTGAGTGCCTGGTGCGCGGTGCCGATGTGGCTCGCTTTCATTCCCGTGCTCGTGCTCGGGCTCTGGTGGCCCGAGGCGATCTGGCATTATTTCGGCGTCATCGCGCACGGGCTCGGCCCTGGCCCCGCCGAGGTGGCGTTGCGATGAAAGGCACCGAGGGCGGCAGCGTGGCGTGCGAGGACATGCCGGAGATTGCGCGCGCGCTGTTCGCCGCCGGCGGACGCATGCAGATGGTCTATGCCTGGCAGCCGGAAGAGGGTGTGGCCGAACTTCGCTATCTTGCCTCGCCGCCCGAGAGCGGAAGGTTCCTGATGTGGCGCTGCCGGCCGGATGGGGAGGCACCGAGCCTGGCTGCGATCTGGCCCGCGATGGGGTGGTACGAGCGGGAGGTCATGGACCTGTTCGGTCTTGGCTTCCGCAACCATCCCGAGCCGAACCGGCTGATACTTGGCGACGATATCGCGCCGCCGTTCCGGGCGGAGCGCGGCGCGGCGGAGGGGGTGGAACGGCGCGGAGCGGATGTGCCGCGCGGGCTTCCCGAGCTGGATCAGCCGGATGTGCAGCTCCTGCCGTTCGGTCCGGTGCGCGCGGACGTGCTGGAATCCGCCGAGTTCACCTTTTTCTATGTCGGGGAGCGGATTCTCCACTATCATCCGCATCTTTTCTTCAAGCATCGCGGCATGGAGCAGCGCTTTGCCGGGCTCACGCCCACGGCGGGCGCGGTGATGGCCGAGCGGGTTTCCGGCGTCGGCAGCGTGGCGCATGGGCTGGCCTACTGCCAGGCGATCGAGGCGGCGCTCTCCTGCGAGGTGCCGCGGCGCGCGCTCTACCTGCGCGTGCTCCTTGCGGAACTGGAACGGCTTTACAACCACCTGCATTATCTCGGCCATCTCGCCGGCACGACCACGCTCAAGGTGGCCGAGGCCCAGGGCAAGCTGCTCGAAGAGCGTGTCAAGCAGCTCAATGCGCGGTTGACCGGCAGCCGCTTCCTGCGCGGCATCATCACGCCGGGCGGGCTCCGGCGCGATCTGGCGCCAGAGGATTGGCTTGCCGGCGCGCTCGCGAGGCTCAGAGCGGAGGCGGCGCGCTTCATCGATCTCCTGGAGCACTCCGACAGCCATCGCGACCGGCTGATCACCACGGGGCGGCTTTCGCGGCCGGTTGCGCTCGATCAAGGCGCGACCGGGCCTGTGCAGCGCGCCTCCGGCATCGATCGCGATCTCCGCCGCGATCATCCTTATGCCGCCTATGCCGAGTTGCCGCTCACGGTAGCGGTGCGCGAGGAGGGCGATGCCTATGCCCGTGCGCTGGTGCGGGCGGCCGAGATCGAGGCGTCCTTCGCCCTCATCGAGCGGGTGCTGATGCTGCTCGAGGAAGGCAAGGTGCATGAAGCCCTGTCGGCGGTACCCGGGGCGGAAGGTCTCGGCTGGGCCGAATCACCGCGCGGGACTCTTTTCTATGCCGTTCATTTCGGGACCGATGGACGCCTCAAGCGGGTGAAGATCAAATCGCCGTCGTTCTCGAACTGGCGGGTTTTCCCCTTCACGGTGCACGAGACGAACATGATGGACTACGCCATCAACGAGGCAAGCTTCGGCCTCACGATCGCCGGCTGCGCGCGTTAGTGTGCCGACTCCAACGCTTGATACCGTAGGATGCACTCTAGTGGTCGGCACACTACTCTTCTTATTTTCAGTGGCCTGCTGATCCCCTTTCGTTTGCTGCCGCCGGCAGCAAACGTCGGGGGCAGGACACTAGGACAGGCGGCGATGGCGTTCTGGACGTGGTTCGGGCTTTCCGAGGGCAAGGCGACCACGGCGTGGCCTGGCCGCGGCGGCGATGACGGCCAGCAAGGCGTGCTGGGAATGCCGCGCTATGCCCCCGAGCGCTGCGAGGCCGGATGCAGCGAATGTGCGGCGGTCTGCCCGAGCGGGGCGATCGCGGTCGCGCCCGGAGCGCCGGGAGGGATGACACTGGATTATGGAAGCTGCGTCGTCTGCCAGCTCTGCACGGAGGCCTGTCCGAGCGGTGCGCTGAGCCCGTCACAGGACTGGGCCTTTGGGGTGCGCCGGCGCGAGGATCTGCTGTGGTCCCCGACCGCGCAACCGGCCCGCAAGAATGATGCGGTACCGCGCGCTTTTCGCCGCAGCCTGCATATCCGCCACGTGGATGCGGGCTCGTGCAACGGTTGCGAATCGGAACTGCAGGCGCTCAACAATCCCTTCTACAATCTGCACCGGCTCGGCATTTTTTTCACCGCCTCGCCGCGCTTCGCCGATCTGCTGCTGGTGACCGGGACGGTCACGCACGCCATGCTCGCGCCGCTCCGCGCGACGTGGGAGGCGATGCCCGAGCCGCGTTTCGTGATGGCCGCCGGCACTTGCGCCGTCTCGGGCGGTATTGCCAGGGGCGGTTACGCTTGCGGGAGCGGGCTCGAGGGCGTGTTGCCGGTCGATCTCTACCTGCCTGGCTGCCCGCCCAATCCGTCGGCGATCATCACGGCGTTGCTCGTACTCCAGGGACGGATGCCTGAGCGTATGGCGAGAGACCGTCGTGGCGAATGAACTGCTGGCACTGACGGCCCTTCTCTGGGCGGCGGGTGGTGCGCTGGCGCTGACCGGGCGCGCGCTCGGGTTGGTGCGTGCGGCGCTGGGGCTTGGCGCCATCGCGGCGATCGCGGCGGCGATCATGGCGCTGCCCGGCGGCACCGCCGAGGTCACGCTTCCGCTCAGCATGGCGGGGGAACGGTTCGGGTTCCGGATTTCCCCGGCAGCGCTGTGGCTGATGGGCTTCGGGCTGGCTCCGGCCGCATGTGCGACCTGGCTCGCCTCGCCGGTGGTGGCGGGACGCGGAGGCTGGCTGTTCGGCGCCGCGGCGAGCCTCCTGGGCGCGCTCGGCGTGTTCGGGTTGCAGAACGCCGGCGGTTTCCTGATCGCCTGGGAAGTGATGAGTCTCGGCGGCGCCGTGATGATTCTCTGGGAGCAGGCCGTGCTCGCTCCGGGTGAGCCGGTGCTGTTCATGCTGGGTCTTCTGGAAGTCGGGGCGGTGGCGCTGCTGCTGGCCTTGCTCGGGCTCGCCACCAACTCCGGGAGCCTCGACTTTATCGGGTTTGCGCATGCCGGCGGGTTGATTGCGGGCGCGCTTGCCGCCGCCATCGGCGTGGCGCTCGTGGCCGGCTTTGGTGCCAAGCTCGGGCTCCTGCCGTTTTATGAGTGGTTTCCGGCAGCCTATGGCGCGGGCAGCGGGGCGAGCGGGGCGATCCTCTCGGGGGTGGTGCTCAATGCCGCCTATTTCGGGCTTGCGCGCGGCCTCATCGAGTGGCTGCCGGCGCCCGGCGGGTACGGGCTCGGCATTTTCGTTGTCATCGTCGGCGTGTTGAGCGCGATCCTGGCGACACTCTACGCCTTCCAGCAGGATGACTGGCGTGGCCTTCTCGGCTTCTCATCGGCTGAGAACGCGGCGATCGCGGTGACGACGCTCGGCGCGAGCCTGATGTTCCGGGCGGACGGCCTGGGCGCGCTGGCCGGGCTTGCCTGGACCGTTTCGCTTCTGCATCTGGCCGGCCACGCCCTGGCAAAAGGCACGCTCTTCCTCACCGCGGACGGCGTCTTCGCCGCAACCGGCGGCTATGACATCCGCCATTCGGCCTTTGCCAGGCGCACCGCCCTGGTGTTCGGCGTGGGGGCGCTGTTCGCGGTGATGAGTCTCGCCGCGATGCCGCCGCAGGCGGGCTTCGTCAGCGAATGGTTCGTGTTTCAAACGCTTTTCCAGGGTTTCCACCTTGCCGGCATGGGCGGGCGGCTGGTGCTGGCGCTGGCCGGTGCGGGGCTTGCCCTGACCGCGGCGGTTGCCTTCGCGACCTTCGTCAAGCTGTTCGGCATCGGGATACTCGGCGCCGGGAATCATGTGCCGGGCAGGGTGAGGACGGGAACCGCTGTTGCGGTTGCGGTGCTCGGCCTACTCGTGCTGGCGCTGGCGGTCGGCATGCCGGTGTGGCTCCGGGTGCTGGCCGCTGCCGCGCTTGGCCTGTTCGGCGCGGCTGCACCGGCCCTGATGCATGCAGGTCCGCTCCTGGTGCCGCTCACGGCGAGCTTCGCCTTCATCTCGCCGAGCCTGCTCGTGATCGTCATGCCGTTGCTGGCGCTCATTCCGGTCGGGCTTCTCGTCGCATCGCACAGAGGGCGGCAGGTGCGCCGTGCGCCGGTATGGTACGGCGGCACGGCGCCCGAGATGGCGCGCACCGCGACCACGGCGCTCACCTTCTCGAATGCGCTGCGCACCTTCTACAGTTTCATCTATCGCCCGACTGCGGAGACGACGCGGGAGACGGAGGGGCGCGAGTATTTCGTGACGAGGCTGGTCTTCAGTCATGACGTGGCGCCGCTGTTCGGACCCTGGCTCTTTGCTCCTACGATCAGGCTGGTGGGTGCGCTTTCGGAATGGCTGCGGGCCCTGCAGTCGGGCCGGCTTCATTTCTATCTCGGGTTGATCGGGTTTCTGCTCGTGGTCATTCTCGGCCTCAGCCTCGTCAGGTAATGGCGGGTGGCGCGCTCTCAGGGCGCGCGGCTGGAGCGTCGCAGCATCGTGAACGGGTTGCCCTGCCCGCCGGCAGTGGCCGGCGCTATGGTGAACCGGGAATGGCAGCTTTCGTGCGGGAGATTGCGATGGCTCGTCCGCAGCGCGGTTTGCTCGCCGGGCTCTGGTTCGCGTGCATGATTTTGCTCTCTCTCCCTCTCCCGGCGCTTGCGGGCGGCGGCGGACCGGCTGTCGGCACGGCGCAGTCCGGGGCCTGGCAAGGGGTGGTCCTGGCCGGCGATTCAACAGCCGCTCCTCCTGCCGATCAACCGCCGGCGGGGGTCTCCGCAGAAACGTGGCGGGCGGCCAAGGAACTCATCAAGGTGAACGGCGGCGGGCAGCAGGCCCGCGCCGTTTTGATGGCGATACGCAGCCAACTGATCGCCGTCATGGCTCAGGCCAGCCAGAAATCGGAGGCCGAAGTGGCGCCCATCTTCGACCGGATCGTGATGCCGGCCATGGAAAAGGACCTTCCCTATTTGCTTGACGGTGTCACGCGCATTTACGCCACCAGTTTCACGGCCGATGAGTTGCACCAGCTGGCCCGGTTTGCCGCCACCCCGCTTGGCCAGAAGTTGGCGACGATGGCCCCGCGCCTGGCCGCGGAAAGCGCCCAACTGGGCCTGGACTGGGGCAAGCGCGTGGTGCCGGAGATCCTGCGGGAGAAGCAGGAGGAACTGAAAGCGAACGGTCTGAAGATATAGAACCGGGTTTCGTCGAAGGTTGATGCGCCCTCACCCGGCGCGCTGGCGCGGTCAGTAGGTTGCGCGGCCGCCGGAGATGTCGAAGACGGCGCCGGTCGAGAACGAACATTCCTCGCCGGCCAGCCAGCAGACCAGGGCTGCGATCTCCTCCACCAGGCCGAACCGTCCCATCGGTATTTTGCCCTTCATGAACGTGATCTGTGCGTCGGTCATCTGCGCGAAGATCGGCGTCTCCACGGCCGCCGGGGTGACGCAGTTGACGCGGATGCCGCTCCGCGCCAGTTCCTTGCCGAGCGACTTGGTCAGGCCGATCACGGCCGCCTTGGCCGCGCTGTAGGCGGCGGCGTTGGGATTGCCCTCCTTGCCGGCGATCGAGGCGATATTGACGATCCGCCCGTAATCCGCCTTGCGCATCAGCGGCACCACGGCGCGGTTGCAGTAGAAGACGCCATGCACATCGACGTCGAACACGCGGCGCCATTCCTCGATCGGATATTCCCAGAGTGGCGTGTTCGGTCCGGTGATGCCGGCCGAGGCGATGAGGATGTCGATCCGTCCGAGTGCGGATTCCGTCTCGGCGGCGGCACGGTGAACCGCATCCGCATCGGCCACGTCGAGCGTCGCGCCATGCGCGGCGGAGATGGCCGTCCGTACCCGCGCGAGTGCCGCGGCATCGCGGTCCCACAGACTGACGCGCGCGCCTTCCCGTGCCAGCCGGGCGGCGATCGCCTCGCCGATCCCGGAGGCTCCGCCGGTGACGATCGCGCCACGCCCGGCAAATCTTCCAACGCCGCTCATGATATTTTTCCTCACCCCCACCCCTCTCCCAGAGGGAGAGGGGAGCAAAGAAGAGACCCCTCTTCGGATGGAGAGGGGAGGATTTGTGTCCTTCAGCGCAGCCGGATGCGGATCATGCCGAAATCGTCGCCGGCTGCCGAGGCCCCGGGCGGCACCAGGGTGGTGGCGTCGTATTCCGCAATGATCAGCGGGCCCCAGCGTTCCGAGCGGCCGAGCGCGGCGCGCCCGAGCACCGGGGTTTCCAACCAGCCCTGGGGCGGGAACCAGCAGGCGCGACCGGGCCGGTGCGAGGTCTCGCCGCCGGCGGGCGCCATGCGTTCGGGAAGGCGCGGCGAGAGAGGCGCGGCACGGGCGATCAGGGCCAGGCCGATCACCTCGACGGGCTCGTCGGGTGGGGCGCAGAAGCCGTAGGTCCGGCGATGTTCGGCTGCGAAACGTTCGCCGATGTCGGCGCCGATGCCGTCATGGTGCTCGACGGGAACCGAAAGCTCGCTCGACTGCCCGACGTAACGGGCGAGTGCTGCGGCGCGAAATTCGTGGCGTTCCGCTGGAACGCCCTCTCCGGCGAGGCGGGCGGCGCCCTCTGATCTGAGTTCCGCCATCGCGGTAGAGAGCGTTGCCGCCACTTCGGCGGAATGATCGAGGCGGGCACGTACGGTGCGTGCGAGGTGATATTCGGTGTCGGCAACGAGGAGTCCGAAGGCCGAGAAGAGGCCGGGATGGGGCGGGACCAGCACGCGTTCGATACCGAGTTCCGCGGCGAGCGAGGCGGCAAAGAGCGGCCCGTTGCCGCCGAAGGCGAGCAGCGAGAAATCGCGCGGGTCCCGGCCGCGCTCCACCGTCACGGCGCGGACGGCGCGCATCATGCCGGCGGTGGCGAGGCGGAGCATGCCGTGCGCCGCCGCCTCGAGGGAAAGCCCGAGCGGGGCGGCAATTTTTTCTTCGAGCGAACGTGCCGCCGCGGCCCGATCGAGCGCCACCGCGCCGCCCGCGAGCCCCTTCTCATCGAGATAGCCGAGCACGAGGTTGCAATCGGTGATGGTGGGCAAGGTGCCGCCACGACCGTAACAGACGGGCCCTGGCTCGGCGCCGGCGCTTTCGGGACCGACCTTCGGCGCGCCTGCGGCGTCGAGCCGGCAGATCGAGCCGCCACCGGCGCCCACCTCGGCGAGATCGATCGAAGGCAGCTTGAGGAGGTAGCCGGCGCCCTTGAGGAGGCGCGCGCCGGAAAGCACGCCGCCGCCGACCTCCATGGCTTCCGCGCGCAGCACTTCGCCGGCTTCGACGAGGCCGGCCTTGGCGGTGGTGCCGCCCATGTCGAAGCTGATCAGCCGCGCCTCGCCGAGGCGGCGCGCAAGCTGCGCGGCGCCCACCACACCGGCGGCGGGGCCGCTTTCAACCATGTGGGCGGGAAAGCGGGCGGCGAATGCGGGCGTGGCGAGACCGCCATTCGATTGCAGAAGCCGGAGCGGGGCGGCGATTCCGAGTTCGCGGAGACTGCGCTCCAGCCGTTCGAGATAATCGGCGACGAGCGGCTGCAGAGAGGCGTTGATCACCGCCGTCGAAGTGCGGGGATATTCCTTGATCTCGCGCAGGATGGCGGCACTTTCCGAGATCGCAAGGTGAGGCAGGGCGGCATGGACCGCCTGAGCGACGGCCTGTTCATGCGCCGGATTGGCGTAGCTGTTGAGGAGCGCGATGGCGACACTTTCGACGCTGTCGGCGCCGAGCCGTGCGATCGTCTCGGCGAGGCTCGCCTGGTCGAGCGGGCGGGCAATGCTGCCGTCGGGGCGGATTCTCTCGAGGACTTCGAATCTCAGCCGCCGCGGCACCAGCGCCGGCGGCTTTGCCCAGGCGAAATCGTAAAGCCGCGGCATGCGGAGATCGCGGATCTCGAGCACGTCGCGGAATCCGGCGGTCGTGATCAAGGCGGTCTTCGCGCCCTTGCCTTCGAGCAGTGCGTTCGACGCGATGGTGCTGGCGTGCAGGACCTCGGCAACTTTTTCCCCGGCGTCGGCATGGGAGAGAAGCCGCGAGAGGCCGGCGATGATTCCCAGCGTGTAGTCGGCCTGTGTCGAGGCGATCTTTTCGACTGCGATCCTTCCTGCCACGTCGATCGAAATGAGGTCGGTGAAGGTGCCGCCGATATCGACACCGATGCGAAGGCTCACTCCGCGCATCCCCGCGCGGCGCGGAGGCGCTGGCGCAAGGCGTCGCTGGCCGCAAGGTCGAGCCTTGGCGGATCGCCGCGGGCGATCACGCCATAGTCACGCGCGGCGGCTTCGATGCTGACCAGTCCTTCGGCCAGATCCCGTGCGACCCGGGAAAATTCCCGCGTCAGCGGATCGCCCCAGCCGCCGGCGCCGGCAAGGCGGTGACGAAACACCTCGCCCTGGCGCAAGGTCATGGTGAGCTTGGCGGGAAGGCGGCGCTCCCGTTCTGTTCCCGGATCGAGCAGGTTCTCGCTCGGGGTGCCGGGCGCGCCGCCTTGCAGCCCGTATGGCCGGTGCGTCGCGCGGTCCGAGCGCACCTGCAGGATGCCCTCTTCGGCCAGCATCCGCCAGGTGCGTTCGAGCGCCATGCCGCCCCGGTACCGGCCGGCTCCGCCGCTGTCCGGAACGATTCGCCAGGCGAGCACTTCGAGCGGATTGTCGGCCTCGATGACCTCGATCGGGAAGCTTGCCATGTTGGCGAACATGTTGGTGTTGCCCTCGAGGCCGTCCGCCCAGGGCCGTCCGCCCCAGGAGCCGGAGAGGAAATCGACATAGATGAAGGGCCGGCGCTCGCTGTCGTAGCCGCCGATCGTGATGCCGGTATTGCCGCCTTCGGAGGCGGCGGGCACGCGGTCAGGGTAAAGGGCGGCGAGCGCGCCCAGGCAGCAATCGAGCATCCTGAAGCCGGTGAGCCCGCGCGCCGCGCAGGCGGCCGGCGGCAATGCGTTGGCGATCGTCCCGCGCGGGGCGATGACGCGGATGGCACGGAAGACGCCGTCATTGTTCGGCATCTCGGCTGCCAGCACCGACTTCACGGCGGTGAAGCTCGCCGCCGCGGTATAGGACCAGGTGTTGTTGATGGCGCCCTTGACCTGCGGGCTCGATCCCGTCCAGTCGATTTCCATCTGCTCGCCCCGTTTGCGGACGGTGCAGCAGAGGGGGATCGGCCTCCCGGCGTCGATCTGATCGTCATCGATCCAATCCGTGAAGGAGGCTTCACCGTCGGGCAGGGCGGCGAGGGAGAGCCGCGTCAACCGTTCGCTGTAGTCCATGGTCGCGGCGATCAGCCGCCTGACCGACATCGCTCCATGGCGCGCGATGAGTTCGGTCATGCCGCGCTCGGCGATCTCGCAAGCGGCGAGCTGGGAGCGCAGGTCGCCGAGCACGCGGGCGGGCACGCGCACATTCTTTTCGATGATGCGGAACAGGCTCTCGTCCGCCACGCCCTCGCGGTAGAGCTTGAGCGGCGGGATGCGGAGCCCTTCGGCGTAAATCTCGGTACTGTCGGAGGCATTCGAGCCGGGAACCCGCCCGCCGACATCGGTGTGATGGCAGATCGTCGCCGCCCAGGCGATCAGCTCGCCCGAGGCAAAGATCGGGCGGAAGACGAAGATGTCGGGCAGATGCATGCCGCCTTCGTAAGGATCGTTCATGGCCAGCACATCGCCGGGCCGGATCCGGCCCTCGTAGGCGCGCCGTGCGGCCGCAAGGGCGATCGGGATCGAGCAGAGATGCCCCGGCACGGAGAGACCCTGAGCGGCCAGCCGGCCTTCGGCGTCACAGAGAGCGGCGCTGTAATCCATGATGTTCTTGAGCACTCCCGAATAGGAAGAGCGGTAGATCGTGAGTGCCATCTCATCGCCCAGAGCGGCAAGCTGAGCGCGGAACAGCTCTTCCTCGATCGCGCCGGCAGCGGGGGAATCGCGGTCGGGACGGAGTTCCGTCACGGATCCTCTTTTCGCGGCGGAGATGCGGGCGCCGGCAGCGCGTGAAGCCTCGGTTCCGTCAGCGCGACTGCGAATTCGATTGGCGCGACGGTGACGGCACGCCCGTTCTGCCATTGCGCCAGCACGGGGCGGGCGCGGAGATTCTGCCCGCTGGCATCGAAATCGGCGCCCCAGCCGTTGGCGGTCGTCTGGTTCGCGACATTGCTGGCCAGGACCGCGGCGCGCAGTTTCACCCGGTCGGTTCCGCCGGCCTTGGCGATGGCGGCAAAGAAAAACCCTGCGCCGACATAGGCTGCCAGGCTCGCGCCCGAGCGCGGCTGGGCGCCGTAGCGTCTTTGATAGGCGCTTTCCACCGCTGCCACGCCGGGCGCGGCATGCGGATCGATCGCGTAGGGAGGGAAGTCGGCGATCAGCGTGCCGTCCAGTGCCGGGCCCACGGCGGACCGGGTATCGGCCATGGGGTAGGAGGGGCCGCTGCCGATCACCATTCCCGGTTGCCAGTGCGCCTCGGCCATGCCGCGGTAGAAGAGCACGATGTCGTTCGAGAATCCGGTGTGCAGCACGACTTCGATTCGGGCCAGTTTCAGGGCCCGGATCAGAGGCATGAAGTCCACCGTTCCGCTCGGATAGGCAAGCGTCTGCACGAGCGCGAGGCGGCGGCTTTTGCAGGCGGCCACCTGAGCCGCCGAGACCGCCTGGCCGTGTTCGTCGCCGCTGGCCAGCACCGCGACGCGGATCGATGCGGCCGGGCGGTGCCAGAGGGGTGCCAGAACGTCGGCGAGCGCCGAAACCGCCAAGGCGCCCAGGGCGTCGGCCTGTGGGCAGGAGCGGAAAATACCCGGCAACCGGCGGCCGGTCACGGCGGCGCCGGTTGCCGTCAGCTCGAAATAGGGAATGTCGGCAAGGGCGGAAGCGGCGGAGGCCGAAAGCGCCATCGGGGTTGCCCCGGTGCCGAAGATTGCCGCGACCTTTTCCTTCTGGATCAGAGTGTTTGCAGCGCTGGCTGCGATCGACGGATCGCGCGCATCCGACCGCTTGAGAGCGACCGGGCGCCTGCCGAGCCCGCCCGCCGCATTCAGTGCCTCGACGGCGAGGGCCAGGCCCCGGAATCCCTCATCGCCGAGCAGGGCGGCTTCGCCGGAGAGCGGGAAGAGGGCGCCCAGGGCGAGCGGCGGGCCGGGGGCCAGGGCGGGCGGCCGCGCTGGCGCCGCCCCGAGCCCGAACGGGGCGGCTCCCGCCAGCAGAATGCGGCGTGTGATGCGCATCGCCCTCCCCCGCAGCGGCGGGCCTCGGCCGCCCCTCCTGATGGTCCGGCACGGATTCTCCGGCGCCTCACGCGGTTGTGCAACCCCGTCAATGCAACGAAAAGAAAGTGTAACCTCTGCGTCAGGCACCGCAGCTTGACCGTTCTCTGTCGGGCACCGCGGCTTGACCGTTCTGCGGCGGCATTCTTTTGTGCTGGCGCTGCCCGGCTTTTGTGCTGGCGCTGCCCGGAGCGGCCTTCCCATGCCCTTGCCCGACCACATGACCGCCATTGTCTGCGCCGCGCCCGGCGGCCCCGAGGTGCTCCGAGAGGCAGAAGTGCCGGTGCCGCTGCCGCAACCGGACGAGGTGCTGCTGAGGGTTGCGGCTGCGGGCGTGAATCGGCCCGACATCATGCAACGCAAGGGCCTTTATCCGCCGCCGCCCGGGGCGAGCCCGCTCCTGGGCCTGGAAGCGGCCGGGGAGGTTGTCGAGGTTGGCGCCCTGGCGTCGCCATGGCGGCTTGGCGATCGCGTCACCGCGCTCTGCAATGGGGGAGCCTACGCCGAATACTGCGCCGTTCCGGCCTCGCAGTGCCTGCCCTGGCCGGCGGATTTCGACGCCATACGGGCGGCGGCATTGCCGGAGACGTTCTTCACGGTCTGGGCCAATCTGTTCCGCGCCGGGCGCCTCGCAGCCGGGGAAAGCGCGCTGGTGCATGGCGGGGCGGGCGGCATCGGCACCACCGCGATTCAGCTCGGCCGCGCGCGCGGCGCCACCCTGTACGCGACGGCGGGCTCGGCGGAGAAATGTGCTGCCTGCGTTCGCCTTGGCGCCGCCGCTGCGATCGATTACCGGGCGCAGGACTTCGTGGCCGAAATCCTGCGCCTGACTTCCGAGCGCGGGGTCGATGTCGTGCTCGACATGGTGGGCGCGCCCTATATGGCGAAGAACATCCGCATTCTCGCCCGTGACGGGAGGCTCGTGCTGATCGCCTTCCAGGGTGGTTCCAAGGTCGAGCAGTTCGACTTCCTGCCGGTGATGGTGCGGCGGCTGACCATCACGGGCTCGACCATGCGACCGCGCAGCACCGCCGAGAAAGGGGCGATTGCCGGCGAACTCGAGGCTGCGGTCTGGCCGCTCCTGTCCAGAGGCACGATTGCGCCCGTGATCCACGCCAGCTTTCCACTCGCCGAGGCCGCCGCGGCGCATCGGCTGATGGAATCGGGGGGGCATATCGGCAAGATCGTGCTGGCGGTCTGAATACGCGCCTGCCAGAGCTCGCCATGCTGATCGACGGGGCTGAACGGACCGAGCTTTCCCTGCTTGCCAGGCATCGGCAGGCCTTGTGGGAACGCCAGCGCGAGTACGTCATGGCGAACTCCCCGCTGCACCGCCGCGCGTGGGCGGGAGAGACGCCTCCGCGACGCCTTGAAGAGCTGCCTCTGCTGCCGCTGATCGACAAAGAAATGCTGCGCGAGAGCCAGCGAAGAGAACCGCCGTTCGGTGATTATCTCGCCGCTCTGCCGGAGCGGATCGCCCGCATCCATCGCACTTCGGGTACCACCGGCACGGCGATCAACCTGGCCCTTTCCGCGCATGATGCCGAGGAGACGGCGCGCATCGGCGCCCGCGCTCATGCCGCGGCCGGACTCGGGCCGGGGCACCGTGTCATCCATTGCCTGAACTACCGGCTCTGGCTGGGCGGTTTCACCGATCACACCACGCTCGAAGCGACCGGTGCGAGCGTCGTTCCTTTCGGTGTCGGGGAGACGCGGCTCCTGATCCGCACGATCCGGGAGCTTCGCATCGATGCAATCTCCTGCACGCCGTCCTATCCGGCGGTGCTCGAGCGGGTGATCGCGGAGGATTTTCCAGGCCTTCGCCCGCGCGATCTCGGGCTTCGTCTCGGCCTCTTCGGCGGCGAGGCCGGGCTCGACGATCCCCATTTCCGCGCCCGGCTGGAAGAGACGTGGGGGATGGAGGTGCGCAACGCCAATTACGGGCTCTCCGACGTGCTCTCCAATTTTGCCGCCGAGACGGGGCAGGACCACGACCTCCATTTCCTCGCGCCCGATGCGCTCTATCCGGAGCTGATCGAACCGGAGAGCGGCGCATCGCTCCCCTGGCGTGCGGGTGCGCGGGGAGAGCTGGTGCTGACCCATCTCGATCGTGAATGCCAGCCGCTGGTGCGCTTCCGCACCGGCGACATCATCCAGCTCACCGGCACTGACCGCACGCCGGGGAGTCTCACGGCACCGCGCTTCCGCGTCGTCGGGCGGAGCGACGAGCTGGTGATCGTACGGGGCATCAATGCATTCCCTGCCCAGATCGCAGCCATCATCAACCAGCACGCGGCGCTCTCGGGCGAATGGCGGATCGTGCTCGAGGGCAATGGCCCGTACGACTTCCTTCCGGTGGAGGCCGAGCTTGCCGAGGCATTTTCCGCTGCCTCGCCGCCGGCGCTTGCGGAAAGCCTCGCGGGGAGCTTCAAGCGCGAACTCGGCCTGACGGCGCGCATCCGTCTGTTGCCCTTCGCGAGCCTGCCGCGCAGCGAGGGCAAGACGCGGCGCGTGTTGCGGGAGCGGAGGTGATGGCGGGCACGGTTCGGACCGAGGACGCGACGGGTGGGGTGCGCATCATCACGCTCGACCGCCCGTACCGGCTGAACGCGATCGTGCCGGCGCTGCTCGAAGACCTGATTGCGGCGCTCGAAGCGGCGGATCGCGATCCGGCGGTCGGTGCGGCCGTTCTCACCGGGGCCGGGCGCGCATTCTGTGCCGGCGACGATCTCAAGGAATTCGCGGACCAGTCGAGGGATGAGGCGACGGCGCGGACCTATGTCGGACGGATCCAGGACGTGACGCGAGCGATCATGCTGGGGCGGGTGCCGGTTATTGCGGCGGTGCGCGGCTGGGCCGTGGGCGGTGGCCTCGAGTGGATGCTGAACTGCGACTTCGCCGTTGCGGCCGAGGGTGCACGGTTCTTCTTTCCCGAGATTGGGTGGGGAATGTTCTCAACCGGCGGAGCGACCGCACTGCTGCCGCGCCTGGTCGGGCTGGCGCGGGCGCGCGCACTGATCATGCTCGGGAAACGCTTCGATGCACGGGCGGCGCAGGAATGGGGCCTGGTCTGGAAGGTGGTCGCGGACGAGGCGCTGATGGAGGAGGCACTGGCGTTGGCGCGCCGGATCTCCGCCCTGCCGGCCGAACCCGTCCGCGCGCTCCGGCGCATTCTTGCCGCTCCGGAACTCGCGGCTGCGATGGCGGCGGAGACCGAGGCAACGGTGCGCGGCTTCCTCGATCCGGAAACCGCGAAGCGCATCTCGACGTTTCGCTGAAGCGTGTTGTGGCGGCCGTGTTCGATTATCGGACTCGCGCCCTGTTCAGGGCCACAGCAGCCCGGATGAGCGTCTTGAGGGCATTCCCATCTATTTCGTCGCCCTCGCGGAGATCGATGGCGCGCCTGACATTGCCTTCAAGGCTGGCGTTGAACAGGCCCGAAGGGTCCTGGAGCGAGGCGCCCTTGGCGAAAGTCAGCTTCACGACGTTCTTGTACGTCTCGCCGGTGCAGATCAGCCCATCGTGAGACCACACCGGAACGCCTCTCCACTTCCACTCCTCGACCACTCCGGGGTCCGCCTCTTTGATGAGAGCGCGGACATGGGAGAGCGTCCTGCCTCTCCAGTCGTTCAGTTCCTCGATCCTCGCGTCGATCAGCCGGGAAGCGGATTCGGGCCTGGCCGTTGCGCTCTTTGTCATATTGCTTGCGGCTCCTTCGGCAGAGAGTTGGGCGCCGCCACGCCGGATAGAAGCGTGCCGGAGCGTCTCCCGGTATCGCCGCCGGCAGAAGCCTCGCCTGGCCGATCCTCATCCATCACATGAGGATGCCCTGTGATGCAGGGCAGACTCGATGCGGAAAAGATTGAATATTAATTGATTATGGAAATATCATGATAATAGTTAACAGAATACGGTATTATCTATCTGAAATTCTGTAAGAATGGAAGGAGCATCCGGGTCCGGAGTTGGCCGGAGATGCCGCTTGAAGGAGGGGGGAAAGAATCGACGAATCAGGGATCAAGGGGCGCGTGCAGAGCCGCGGTGATCGGCATGAAGTGGCGCGGCATGATGAGGTTTGCCGCCGCCCCCCGCCGGCGTATAACTTCGGCTCGAAGAGCCCGGCCAAATCCGGGCCCGGGAGGAAGCAGCATGGCGCAACGAATTCGTCTCCTTTTCATCGCCGGGCTGGCGGCGCTCGCGTTCGGCCTGGTCTCCCACACGGCCGCGGCGGCCGGACAAAAGCTCCGCTTCGTGTTCGTCTCCCACGCGCCGGATTCGGATTCCTGGTGGAACACGGTCAAGAACGGCATCAAGGTCGCAGCCGAGCAAACCGGCGTCGAAGTCGAGTACCGCAACCCGCCGAACGGGGACCTCGCCACCATGGCGCGCCTGATCGAACAGGCCGCCGCCTCGCATCCCGACGGCATCATCAGCACGATCGCCGACTTTAACGTGATCGGCAAACCGCTCATCGACGCGGTGCGCCGGGGCATTCCGGTGATCACCGTCAATTCCGGCACGCCCGAGCAGTCCGAACAAATCGGCGCCCTGATGCATATCGGCCAGCCCGACTATACGGCGGGCGTGCTGGCCGGCGAGCGCGCCAAGAAGGATGGCATCCACAACTTCGTCTGCGTCAACCACTACATCACCAACTCCGCATCCGTGGAGCGCTGCGCAGGCTTCGCCAAGGGGCTCGGAATTGCCCTCGGTTCGCAGATGATCGACAGCGGCACCGACCCCACCGTGGTCGAAAGCAAGGTCGAGGCCTATCTGCGCGCCAACCCAAAGACCGAGGCCGTGCTCGCGCTCGGGCCGCTCTCCGCCATCCCGACCATCGCCGCGCTCAAGGCAATGCATATGGCCGGGCACATCTATTTCGGCACCTTCGATCTCTCCTCCGAGATCGTGGCCGGCATCAAGGACGGCACGGTCAGTTGGGCGATCGATCAGCAGCCCTATCTGCAGGGCTATCTGCCGGTGGTCTTCCTCGCCAACTATGACCGCTACGGCGTGATTCCGGCGGACAAGGTGATCCTGACCGGGCCTGGCTTCGTCACCAAGGCGAATGTCGACCTGGTCGAGAAATATGCCGGCACCTATCGCTGAACAGAGGTTGCGGCGGGGCGCAATCCGGCGCGACACCGGCCGATGGATGAAAGCCGGATAACAGAAGCCGCCCCGCCGCCGCGGCTGGACGAGCGGCTCAGCCGGATCAACTGGGCGCAGCGGCTGATGATGCGCCCGGATTCCGGTGCCGGTGTCGGCGTGGTGCTGCTGCTGGTCTTCTTCGCCTTCGCGGCCGCCGGTTCCGGCATGTTCGCTGCCGACGGCATCATGAACTGGCTGCATGTCTCGGCAGAACTCGGCGTCGTCTCGGTGCCGGCGGCCCTCTTAATGATTGCCGGCGAGTTCGATCTCTCGATCGGCTCGATGATCGGTTTCTCCGGGATGATGGCGGCCATCCCGGCGGTCTATTGGGGCTGGCCGGTGTGGGTCGCGATCCTGTTCGCCTTCGCCCTTTCGGTCGCGCTCGGCTGGCTCGACGGCTACCTCGTCATCCGCACGCGGCTGCCCTCGTTCATCGTCTCGCTGGCGTTCCTTTTCATCCTGCGCGGGCTCTCGCTCGCGCTTTCGGTGATGCTCACCAACCAGACCATCATCAGCGGTGTCAATCGTGCCGCCAAGGGCGACTGGCTCGCCCCCGTTTTCGGTGGCCAGATCGCGCAACCGGTCTTCGTCTTCCTCGCCCACGCGCATCTGATCGGCACCTATCGTGACGGCTCGCCGCTCGTCTCCGGGATCCCGATGGTCATGATCTGGTGGGTGATCATCGCCGCCGTCGCGCACTTCGTGCTGTCCTCCACGCGCTTCGGCAACTACATCTTTGCCGCCGGCGGAGATGCGAATGCAGCGCGCAGCCTTGGCGTGCCGGTGGCGCGCGTGAAGGTCATCCTGTTTGCCGCGACGGCCTTCTGCTCCGCCCTGCTCGGCATCGCCCAGGTGATGGAATTCGGCTCCGCCGCCGCCGACCGCGGCCTCGACATGGAATTCGAGGCGATCATCGCCGCCGTGATCGGCGGCTCGCTGCTCACCGGCGGCTATGGCTCGGCGATCGGCGCCTGCTTCGGCGCCCTCATCTTCGGCATTGCCCAGCAGGGCATCTATTTCGCCAACTGGAACAACAACTGGTTCCGTGTCTTCCTCGGCGCGCTGCTCCTGATTGCGGTCCTGTTCAACACGCTGATCAGGCGCCGCGTCACGGGCGAGCGCTGACAATGGACATGCCGCTCATCGAGGCGCGGGACATTCACATGCATTTCGGCCACGTGATCGCGCTGGCCGGGATTTCGTTCACCCTGGAAGAGGGTCAGGTGCACTGCCTGCTCGGCGACAATGGCGCCGGCAAATCGACCCTGATCAAAATCCTCTCGGGCGTCTTCCGCCCCTCCAAGGGCGAGTATCTGGTGGCCGGCCGGGATGCCGATTTCGGCTCCCCGCGCGATGCGCTCGATGCCGGCATCGCCACCGTGTTCCAGGATCTTGGCCTGGTGCCGCTGATGTCGATCACCCGCAACTTCTTCATGGGCCGGGAGCCGGTGCGCTGGCTCGGCCCGTTCCACGTGATGAAGTTCGCATATGCCGACCGGGTGGCACGCGAGGAGATGCGACGCATCGGGATCGACCTGCGCGATCCGGAGCAGGCGGTCGGTACGCTCTCGGGCGGCGAGCGACAGTGCCTGGCCATCGCGCGCGCCGTCTTCTTCGGCGCCCGCGTGCTGATTCTCGACGAGCCGACCTCGGCGCTCGGCGTCGCCCAGACCTCGATGGTGCTGCGCTACATCCACCAGGTGCGGGGCAAGGGGCTCGGGGTCATCTTCATCACCCACAATGTCCGCCATGCGATGGCGGTCGGCGATGCCTTCACGGTGCTCAACCGCGGCCGCGTCGCCGGCCGCTTTCGCCGCGGCGAGGCCTCGATCGAAGATCTGCAGGGGTTGATGGCCGGCGGCAAGGAACTGGCCGAGCTTGCAGAGGAACTCGGCGGGACGGTCTGAGGAGCGAAGGTTGTCTCAAAGCATCCTGGAAACGCGGGGGCTGGTCAGGGAGTTCGGCCGTTTCCGCGCGGTCGACCGGGTGGATCTGTCTGTTGCCGAGGGCACGATCCACGGCCTGATCGGGCCGAACGGTGCCGGCAAGACCACCTGCTTCAACCTGCTCTCCAAGTTCCTGGAGCCGACCGAGGGAACGATCCGCTTCCAGGGACGCGATATCACGGGCCTGCGGGCGGCCGAGGTGGCGCGTCTTGGCCTGGTGCGCAGTTTCCAGATTTCGGCCGTGTTTCCTCATCTTTCCGTGCTCGACAATGTGCGCGTCGCGCTGGCGCGCACCCGCGGCGTAAGCCCTTATTCGTTCTGGCATTCCGAGAAGGCGCTCCGGATGCATGACGAGCGGGCCCGTGAACTTCTGGCCGATGTCGGGCTGGCGGAGGAGGAGGCAACGATCGCGGTAAGGTTGTCCTATGGCCGGAAGCGCGCCCTGGAACTCGCGACCACGCTGGCGCTGGAGCCGAAGATGCTGCTGCTCGACGAGCCGACGGCGGGCATGGGCTACGAGGAGGTCGAGCGGATCACCGCCCTGATCCGCCGCGTGCAGCGGGGGCGGACGATCCTGATGGTCGAGCACAATCTTTCGGTCGTGGCGGGGCTTTGCAGCACCCTGACCGTGCTGACCAGGGGAAGGGTGCTGGCCGAGGGCGAGTATGCCGCCGTGGCCCGGCACCCCGATGTCATCACGGCTTATCTCGGCACCGAGCATGCTTGAGGTCGAGGGGCTGCAGGCCTGGTACGGCGAAAGCCACGTGCTGCACGGCATCGAATTCGCGGTCGAGGCCGGCGAGGTGGTGACGCTCCTGGGCCGCAACGGCGCCGGGAAGACGACGACACTCAAGTCGATCATGGGGCTCGTGCCGCGCCGCGAAGGCAGCATCCGTTATCTCGGGGCGGAGACGGTGCGTCTTTCGCCGGAAAGGATCGCGCGGCGTGGCATTGCCTTCTGCCCGGAGGAGCGGGGGATCTTCGCATCGCTCACGGTGATGGAAAACCTGCTGCTGCCGCCGGTAGTGGGGCGGGGCGGCATGGACCTTGCCTCTATCGGCGCCCTCTTCCCCAACATCTTCGAGCGGGCGGAGGCCGGGCAGGGCACCAAGCTTTCGGGCGGGGAGCAGCAGATGCTGGCCATCGCGCGCATCCTCAGGACCGGCGCGCAGCTCCTGCTGCTCGATGAGCCGACCGAGGGGCTGGCACCCGTCATCGTGCAGCAGATCGGCCAGACCATCCGCGCGATCAAGGAGCGGGGACTCACCGTGCTGCTAGTCGAACAGAACTTCCGCTTCGCGGCGACGGTCGCGGATCGCTACTACGTGGTGGAACACGGTCGCGTGGTGGACGGCTTTCCGCAGTCAGCGCTGGCGGCCAGCATGACGAAGATCAGTCGCTATCTCGGCATCTGAGGGCGACAGGCCGGGCGCGGCGCCCGACCCGGCAGGCGGCTGCGCAGGCACGCAGAGGAGGAGGCGCCACTCACCGAGCGAGGTTGCTGTCGCAACAGGAGTTGGCGATCGGGATCCGGGATTAACCGGAATCCAGGCATTTGCGCTTGCGAATGTCGATGCCGAGGTTGCATGTTTCATGGCGAGTGCCTGCGTTCGCCCGACCGGGTGGGGCGATGTGGGTGAGGCAATGCGCGCGACCGACCTTGCTCGGCGGGCAGTCGCGGCGGCATCGAAGAATCACCGCCGAGAGAGAGGAGGCTTTGCATGATGATCTCCCGCCGTTCCCTGATCGGCTCCGCCGCTCTTGCCGCGACCCTGCCACGTGCGGCAGCGCGTGCGGCCGCGCCCGGCATCAAGCTCGGCGTGCTCACCGACATGTCCGGCACTTACAGCGCCGAGACAGGCAAGGGTTCGCTCACTTGCACGCAGCAGGCGGTCAGTGAATTCATGGCTGCACATCCGGGTTTTGCCGTCGAGGTCATCTCGGCGGATCACCAGAACAAGCCGGATGTCGGGGCGACCCTCGCGCGGCAGTGGTTCGATCGCGATGGCGTGGACGTCATCGTCGATGTGCCGACCTCCTCGGTTGCGCTCGCCGTCAATACGGTGGTGAAGGAGAAGAACAAGGTGTTCCTCGTCTCGGGTGCAGCCACGCCAGATCTCACGGGCAAGCAATGCAGCCCGAACACGCTGCACTGGACATATGACACCTACATGCTCGGCCGCTCGACCGGCGAGGCAATGGTGAAATCCGGCGGCGATACCTGGTATTTCATCACTGCCGACTATGTGTTCGGGCACGATCTGCAGGATAGCACCACGCTGTTCATCAAGCAGGGCGGAGGAAAGGTGTTAGGTGCGTCCGCGTACCCGTTCCCTGCCACCACCGATTTCTCCTCCTATCTGGTGCGGGCGAAGGCGAGCGGCGCCAAGGTGATCGGGCTGGCGAATGCGGGGACCGACACGCAGAACTGCGTGAAGCAGGCGCACGAGTTCGACATCGTGAGCGGGCAGACACGGCTGGCGGCGCTCTTGATGGTGATTACCGACGTGCATGCATTGACGCTCCAGGCATCGCACGGGCTGGTGCTGACGGAGAGCTTCTACTGGGATTTGAACGACCGCACGCGCGCCTTCACGAAGCGGGTGCTGGCGAAGATGCCGAACGGATTTTATCCCAACATGATCCAGGCGGGCTGCTATTCCGCGACGCTGCACTACCTCAAGGCGGCGGCGGCCATGGGCGCGGCGGCCGCGAAGGCAAGCGGGGCGGCAGTGGTCGAGCGGATGAAGAAGATGCCGGTCGAGGACGATGTGTTCGGCGCCACCACGATCCGCGACGACGGACGGCACCTCGTGCCGGCGTACCTGTTCCAGGTCAAGACTCCGGCCGAGAGCAAGGGGCCGTGGGACTATTACACCCTCGTCGCCACCACTTCCGGAGCGGAGGCGGCGCCGCCGGTGGCCTCCGAGCACTGTGCGCTGATCAAGTCCTGACCGGCGGGAAGGCCGCCGCCGGAGGGCGGCCGCGGACGCACGAAGGGGCGGGGAGGGGGGAGTGCCGTCTCGATGGTGATGATCTTCGGGGTGCCGGCGCCCCTTCTGCTCGGCCAGATCCTGCTCGGGCTGATCAACGGCGCCTTCTATGCGATGCTGTCGCTCGGACTTGCCGTCATCTTCGGCATGCTCAACATCATCAACTTCGCGCATGGCGCTCTGTTCATGACGGGTGCGTTCGTCGCCTGGATGCTGCTGCACTATGCGGGAATTGGATTCTATCCGGCGCTCGTGCTCGTGCCGTTGATCGTGGGCGCCTTGGGGGTGCTGCTGGAGCGGACCATCATCGCGCCCCTTTACAAGATCGATCCGATCTATGGTCTCCTGCTGACCTTCGGCGTGGCGCTGGTGATCGAGGGATTGTTCCGCAACGGCTACGGCAGTGCCGGCCTGCCGTACGAAATCCCTGCTTCGCTTTCGGGCGGTGCACAGCTCGGGTTCATGTTCCTTCCGACCTATCGCGGCTTCGTGGTGCTGGCGGCGGCGATCGTCTGCTTTGCGACCTGGGTGACCATCGAGAAGACGAGACTTGGCGCGACGCTGAGGGCGGCAACGGAAAATGCGCTGCTGGTGCGGGCCTTCGGCGTCAACGTACCGCGCATGATCACGTTCACCTTCGCGGGCGGTGTTGCGCTGGCCGGTTTTGCCGGGGTGCTGGCCGCGCCGATCTATACGGTCAATCCCGACATGGGCGAGAATTTCATCATCGTCGTCTTCGCCGTGGTGGTGATCGGCGGCATGGGCTCGATCCTTGGCTCGATCGTGACCGGTTTTGCACTCGGAGTGATCCAGGGGCTGACTTCGGTGTTCTACCCTGAAGGCGCCAACATGGTGATCTTCCTCGTCATGGCATTCGTGCTGCTCGTCCTGCCGCGCGGCCTGTTCGGCAAGGTGGCCTGAGATGCGGGGCGATGTGCGGAAGCCGTCGCACGACTATCTGGTTGGCTTCCTGTGCATGCTCGCCTGCATCGTCATCGCACCCTGGGTGCTCTACCCGCTCTTCCTGATGCGGGTGCTGTGCTACGCAATCTTCGTCATGGCCTTCAACCTGCTGGCGGGCTATTCCGGGCTGGTTTCCTTTGGCCACGCGGCCTTCTTCGGCATGGGCGCCTACGCCGCCGCCTGGTCGGCGAAGAATCTCGGTATCTCGGCCGAAGTTGCGGTTGCGATCGGCGGGTTGGCCGGAGCGGCACTCGGGGTGGTGATCGGGTGGCTTTCGATCCGGCGCACCGGCATCTATTTCGCCATGATCACGCTGGCGCTGGCGCAGCTTGTCTATTTCTTCTGTGTCCAGGTGCCGTTCACCCATGGCGAGAATGGCATTCAGCAAGTGCCGCGCCTGAAGCTGTTCGGCGCCATTCCGCTCAACGGTTCGATGGCGATGTACTGGTTCACCGCAGGCGTGTTCATTCTCTGCTTTCTCGCCGTGCATCGCATCATCCACTCGCCGTTCGGCAAGGTGCTGCAGGCGATTCGCGAGAACGAGCCGCGGGCCACTTCGCTCGGTCACCGGACGAAGACCTACAAGCTGATCGCGTTCGTTCTCTCGGCGCTGTTTTCCGGCGTGGCGGGCGGGCTGCTGGCGCTGGTGTTCGGCTTCGCGACGCTTGAAAGCGTACGCTATACCACGTCCGGCGAAGTGGTGCTGATGGCTCTGGTCGGCGGATTCGGGACCGTGTTCGGACCGCTCACGGGTTCGCTGGTGCTGTCGGCGATGGAGAACTACCTGGCGTCGTTCGGCTCCTGGGTCACGGTGGCGGAGGGCGCCATCTTCATTGCTGCGGTGCTGGCCTTCCGCCGCGGCATCATCGGGGAAGTGATGGCGAAGCTGAAGGTATCCTTGTGAGGCGAGGCGGGCGCCGGACCTCCTTGCGGGTTTATTCCACGCTTTCGCCGATCAGCCGCTCGATCCGGCGATCGGGGATCAGCCAGACGAGCGCGACCGCGACATAGATCGCATCCGAGAGGCGCGGATCGACGAAGGCAAGGAAGATGCCGGCAAGATAGCAGAAGGGTGAGACCCTGCCTTTGAGGTCTCTTCCGAGAGCCAGCTTGAGGACGGAGTTTTCTCCTTCTGTGGCGATGACCACGCTCTGCATCACGTACCAGGCGATCGCCGGCATCAGGAGGGCCACTCCATAGACCGCTGTCGGGACGGGTGCGAAATGGAATTGCCCGACCCAGCGGGTGGCGAAGGGTATGAGCGAGAGCCAGAACAGGAGATGCAGGTTGGCCCAGAGCACCGCCCCGTTCACTCGCCGTACCAGGTGGAAGAAGTGGTGGTGATTGTTCCAGTAGATGCCGACATAGAGAAAGCTCAGCACGTAGGAGAAGAATACCGGCGCGACCGCGGCGAGCGCGGCAACGTTCGATCCGCGCGGCAGCTCGAGATTGAGCACCATGATCGTGATGATGATGGCGATCACGCCGTCCGTGAAGGCGAGGAGGCGCTCCTTTCCCATCACGCCGACATCGGCTTCGGCGGTGCCGCGCTTGTCGTTTTCCGCCGCCGGATGACGGGGCAAGGCGCGGCGCGGCGGAGGGCGGGGGTACACCCGCTATCCCTCGTATTTTTCGACGACGCTCGCCGTCCTCACCTGGGCTTCATCCGGGCTCTTGCCGAATTCGCGGAGCGCCCGGCGCTGGCGCAGCAGATCCCAGCACTGGTCAAGCTGGACTCCGATCGCCTTCAGGCGAGCAAGATCGGCTTCGGAGATCTTGCTCTCCCGATAAAGCCGTTCCTCTTCCTCGGTCAGTTCCTGGATGTGATGCAGGACGCTCCGGTCTTTGGCTGCTCCACTCATGGTTTGTTCCTCCTTCCTCAGTCGCTTCGTGCTGCCCGGTTGTCGAAAGAGAAGACAGGCCCCGACCAGCGCCGTCCGTCTCCGGCTTGCTCGGTCACGGGAAGGAGCCCGGGTGCTGCGAGCACGCTCTGCCAGAAACCGAGTGCCGGCCGATTATACTCCGCCACCGGAACCTCCCAACGCCCGGGGAAGCGGCGGAACGCGAGATGCGCGGCGCGCGTGCCCACGCCACTCCTGCGGTATTTGCGCATGACGAAGAACTCTGCGACCGCATGGTCGAGCGGGCGGTCGAGGGCTGACCAGTGGTGCAGCAGCACGAATCCCGCGATCCGCGCGCCGACGCGGGTGATGAGCGCCACGCGACCCTCCTCCTGCCAGAAGTTCTCCAGCCAGGCAGCGGGGAAAAGCCCGTCCTCGCCGACCTCCCCGTAGGGACTTCCCGGGGGAGCGAATTCGGAGAAGTCGTGCAGGTAGAGCTGGAGCAGCCGGGCGAGCACCGGCCGCCCCGAGGGGGGACTCTCGGCAATCGTCACCTTATGGGTCGTGTCGAGAGGCATCGCCGTCAGCGCAATCCAGCCAGGAATGTGCGCACGCGTTCGTTGGGGGGATCGCCGAACACGCGCACCAACGTCGTTTCGCGCTTCACGGCCGAGCAGAGCCCGATTCGGAGACGCGCGTCGCGATTGGCCTCCTCCCCGCCTTTTCTTTCAGTCGGGCCAGGCGAGCAGAGCGGCGACGCGCCGGCGGCGGCGTTCGGAAAGCGGGGTTGCGAGGGGCGCGGCGGCGGTGCGCGCCCGTTCGATCTCTTCGGCAAGCCGCCGCGCAACGACGCGCTCCTCGTCGGGGTGCAAATTGCAGGGATCGAGCTGGAACCATCCTAGCTCGACCTCGTGGTCGCGCACGATCACGGGAGGCGCGCCTTGTGCCAGCGCATCGGCGAGATCCCAGGCGGTGATACGCGCCGCCGCAGGATCGACCGCAAGCCTGAGCCGCTCCAGCGGATTGCCGGTGGGATCCGGCACGATCTCGGCGCGAATTCCCGGGCGATCCGCAAGCGCATTGCGCCACGATTCCAGCGCCGCGCGCCGGCGCGCCCTGACGGCGGCATGGTCGCGCCGCTGCCATGCCTCGAGTGCGGCCATCGCGCCGGCGATCCCTTCCTTGCCGACCTTCATGCCGCGGCCGATGCCGCGGTTCTGCAGGAATGCCGCCCGCACCAGCGATTTCCTTCCGGCGACGATTCCCGCTGTCGGGCCGCCCAGGAACTTGTGTGCGCTGAATGCGACGAGATCGGCTCCGCGTGCCAGAAAGCCCGGAATGTCATATTCCGAGGCCGCATCGACGAGCACGGGCCGGCCGGCGGCGTGCGCGATCTCCACCACCTCCTCGAGCGTAAGCTGGCCGTACTCGACCGCGTGGTGCGAAACGACGTAGAGCACGGCGGCGGTGTGCAGCCCGATCGCACCGGCCAACTGGTAGCCGTGGACCTCGGTCGCCTGGCCGACGGGCACGACCCGCGCGCCGGCAAGCCTGACCGCTTGCTCGACCGGCGCGCCGTAGCCCACCATGTGGCCGATCTGGATCGGCACTTCGTTGCGGAGCGCGCCGGTATCGGGCAGCCGCTCGATCGCGGCCAGATCCGCGCCGGTCATGGCGGCGGCGACCGAGAGCGTGATGCCGGCCGAGCAGGACGCGGTGACGAACCCCGCCTCGGCGCCGCAAGCCCGGGCGATCACTGTGCTCGCCCGGCGTTGCAGATCGTCGATCTCGACGAATTCGCCAAGCACGGCAGAGATCGCCACCATCGCCTCCGGCACCACGATCGAGGCGCCGAGCGCGGTCATGGTGCCGGAGACGTTGACGATCGGCCGTAGCCCGAGTGCGGCGCGGATATCGCTGACCGGCGCGGCGCCGGGAGGGGCGGGGGCGTCAACCTGGGCAGGCATTGCCAGCGGTGCGGACCTTCTTTAAGTGCGGAGCCTATACCGGTACTCTGGGACACCCCCAGTGATGCGTCAACGCCGCTCCGCCAGCGCCGCTGTTCCTCTTTCCCTCGCCGCGCCGCCGCGCATCAGGGCAAGTTTTCTCGACCGCGCGCTCCAGGTTCTCGATCATCTTCAACAGCACGGGCGGCCGGCCACGCCTTACGAAATCGGCCGCAGTGTCGGCGCACCTCCCTCGTCGATCTATGCCGTGGTCGAGGCCCTGCTGCGGCGCAACCTGCTTTCGCGGGAAGCCGACAATCGCATCTGGCTCGGGCCGCGGCTTCTTCATTACGGACTCGCGTACGCGCGCGCGCTCGACCTCCTCGCGCTGGCGGGGCCGGTGATGCGTGCGCTCGCGGCCGGTATCGGCGAGACGGTGCAAGTCTGCGGGCGTGACGGCGACAGCATGGTGATTCTTGCGATGGCGGAAGGGCCCGGCCAGTATCCTATCGGCACGCGTGCCGGCACGCGCCTGCCGCTGAACTGGACCGCGTCGGGGCTGCTGCTGGCGGGCCACCTGCCGCTCGCCGAGCGCAGGATGCTCTTCCGCCGCGCCGCACGCCCCTCGCCGACCGGGCGCGCCCCGACCGACCCGGAGGCGCTGGCAGCGGAATCCGCCGCCGCTTTCACCCGGCGCATCGCGATGCAGTTCGGTCGTACGTCGGAGGCCGTTGCCAGTCTCGCGGCTCCGATCCGCGATCGCACCGGTGCCTGCCAGGCGACGATCTCGATCGTCACCGTCGAAGAACGTGCGCGCCGCAACCGGGCCCGCTACGTTGCCGCCGTGCAGGAGGCTGCGGCTGCAATCGAGGAGCGGCTTGGCCAGCCGGACGAGCCCGCCGCCCTCAGCGCCTGAGCCGGCCGTGGTTGCCAGTGTGCCGACTCCAACGCTTGAACCGTCGGATGCACCCTGGCGGTCGGCACACACCTCTTTATTTTCAGTGGCCTCTCATCCCCTTTCGTTTGCTGCCGACGGCAGCAAACGTCGGGGGCTAGCGGACAGCGTGCCATGCCGCCGCGCTGATCTCACCGATGATCTCTTCCCCGGAATGGGGGTCGTTGGTCTCGCAGAATATGCTCAGGACCAGCATGCCGCGCGCGGTCTCGATAAAGCCTACGTCGTTGACGATGCCGGCCACGCTGCCGGTCTTCGAACCCCAGCGCGGCCGATCGTTCTTTGGAAGAAAGCGCGCGATTCGCCGTTCGTTCTGCTGCTTCTCCAGGTGGGCCGTCATCGCCTTGCACGATGCGGGTGAGGCGGCGGTGTGGTCGAAGAGTGCTGCGATCACCCGCGCATAATCGTCGGGCGTCGCCCAGTTTTCCGGCTCGCCGGGTTCGGCGGCATGCCCGCGCATCGGGCGCTCGAGCGTCGAGTTCTGCATCCCGAGGCCGCGCATGACGGCATTGACGCACGGCATTCCGATCCGGTCGATCAGCACGTTAGTCGCCGTGTTGTCGCTGATGGAAATCATCAGATAGACGAGATCCCCGAGCGTGAGCACGATCCCTTCATGGAGGTGCAAAAGCACGCCGCTGCCCGGCGCGCGGTCTCTCTCACGCAGGAGATAAGTCTCATCGAGCCGCTGGCGTCCGGCCTCGATCTCGCGGAAGAGGGCTATCATCAGCGGCACCTTGACGGTGCTGGCCGCGACGAAGCGGCGGGTTCCGTTGTGGCTGAACCGCTCGCCCGAGGGGGCGATCACGGAAGCGCCGATCACGATGCCATTCTGCTCACGACGGGCAATCGCCTTCTCAACCGCCGTCCAGTCGATCCTCGTCACTCTCTGTTCCATCGCGCTCGTCCCTGAAGGTGGGTATCCTCTTTCGGGCGCCGCCTTGCACCTGTCCATCCCCGACGCGCGCCAGCCGAAGCCGCGCTTGACGTGCCACGCGCGCAAGCCAACGATTCGGCCATCGTTGCCCCGGCCCCGCGCCGCCTTGCTTTTGTCCGAGCAGAAGAACCATGGAATGAACGCTGCTCTGTTCCCCGCGACCAGCATGCCGGATGCGGATTGGTGGCGGGCGCTGTGGCCTGACCCTGGGGCGGTGCTGGCGAACCTCGCCATTGCGGGCGGCGGGCTGGCGATCGATCTCTGCTGCGGCGACGGGCTCTTCACGGTGCCCCTGGCGCGGGAAGTGCAGCAGGTGATCGCGATCGACCTCGATCCCGCGATGCTGCGCCTGGCCAGGCGGAGGGGAGAGGTCGCAGAACAGAAAAACATTTTCTACGTGGCGGCGGATGCCTGCGATCTCGCCTGCATCCGGGAAGGGTGCATGGATTTCGTGCTGATTGCGAACACGTTCCACGGGGTCCCGGACAAGACGCGGCTGGCGCATGCGGTTGTTCGCGTGCTCGTTCCGGGCGGACGATTCGCCGTCATCAACTGGCACCGGCGCCCGCGCGAAAAAACGACGGTGCTCGGCGAGCCGCGCGGGCCGGGCACCGAACTCAGAATGACGCCCGCGGATCTCGAAGCCTCGCTACACCCTGCGGGTCTCTCCGAAATCCGCCTGGTCGAATTGCCGCCTTATCATTATGCCGCCGTATTCACGGCGGGGTTCACTGCTCGAGGATGAAGGTCACCTCCATCGTCACGCGATACTCGGTGATCTTGCCGTTCGAGACGGCGGCCTTCAAGTCAACGACGTGCAACCCGGTGATGCCGCGCAGGGTCTTGCTCGCCCGCGCCAGGCCCTCGCGCACCGCCGCATCGAAACCTTCCGATGACGATGCCCTGATTCTCGAGACCGATGCGACTGCCATCGTTTCCTCCTCCGGCTGTTGCGTTCAGTCATTGCCATTACTTCGGCAATTCGCAACCCTACAGCAGCAAGCCGGCGGCGAACAAGAGCGATGAGAGTCAGTGCGCCGTCAGCGCCTGGTCGAGGTCGCGGATCAGATCCTCGGCACTTTCGAGGCCGACGGAAAGGCGGATCACGTCCGCGCCGGCGCCGGCAGCCTGGCGCTGTTCGTCCGTCAACTGCCGGTGCGTGGTCGAGGCCGGATGCAGAATCAGGCTCCTGGTATCACCGATATTGGCGAGATGCGAAAAAAGCCGCACGCTCTCGACCGTCCGCACCCCCGCCTCGAAGCCGCCCCTGACGCCGAACGTCATCACCGCGCCGGCGCCGCGCGGCATGTATTTCTGCGCCAGCGCCCGATACGGGCTCGAATCGAGCCCGGCATAGGAGACCCATGAGACGGCGGGGTGGCTCTCGAGGAAGCGCGCCACCTCGAGGGTGTTCGCCACGTGCCGCTCCATGCGCACGGGCAGGGTCTCGATCCCGGTGATGGTGAGGAACGCATTCATCGGCGAGAGCGCTGGCCCGTAATCCCTGAGCCCGACGGCTCGGGCCTTGGTGGTGAAGGCGAAGTCGCCGAAATTCTCGTAGAAGCGAAGCCCGTGATAGGCAGGCTCCGGTTCGGTGAGCGCGGGGAACCGCCCGCCGGCGCTCCAGTCGAATCGGCCCGATTCCACGATCACGCCGCCGAGGGCGTGGCCGTGCCCGGAGAGGAACTTGGTTGTCGAGTGGCAGACCAGATCCGCGCCCCACTCGATCGGGCGGCAGAGATAGGGGCTCGCCAGCGTGTTGTCGACGATCAGCGGAATGCCCGCGCCGTGCGCGATAGCGGCGATGGCGGCGAGATCGACGACGATGCCGCCCGGGTTGGCGAGGCTCTCGACGAAGATCGCCTTGCAGCGCGGCGTCAGCGCGGCCGCAAAATTCTCCGGCTCGCGAGGGTCGACGAAATGGCAGGTCCAGCCGAGTTTCTTGAAAGACAGGCCGAACTGGGTGAGCGATCCGCCATAGAGATTGCGCGAGGCAAGAAACTCGTCCCCGGGCTCGAGCATGGTCACGAAGATCAGGAATTGCGCGGCGTGGCCGGAAGCCGAGGCGAGCCCGGCGCGTCCGCCCTCCAGACTCGCCACGCGTTCCTCGAGCACGGAGACGGTCGGGTTGGTGAGGCGCGAATAGAGATAGCCGAAGTCATGCAGGTTGAAGAGCGAGGCGGCGTGATCGACATCCTCGAACACGTAAGCCGTGGTCTGGAAGATCGGCGTGTTGCGGGCGCCGGTGGTGGGATCGGGGGCGGCCCCGGCATGGATGGCGCGCGTTTCGAACCCGAAGGTTTCGTTCCCGCCGCCCCAAGGGGGAGAGTTGCGGGGAGAGCTGCGAGGGGCGGCCCTGCCGCGCCGTTGCGGCCCTTTCGGTGCCTCGGCGGCGCGGTTGCGGACGATGCCGGAATTGACCCCGCTCCAGGAAAGCTCTCCGGCGAGCCGCCCGTATTCGATCTTCGGGCAGCGATCCATCACCACCTCGAGCCCGGCCGCCTCCGCCTTGGCGGCTGCCTCCTCGTTGCGCACGCCAAGCTGCATCCACACCACCTTGGCGCCGATCTCGATCGCCTCGGAAACGAGCGGCCCGGCATGGCGGGAGGCGCGGAAGATTTCCACCATCTCGACCGGTTCGGGAATGTCCCTGAGGCTGGCATAGACGCGTTCGCCGAGCAGCGTCGTCCCGGCAATCGTCGGGTTCACGGGGATGATGCGGAATCCTTTCCCCTGCAGATACTTCATCACGAAGTAGCTCGGCCGGTTCCACTCCGGCGAGGCGCCGACCAGTGCGATCGTGCGGACGTTGCGCAGGATTCGCGCGAGCTTTTCATCGGAATAGGGGATCGGAGCGGGCGCATCCATCGTGTTGTCTCCGCAATGCTCAGCTTCTGGCGCGGGCGAGGCTCGGACGCTTCGGATCGTAGGTCCAGCCCGGCACGAGGTACTGCATCGCTGCCGCGTCGTCGCGGGCGCCGGCGCCGACCTTTCGGTAGAGAGCATGTGCCTTTTCGAGCTGGCCGGGATCGATCTCGATGCCGAGGCCCGGGCGATCGGGAAGGCGGATTTCGCCGGCGACGATCTCGAACGGTTCCCTGGTGAGCCGCTCCGTTCCCTGCTGCCAGATCCAGTGCGTGTCGATCGCCGTGATCCGGCCGGTCGCGGCCGCCGCCGCGTGGGTGAACATGGCGAGCGAAATGTCGAAATGATTGTTGGAGTGCGAGCCCCAGGTCAGGCCGAAGGCTTCGCACAGTCCGGCGACGTTGACCGCGCCGTGGAGGGTCCAGAAATGCGGATCGGCCAGCGGGATATCGACGGCGTTGAGGGCGAGGGAATGGGCAAGTTGCCGCCAGTCCGTCGCCACCATGTTGGTCGCGGTCGGGATGCCGGTGGCCCGACGGAATTCTGCCATCACTTCACGCCCCGAATAGCCGTCCTCCGGCCCGCACGGATCCTCGGCGTAGGCCAGCGCCTGGCCATGCGCGCGGCCGAGTGCAATCGCCTCTGCGAGCGACCAGGCACCGTTCGGATCGAGCGTCACGCGGCTTTCAGGAAAGCGCCGTTTCAGCGCTTCCACCGCGCCCATCTCCTCTTCGCCCGGCAGCACACCTCCTTTGAGCTTATAGTCGCGAAAGCCGTAGCGCTCGGTTGCGGCCTCGGCCTGGCGGACGATGGCCGCGGCATCGAGTGCGGGCTCGCTGCGCACCCGCGCCCAGGCGCCGGCGGGGCCGGCCGGTTCGGGGTAGGGGAGGCCGGTCCGGGCGCGATCGCCGACGTAGAAGAGATAGGCGAGCACCGGCACTGCATCGCGTTGCCGGCCGCGGCCAATGAGCGCGCACACCGGCACGCCAAGATGTTTTCCCAGGAGATCGAGCAACGCGGCCTCGACCGCGGTGATGACGTTCTCGATGCGGAGATTGATCTCGTGCGGCTGGCTGAGCACGAGAGCTTCGGCAGTCGACCCCGCGCGATGCACGATTCTCTGCCGCTCCGTCTCCGCCGTGAGCGAAGCGCGGATCGCGTTGAGGATCGCCTGGTAGTCGCCGATCGGCCGGCCGAGCACGAGCGCGCGCACATTCTCGAGCGTCAGCCTGATGCTCTCGCTGCCGGGCACTTCGCCGAGCCCGGTATTGCCGGAGCTGTCCTTGAGCAGGACGACGATGCGGGTGAAGAAGGGGCCGTGGGCGCCGGCGAGGTTCAGCAGCATGCAGTCCCGCCCCGCAACCGGCACCACCTGCATCTCGACGATGTGCGGCGTGCGGGCGGCTTCCTGGCGGGAAAGATCGGCCATGGCGATCGGGCCCCTCGGCGGGCGTGCGGAGTTGCGGGCGAGCCTTACCGCGCCATCGCGGCGAAAGAAAAGAGCGTGCCGCTTTTCAGGCAATCAGGATCGCCCGAAAATCATTGACGTTGGTCAGGGTCGGGCCGGTGCGGATGAGATCGCCGAGCGTTCCGAAGAAGCCGTGCCCATCATGGCCGGCGAGCATTGCCCGCGCATCGAGCCCATGCTCCTGCGCTCGCGCGAGCGTGTCGGGCGCGAGGATCGCACCGGCCACATCGTCCATTCCGTCGATGCCGTCGGTATCGCCGGAGATTGCCCAGATGCCGGGCCGGCCGGCGAGCGCGAGGGCGAGTGCGAGCAGGAACTCGGTATTGCGCCCGCCATGGCCGGCAGGACCCGCGCCCATACTGACCCCCGCCTCGCCGCCGGCGAGCAGCACGGCAGGCGCGGCGAGCGGTTTTGCGTGTCGAGCCACGCTTTCGGCGATCCCGGCGAGCACCCGTCCCATCTCGCGTGCTTCGCCTTCCAGCGCATCGCCGAGGATGAGCGGCCTGAGCCCCGCCTCGCGCGCGGCCTCTGCCGCCTGCGCGAGCGCCATCATCGGGGTTGCGATCAGGCGGTATTCCGCATCCGGCAGGCTGCCCGGCTTGGGCGTCTCGTCGTCTGCCGCCGCCAGCCAGAGCCGCACCGCGGCGGGCGGCTCGATGGCGTAGCGGGCGAGGATATTCCGCACCTCGGCAAACGTGCTCGGGTCCGGAACGGTGGGGCCGGATGCGATGACCGCCGGATCGTCACCGGCCACATCGCTGATCGCGAGCGTCACCACGCGCGCCGGGGCCGCCGCGGCAGCGAGCCTGCCCCCTTTGATCGCCGAGAGATGCTTGCGGACGATGTTCATCTCTCCGATCGCCGCCCCCGAGGCGAGCAGTGCGCGGTTGACCGCCTGCTTGTCGGCGAGCGTGAGGCCCGGCGCCGGGAGAGCCGCCAAGGCCGAGCCGCCGCCGGAAATCAGTGCGATCACGAGGTCTGCCGCCGCCAGATCGCGCACGCGCGCAAGCAGGCGCTGCGCAGCGAATTCGCTCATCGCATTCGGCACCGGGTGCGCCGCCTCGATCACCTCGATCCGCCGCGTTGGCACGGCATGGCCGTAAGCAGTGACGACGCTGCCTTCGAGCGCAACCTCGGGCCAGGCTTCTTCAAGCGCCGCGGCCATCAGCGCCGCCGACTTCCCCATCCCGACAACGATGCACCGGCCTTTCGGTTTTTCCGGCAGATGCCGAGGCAGAACCTCGCACGGATTTGCTGCCGCCACCGCCGTATCGAAGAGCCGACGGAGAACGTCGCGTGCCCGCCCGTCATCGAAGCGCATCCGCGCCTCCCTCATTGGCGGTGTAGAGCCACCGATAGCGGGGCAGGGGAGGGGTGACAATCGCCGCCCGCGGTTCAATGCGGGGGCATCATGGTCTAGGCTTACTCGGGCCCAGTGTCCTGCCCCCGTCGGTTGCTGCCCTCGGCAGCAACCGTAAGGGGATCAGCAGGCCACTGAAAATAAAGAGGTGTGTGCCGACCGCTGGGGTGCATCCTACGATATCAAGCGTCAGAGTCGGCACACGAGTGTCCTGCCCCCGTCGGTTGCTGCCCTCGGCAGCAACCGTAAGGGGATCAGCAGGCCACTGAAAATAAAGAGGTGTGTGCCGACCGCTGGAGTGCATCCTACGATATCAAGCGTCAGAGTCGGCACACTAGTGTCCTGCCCCCGTCGTTTGCTGCCGCCGGCAGCAAACGAAAGGGGATCAGCAGGCCACTGAAAACAAGGGTTAGTGTGCCGACTCCGGAGGCCCAGTTGTCGGCACCAAGCGTCAGAGTCGGCACACTAGCGATGGAGGGCAACGGATGAGTGCGCTGGCAGGGGCGCTCGAAAAGACGCTTCCGGCAGACGCGGCAGCGGCGGCACTCGCCGGGCGCGTCTGGCTGCCGGGCGAAGCAGGGCCGGCGGTGGTGGCGGTTCGCGACGGAGCAGTCGTTGATCTTTCCCGCTCGTTCCCGACCATGCGCGATCTTTGCGAGGCCGCGGAGCCGGCCGCCGCGGTGCGCAGCGCGGCCGGCGAGAAAATCGGAATGCTGGCCGACATTCTCGCCAACACGCCGCCCGAGCAACGCGATCCGGGGAAGCCCTCGTTGCTCGCGCCGATCGATTTGCAGGCGATCAAAGCCGCCGGCGTGACCTTTGTCGCCTCCCTCCTCGAGCGCGTGATCGAGGAGCGGGCGCGCGGCAACCCCGCGGCAGCGAAAACGATTCGCGCGGAGGTGACGCGCCTGGTCGGCGGCGATCTCGCACGGCTCAAGCCCGGCTCGCCGGAGGCGGCTCTGCTGAAGGAGACCTTGGTCAGGGAAGGCGCGTGGAGCCAGTACCTGGAAGTCGGGATCGGGCCGGACGCCGAGATTTTCACCAAGGCGCAGCCGCTCTCCGCCGTCGGCACAGGCGTCGAGGCCGGCGTGCATCCGAAATCATCCTGGAACAACCCCGAACCGGAGGTCGTGCTGGTGATCGCCTCGAGCGGGCGGGTCGTTGGGGCTGCGCTCGGCAACGATGTGAATCTGCGGGATTTCGAAGGCCGCTCGGCGCTGCTGCTCGGCAAGGCCAAGGACAACAACGCCGCCTGCGCGATCGGCCCTTTCGTGCGCTTCTTCGATACCGGGTTCGGCATCAACGATGTGCGGCGGATGACGGTCTCGCTGGTGGTGGAGGGAAGAGACGGGTTCGTGCTGCAGGGCGCATCCTCGATCAGCGAGATCAGCCGCGACCCGGAAGAGCTGGTGCGCCAGCTTTTCTCAGCCGAGCACCAATATCCTGATGGGGCGGCGCTCTTTCTCGGCACCATGTTCGCGCCGGTGGCCGATCGCGGCGAGGCAGGCAAGGGCTTCACGCACAAATTGGGCGACCTGGTGCTGATCGAGGCGCCGGCTCTCGGCCGGCTGGTCAACCGCATCCAGTCCGCCGATGCCTGTCCGCCCTGGACGTTCGGGGCCGGAGCGCTGATGCGTAACCTGGCGCGCCGCGGGCTCCTCGCCTGAGCCGGGCGAAGGATTGAAGCGAGCGCGTCCGATGGCTTGAAATGGAAGCCTCGACCTTGTCGGGTTGTTCCGGGCCGGGTTGTTCCGGGAAGGCATGAATGAGGGAGGAGGCGAGATGCACGGGCTCCGACTGACCGGCGGCGGAATGGTCCTTTCGCTGCTGATACTGGGAAGCGTAGAGGCGCGCCCGCTGCACGTGGCCGGCTCGCCCCCAGGGCCGCAAATCTATCTCAGCGGGCAGAATACCCAGTACGTGGTGCGCTTCGATGGTCCGGTGGACCACAGAACCTCGGTCCTTTTCATCACCCGGGGCAGTGTTGTCGTCGAAACGCTGCCGCCATCGCATGACACGCAAACGAACGTGCTCGCCGCCGCGGCGCCGCGGCTGCCTGCCGGCCAGTACGTGCTGCACTGGGTGGTCAGGTCGTTTCCGGACGGCGAGGAAACCGATGGATCGAGCGGCTTCGCCGTGCCGCAATAGGGCGTGACGGGGCCACCATCATCGCGCTCCGGGCTCGCCATAATCGGCTAGCCCGCGATCGCCCGAGGCGGAATCGTCGGAGGGCGTGAATCGCGGGCTCAAATAAAGCGCGAGACCCGTGTCAGGCTGCACAGTCAGCCCGACACGGGGCTAGCCTGCCCGAACGATTGCCCTCGGCAATGATGTGCCGCCTCCGGCTCTTCTGCCTCTGGGCCAAGGCCACCCGTGCCGGCGAGCCGCGTTGATCGGTGTTCCGATCCGAACAGTACGGGGCTGCCCGACGCCTGCCGAAATTGGATAGCCGGGCGGCACGCTCGCGAGCAAGCTGTGCATTGCCGGCGAGAAGGCGCCTCTCCGGCGAACGCCGTAAGGGGCGCCTTTGCGCCGGGGTGGTGTTCCGCTCCGCTTTCATGGGCATTGCTTCGAGGCTGGCGCGTGACGCAGAAGAGAGGTGCATCGATGCGAATTGCCTGGTTCGTAGCCGTTGCGATGGTGGCGTCCGCACCCGCCTTCGCCCAAGGCACTGGCAGCGGGGCAGCGGCGGGCACCAGCAAGCCCGTGGTGGCGAAGCGGGCTCAAGCGCTCATCAGCGAGAGCGGAGCCTATCTCGCCTCCGCTGCCGCGTTCACCTTCCACGCCGATGTCACGTTCGACCATGTATTGCCGTCCGGCCAGAAGCTGCAATTCTCCGCGGTCGAAGACGTGGCCCTGAAGCGGCCGGACCGGCTCTATGTCGAATGGCGGGGCGATCTCGGCGACCGGTTCTTCTGGTATGACGGCAAAACGGTCACCCTGTATGACCCGGCGACCCCGTTCTACGCGACCGAGGCGGCCCCACAGACCACCGATCAGATGCTGGACAAACTTGTGAGCCAGCTTGGTTTCTCGCCGCCGCTTACGGATTTTCTCTACAGCGACCCGGCGGCGAGCCTGCGTGGGAAAGTCAAATACGGGCTCGACCTCGGCGAGACCGAAGTGAACGGCAAGAGCTGTCACGCGCTCGCCTTCGTCGAACAGGATATCGACTGGCAAATCTGGATTGCCGGCGGACCGCAGCCGCTCCCTTGCAAGATCGTCATCACCTACAAGACGGAACCGGCGGAGCCAGAGTTCAGCGCCGTCTTCAGCGACTGGGATTTCTCTCCGCACATCGATGACTCCGTCTTCACGGCCGACCTCCCGCCCGATGCACAGAAGATCCCGTTCAAGTCGGTTGCGTCCGCCAGGTAGCAGGGGGAGGAATTCGATGGTCAACCGCCATGCGAAGTGGAAAAGCCTGAAAACCGTGCTGTTGGCGGGCGCGGCCCTGATCGCGGCCGGCTCCTTGCTCGTTGAACCCGCCGCTGCATGGCGCGGCGGGGGTGGGTTCCGTGCCGGCGGGTTCGGCGGTTTCAACCGCGGCGGGTTTCACGGCGGCTCTTTCGGCGGCGACAACCGTTTCGGTGATGGCGGCGGTTTCGACCGCAGCACCGACGCCGGCTTCGGCCGAGACGGCTTCGGGAGCGTCCACACTGCCGGAAACTTTACGAGTCGCACCGACAGCTTCCAACAGGCGCATCCCCAGTTCCATCAGAATGCCACGCAGTTCCAGCAAAATCGTTTCAGCGAAGCCAATCACCTGCAGTCGAACCGTATCAACGAGGCGAACAATCTGCAGTACAATCATGCGAACAACTGGAACGTCTACAACGACCACTGGGGCGGGTACTACTCGGGTCTCGGTTTCGGGGCGGGATTTGCGATCGGCGCCACCGTTGCGGCGCTTCCGGCGGCGGCGGTGGCCCTCTCGGTTGCCGGCAGTCCCTATTGGTACGCGAATGGCGTCTATTACGGAGCGCAGGGGGGGCAATACATCGTCGTTCCGCCACCGACGGGGGCTGTTGTTCCGACCCTCTCCCCCTCCTGCACCACCGTCTCCGTCAACGGCGCGAACGACCTCGACTGCGGCGGGGCATTTTACGCGCCGGTCTCGAGCGGCTACCAGGTGATCGCTCCGCCGATCGGCTCGACCGTGAGCACCCTGCCGAGCGGCGCCTCCAGCGAGAACATCGGGGGCGTCACCTATTTCGTCTTCGGTGGCGCCTACTATCGGCCCTACTACAGCGGCAGCAGCGTCATCTACCAAGTGGTCACGAGCCCGACCTAGTAGGCCGGAACCTCGCATGCGATTCGACCCGGTTCTGCAATGGCCTGTCCGGTTCGGCCTCACGGCGGGGTTCAACATCATCTTCCCCGCCCGCGCCCGGGGCCTTGCCGCGTCATTCGCGACGATGCAGGACTGTATCACATGAACGACGAAATCCAAGCGGCCGGGCAGGCCCTTGCCCAGGCGAACCGTGAGGCGCCGTTGCAGCAGGGCATGGTCTGGATCGCCGGCGGTCCGTTCCGGATGGGGTCTGAGCGGCACTACCCGGAAGAAGCCCCGGTCCATCGGGTGACGGTCGGCCCTTTCTGGATCGACCGCACCCCGGTCACGAACCGTGAATTCCGCCGCTTCGTCGAAGCAACCGGCTATGTAACGCTCGCCGAGGTGGCGCCGGATGCCAAGGATTATCCGGGCGCGCTGCCGCACATGCTGAGGCCGGGATCGCTGGTTTTCACGCCGCCCGGGCGGGCGGTCGATCTCAATGACTGGTCGCAATGGTGGCGGTTCGAATTCGGTGCCAACTGGCGCCGCCCGTACGGCCGTGGCCGGTCGAACCAGGGCCTCGACGATCACCCGGTCGTGCATGTCGCGTACAAGGACGCCGAAGCCTATGCCGCCTGGGCGGGCAAGGAGCTGCCGACGGAAGCGGAATGGGAATACGCGGCGCGTGGCGGACTCGATGGGGCCGAGTTCGCATGGGGCGATGAATTCACGCCGGGCGGTATGCACATGGCGAATACCTGGCAGGGCGCGTTCCCGAACGAGAACCTTGCCGCCGACGGCTATCCGCGCACCTCGCCGGTGCAAAGCTTTCCGGCCAACGGCTACGGTCTCTTCGACGTGATCGGCAATGTCTGGGAATGGACGGCGGACTGGTACTCGGCCCGCCACGCTGCGGAGGCGCCGAAGGCGTGCTGCATCCCGGAGAATCCGCGCGGCGGAGGCGAAAGAGAGAGCTATGACGAATGCGCCTCATCGCTCCGAATTCCGCGCAAAGTCGTCAAGGGCGGATCGCATCTCTGCGCGCCGAACTACTGCCGCCGCTACCGCCCGGCCGCGCGCCACGCGCAGCCGGTCGATTCCGGCATGAGCCATGTTGGGTTCCGGTGCGTGATCCGCGCATCGACCGAAGGCTTTGGCGGAAGATGACGGGAAGGATGGCGCCGATGCGAAGCGTGCCCGTTGCGATCCTTCTCGCTGGTCTCTTCTGCATCCTCATGCCGCAGGCTGCCCGGGCCGCCGTCTCGCCCGACGACGGCTACGCGCCCGACGGCACCTCCCAGTGGCATTTCGAGCTTGCCCCCTATGCCTGGCTGCCGGCAACGAGCGCGCACATCAAGCTCGGCAACGGCGCGAGCGCCAACATCAACGCCGGCATACCGACCGTCTCCGATCTCAGAAACGTCCTGACCGGCGTTTTCATGGGATATGGCCTGGCGCGCTACGGGCCCTGGTCGGCAGAACTCAATATCGACTACCTGTCCGCTTCGCAGACGAAAGGACTTCCGCCGGGTCCGCTTGAACTCATCGGGCGATCGCTCGACATCAGCACGTCCTTCGTCCGGGTGGCGCCCGGGTTCGGATACGAAGTCTATCGCGGTGCGCTCGGGCCGGTTCCGACGACGCTGGATGCGCGGATCGGCTTCTCGTACTTTACCCAGAGCACCACGCTCGATCTCAGCCGGTTCGGGCCGCAAGGCCAGCGGCTCCCGGTGAGCACGCTCGATAACAGCAGCAGTTTCGTTCAGCCCTGGCTCGGCTTCAGGGCGTCGATCTACCCGTGGCCTCGCTGGCGGTTCCAGCTCATGGCGTCGGTGCAGGGGCTGGGGGTCGATGGTGGCGCATGGGGGTGGGGCGCCGGCGTCTATGCGACCTGGGCGGCAACCAAGTGGCTCAATCTCATCGCCGGGTTCAACGCCTTGAACAGCCAGGGCCGCGGTGGGGCCGGGGCGGTCATTCGCTCGATCGACTTCACCCAGTACGGTCCGGTGCTCGGCCTGTCCTTCACGTTCTGATGGGCACGTTCTGATGGGCACCTTCTGATGGGCGATGCGCACATGAGCGGTTCCGCGCCACAGAAGCTGGGCATCCTCGCCAGGCTGGTCGTCGGGTGCGTGGTCGTGTTCATCCTTGCCGGCATCCTCTGGCACGGCATCACGGCCGCGACCTTGCAGCGCTTCTGGCACGACCTGATCGCGCGGCCGGATGCGCCGATGCGGTTCCGTTTCATTCTGCAACCCCTGATGGCAGCCGCCGCGGCGATCCATGACGGCCTGAAGGATGCCCGTGCCGGCCGCCCGGCGTACTTCTGGAGGATGCTGCGCAATCCGCATGAACGCGCCGCACGGCTTAACGAGGGGCTGAACGCGACCGCCAGGATCGTCCTGCTCGGGCTGCTGATGGACGTGATCTACCAGGTTCTCGTGCTGAGGACATTTTATCCCAACGAATCGGTCGTCACGGCCGTGCTGCTGGCGTTCCTTCCCTATGTGATCCTCCGCGGCCCGGTCCGGCGCATCGCCGGCCGCCGCCGCGACGGCGCATCGCCCCATCAGGTCTCGTGAAAGCTCCGAGGTTCATCATGAGCAGAGAGGCATCGAACACGACCCCATCGCGCCCCGCCACCGGTGCGGACAGGTTCGAGGTCAGAACCACATCGGACAGCCATTTCGGCTGGATCCGCACCCGCCTCAGCGTCGAACGCACGATGATGTCGTGGCTGCGCACCGCAACCGCGCTGATCGGATTCGGCTTCGCGATCGTTCAGTTCTTTGAACGCCTGGAACAGACGCCGGGCAATCACTCTGCCTATCTCCCGAGAGCGCCGGTGCTGCTCGGGCTCGCCCTGATCCTGAGCGGCGTGCTCGCGCTCGTTATTTCGATATGGCAATATAAGTGGATGGACCGCTATCTCAGGAGCGGATCCTTCGCCGCGATTGCCGGCCTCTCGGACGGGGGAAAGCACTCGCCCGTGCTGGCGCTTGCCGCCCTTCTCGTCTGCATCGGCGTTTTCGCCTTCTTCGCCGTGCTGCTGCGTCTCGCCTGATCGCCCCGCAACGGGAAACCATGCCCCCACGGGCTTCCGTACTCACCCCGTCACTGAAAGGAAACCGAGATGGCCAAGCCAGGCAAACCGAACATCCTCATCCTCTGGGGTGACGATATCGGCTGGTGGAATATCAGCTACAACAACCGCGGGCAGATGGGATATCGGACGCCCAACATCGATCGCATCGGCCATGAAGGATGCACCTTCACCGACTATTACGGCCAGCAAAGCTGCACGGCGGGACGCGCCGCTTTCATCACCGGCCAGAACCCGATCCGCACCGGTTTGACCAAGGTCGGAATGCCCGGAGCCGATGTCGGGCTGCGCGCGGAGGACCCGACCATTGCGGATCTCCTCAAGCCCCTTGGTTACGCCACCGGCCAGTTCGGCAAGAACCACCTCGGAGACAAGGACGAATTCCTCCCCACCCGGCATGGTTTCGACGAATTCTTCGGCAATCTTTATCATCTCAATGCCGAGGAAGAACCGGAACTGCCGGACTATCCGAAGAACCCGGAATTCAGGAAGCATTTCGGGCCGAGGGGCGTGCTCCACTGCTTTGCGGACGGCAAGGGCGGACAGAAGGTCGAGGATACCGGCCCGCTGACCAAGAAGCGCATGGAGACCATCGATGACGAGGTCACCGACCGCGCCCTCGGCTTCATCGACAAATGCCACCAGGAAGGAAAGCCGTTCTTCCTCTGGTACAACACCACCGCCATGCACCTGCGGACTCATTGCGCCGAAAAGCACAGAGGGAAGAGCGGCCAGGGTTTCTACAACGACGTCATGGTCGCGCACGACGAGAACATCGGCCGGATGCTGAACAAACTCGATGAGCTTGGCATCGCCGAAGACACCATCGTCATGTACTCGACGGACAACGGCCCCCATTACAACTCCTGGCCGGATGGCGGGATCACGCCGTTCCGGGCCGAGAAGAACACCAACTGGGAAGGCGCCTGGCGCGTGCCGGTCTTCGTGCGCTGGCCCGGCAGGATCAAGCCGGGCACGGTGTTCAATGACCTCGCCTCACACCAGGACTGGCTGCCCACGTTGCTGGCCGCGGCGGGAGAGCCGGACATCACGGCGAAGCTGCTCCAGGGTCACAAGGCCGGGGACAAAACCTTCAAGGTGCATATCGACGGCTACAACCTGATCCCGTACCTCACCGGGGAGGCGAAAGAGAGCCCGCGGAAGTACGTCTTCTACATCAGCGATGACGGCGACATCATGGGCATCCGGATGGGTGACTGGAAGGTGGTGCTCATGGAGCAGAGAGCCAAGCAACTGATGTGCTGGTTCGAGCCGTTCGTGAAGCTCAGAGCGCCGAAAATCTTCAACTTGCGGCGCGATCCGTTCGAGCGGGCGGACGAGAACTCGAACACCTACTGGGATTGGGTGATCGACCACGTGTACATCGTCTACGCAATGCAGGCGATCGTGGCGCAGCAGATCGCCGACTTCGTGAAGTTCCCGCCGCGCCAGAAGCCGGCCGCCTTCAACCTCGACGAGGTGCTTCGACATCTCCAGGAGGCCGGCAGCAGCGCCAACCACTAGTACCGCCTTTTGTCGTTGAGACTCGCCCTCACCCCCAACCCCTCACCGGGACCCCAGCAAAGTCGTGGGACTTTGCTGGGAGCCCGGCCCAGAGGGAGAGGGGAGGGGCTGAATTCCCGGTTGTCGGGCCCAATTCAGGCTGTCGAGGGCAAACCGAGTGCCGTGGCGTGATAGCGAAGATGATCGGCGATGAAGGTTGCGATGAAGAAATAGGAATGGTCGAAGCCTTCCTGGCGCCGGAGCGTGAGCGGAATGCCGGCGGATTTGCAGGCGGCCTCGAGATAGTCGGGATGAAGCTGCTGCTCGAGAAAGCCGTCGGCGGTTCCCTGATCGACGAAGAGGCGCGAGAGGCGCGCGCCATCCTCGATCAGGGCGCAGGAATCATAGGCGCGCCAGGCGGTGCGATCCGGGCCGAGATAACCCGAAAGCGCCTTCAAGCCCCACGGGCAGCGCATCGGCGCAGAGATCGGGGCGAAGGCAGATACGGAAGCGAACCGGCCGGGATTGCGAAGCGCGATGGTGATCGCGCCATGCCCGCCCATCGAGTGGCCCATGATGCCCTGGCGTGCCAGATCGGCGGGCAGAGAATCGCCCACGATCGCGGGCAATTCGGTTTCGATGTAGGTGCGCATCCGGTAGTGCTGCGCATACGGCGCCACCGTCGCATCGAGATAAAAGCCGGCGCCGAGGCCGAAATCATAAGACCCCTCGGGATCACCCGGCACGCCCTCCCCGCGCGGGCTGGTGTCGGGGGCGATGACGAGAAGGCCAAGCTCGGCGGCAACGCGCTGTGCGCCGGCCTTGACGGTGAAATTCTCCTCCGTGCAGGTGAGGCCGGAGAGAAACCACACAACCGGGACTTTCGCGCGCTCGGCCTCTGGAGGAACGAAGGCGGAAAAACGCATCGGCGTGCCGGTCGCCGTCGAGGCATGGCGATAGACGAACTGCGTGCCGCCGAACGAACGCGAGCGGCTGAGGATCTCGAGGGTCATGCGCGGCTTCCTTGACGGGTGAGCATGACTTCGATCGGTGTCGGCGCGAAGCCGGTGGCCGGGTTATGGCGCTGCGGACAGTTCGACAACACGGCGATCACCGGCGTTTCCGCGCGCAGCTCCACGTGGTCGCCCGGCTTCGAGAGGCCCTCCTCGATCGCCATGGAGCCGTCCGGGCGCACCGGGACATTCATGAAGAAATTGATGTTGGCAACGATATCCGAAGGGCCCAGGGACCAGCCGGCCAACTCCGCGACAAAGTTGTGGTAGCAGCCCGGCGTGTCCTCGACACCGTAGCGCGCGAAATTGCTCCACCGGCTGCAGCAGCCGCCGATCGTGTCGTGCCGGCCGACCGTGTCTTCGACGATCGTCATCAGCGCCTGCGCCCGCTCGGAGTAAAGCTTCGCGCCCTTGCCGAGATAGATGGTGCCGTTGAGCTTCATGGTATTGGCCGCGTTATAGCGATCGGTCGGCAACCCGGCCGCGAAAACCAGGAAATCGACCGCCTGGCGGCCCTCGAGATCGACGATGCGCAAGAGATCGCCGGTCTCGAGACGCGCGGAGAAGCGACCTCCGGCGGCGATGGTCTTGCGAAGAAGTTCTGGCATGATGGAGCCTGCGAGGTGCTGGGGTTGCGGGGCATGGAGGGCAGTGCTGATTACAACGCGAGCACGCGAGGGGGAAGCCGGCGCCTGGCCGGGGCAAACCGCCGTGGCTGAGCCCGACGCAATCCCGTCCCGGGCGCGCGTCGTCGTGATCGGCGGCGGGGTGGTGGGCGTGAGCGCGCTCTATCACCTGGCGCGCATGGGTTGGACCGATTCCGTCCTGGTGGAGCGGAACGAACTGACCTCCGGCTCGACCTGGCACGCGGCCGGAAACTGCCCGAATTTCGCGACCATCGAAAGCGTGATGCGGTTGCAGCGCTATTCGAACCGGCTCTATCTCGGCCTCGGTTCCGAGGTCGGCTCCGCCTTGGACTTCCACGTCACGGGTGCGGTGAGGCTCGCGCAAAGCCGCCACCGGATGGACGAATTCCGCCACCTCACCGCGGTTGCACGGCGGCTCGGCATCGAATTCGAAATGCTGAATGTGGAAGAGGCGCGGGCGCGGTTTCCGTTTGCTGAAATGGACGGCGTGCTGGGGGCGCAATGGGATCCGGACGACGGCGATATCGATCCCGCCCAGTTGACACACGCCTTCGCGAAGGGGGCACGGGATCTCGGGGCACGCATTGCCCGTTTCTGCAATGTCACGGCGATCAGCGGGCTGCCGGGCGGGGCATGGCAAATCGAGACCGCGCGCGGGCCGATCACGGCGGAGATCGTCGTCAACGCGGCGGGATACAGGGCAGGGGAGGTGGCCGCGATGCTGGGGCGCCAGCTTCCATGCGTGCCGATCGCGCACCAGTACATGGTCACGGAGCCGATCCCGGCACTCGCCGGCCTCGGCGGAAAGCTGCCGCTGCTCAGGGACCCCGATGACGGCTGGTACCTCCGCCAGGAAGGACAGGGCCTGCTGCTCGGCATCTATGGGAAAGAGCCCGTGGCGCCGTGGCAGAATGGCGTGCCGGCGGATTTCGCGTTCGCCCTGTTCCCCGACGATATGGACCAGGCCCAGCCACAGCTCGAACGGGCGATTCGCCGCCTGCCGCTGCTCGGGAGTGCCGGGGTGCGCCGTGTCATCAACGGGCCGATCTCCTACACGCCCGACGGCAATCCGCTGATCGGCCCGGCGCCCGGTTTGCGCAATGTTTTCGAATGCTGCGTGTTTTCTTTCGGCATCGCGCAGGCGGGCGGAGCGGGCAAGGCGCTGGCGGAATGGGTCGTGGAAGGAGAGACGGAGTGGGATTCGTGGGCGGTCGATCCGCGACGCTTCACCGGATATGTCACACGAGAGAGGGCGTTTGCGAGCGCGCTCGACGTCTATCGCAACGAGTACGCCATCGCCTATCCGATGCCGCAGCCGATTTCGTCCGAGCCGGCCAGGCGGTCACCGTTATTCCGGCTTCTGAGCGCGCAAGGTGCGGCGTTCATCGAGCGGAACGGATGGAGCTGGGCTGCCTGGTTCCGCGGGGAGGGTGGGTGCAGGGAAGAAGCCGGCTTCGGGTGGCCCGGCTGGTTCGAGGCGGTCGGGGCGGAATGTCGCGCGGTGATGAGCGGCGCGGGCCTGATCGAAATGCCGGGGGCGAGCCGGTTCGAGATCAGCGGCAAGGGTGCGGCGCAATGGTTCGATACGATGCTGGCGAGCCGGCTGCCCGAAGTCGGAAAGGTCGCAGCCGGGCTCTGCTGTTCGGAAAAGGGAAGCCCGCTTTGCCTGCTCACGGTGGCGCGGCTGGAGGAGGATCGGTTCTGGTTGATCGGCAGCCCGGAATCGCAATGGCACGATCGGGACTGGCTGCAACTTCATCTGCCGGGCGATCGATCCGTGATCCTCTCCGATCTCACCGCAGATTACGACGCACTGCTGATTGCCGGCCCGAGGTCGGAGGAGCTTCTTCGCGAACTGTCATGCAATGCCGATTTCAAAGACGGTGCCTGCGATTGGCTCGAGATCGGCGGGAGGCGTCTCCTCCGGCTCGGCATCGTGAGCCTCGGAGAGAGGGGGTTCGAGCTGCACGTCCCCGATGACTCGGTGCTCCCCGTGCATGACCGGATTGCCGCCCAGGGATCGAAACTCGGGCTGAGATACTTCGGACTCCATGCGCTGGAATCGCTCTGCCTCGAAGTGGCCGCGCCGGAATGGAAGAGGGACGCGCTGATCGGACGATCGGCGCCGGAGGCGGGACTGGCGGGGCTGGTCGATTTCGCAAAACCCTGTTTCGTCGGCCGTGCGGCACTGAGCGCGCGCCACGGCGACTTGACCAGGCGCCATTTTGCGCCGTTGCTGGTGGAGAAAGGAGCCGCACCCCCACTCGCCGGATCGAGCGTCTTCCGGGGCCGGGAGCGTGTCGGCGTGGTGACGTCGGGCGGCTTCGGGCACCGGATCGGGCTGGCGATGGCGCTCTCGAGCCTCGAGGCGGATTGCGCATTGCCGGGAACGCGGCTGGAAATCGAGATTCTTGGCGAACGGCGGCCGGCAGAGGTCGGCCAGGCACCACTCTATCGGCGGGCGGGGCAGAGGCCCGAGCGGTGCGTTGGGTCGTGACGACCCGAGATCAGATCTGCACTTCAAACGGCGCGATGTTCGGGTTGAAGTCGAGCTGCATCGTCATTCCGTTGACGACGATCTGTGGCTGACTGACGAGAAACCAGTGTTGATTGGCGTGATAGAGGAAATTGAAGGACGTCAGGACGCCGTTGACCGGGCCGGCATTCGCATAGGTGTGGGCACACCCGGCAGCCGCGTCGTATCCCAGGCTGGTGATGACGTGCTGGTGGGCGAACATCCCGATCGTGTGGGTGGAGTCGTGATCCATCCGGAGCACGCCATTGCCCGGATCGGTGATCACGATCGAGCATCCGTTCATCGCGCCGGTGAAGACAAAGACCCGGTCGGGGAGGTTGCGCGGGAAGTCCACATACGGCACGTTCTGCAACCCGTGACCCTGGCTGCCGATCGGGATGTAGGGGCACCAGTAGCCGCGCAGCGGCGCCTCGGCCTGGACCGCACCATCCTTGGGGCTGCAGGCGCGGAGCATGTCCATGCGCGGAAATTGGGACCCCTCGATATCGAACTTCGCTTTCTTCCTGTGGTCGACCTTGCCGAGGATCCTCGTCCGTTCCTGGATGAGCTGATTCCGCGCCGCACCTTCGTAGTCGGTCGTGAACACAAAGTTGAAGGCGGTCTTGAAAGCGCCCGGCTTCAGCGCGTCTTCGTTCGCTACGCCCATGTTCATCGCGCTGATGACACGGTTTTGGGCATAGTGGAACGGCAGCGCGCTGAACACCTGGTTGTGACCGTTCATGGCTGCGTCCTTCGTTGCTCGTTCGACAAGGCTGGAATGCCCGGCACGGGATCCCGTTTGCCAGCGGGCGGCGGCGGGGCCATCCCCGGAGGGCGCCGGACTCGCAATGAAGGCGATCACGGACGCTGCACCTCGTCAAGGATAGCGTGAAGACAGTCGCGACCGGCCTTCCGTCGAGATCCGATCGATCCGATTCAACCGCCGGTGGGGAATGGCGCGGCGATCGGTGTGAATATAGCGCCAGGCTGACTTTCAAGGCCGAGGAGACAGGCCATGGGTGCGACGTCGGGAAATGCATCTGCCGGAGGGGTGCGATTCCGTGAGCGGGCACTTTCGGTTCTGCTGGCGGCTCAGCTTGTGCTGATCTTCGTTGCGGAACCGGGCTCTGCCATGGGATTCAATCTGCTGGTGGCGGTGACGCTCCCGATCATGTTGGTACTCATTCTCGTGGTCGCGTCGAGCAGTCCCGGCGCGCTGATCATCGCTGTCGTTGCCGTCGGCGCCCGGGCATTGACGGGGATTCTGGCAATCCGGCATGCGGGCCTGACGACGTACGCTAAGCCAGCCGCCGGTAATGGGCTGTGAATGCAACGGGCCGGTGTTACTGCGGGCCAAAGCGGCAGAGGGTCACGCTCCAGACGGTCTCTCGAACAATTTTCTGAACAAGCGCTCGCTCTCCGCCAACCCTTGATCCGTCAGCACGACGGACTTCTCCTTGCCGACGGGATTTTTGATCAGGTCCCTCCACAGGCCCTGGGAGTCGCCGCTTGGGGTTCCGCCAACCCGGCCAGTCTCAAGAGGCGATCCGAGAACACGCGGGCGGGGTTCGGTGGAACGAGTTGCCGAATCCTTCGGCTAGCCGCCCTACCGATATGCTCCGCCTCGTCCCGCCGTTCCCAGAAACGCTCCAGCGCAGCGCCCAAAGCACTGGCGGTTGGCGCGCTGGCGAGAAAGCCGGCAACGCCTTCCTCGACCAATTCACGGTGGCCCGCAACGTCGGTCGCAATGACCGGCCGGCCGCATAGCATCGCCTCGACCATGACCAGCGGCAACCCTTCGAAGCGCGACGGCAGGACGAGAATGTGATTTCGCGACCAGATTTCTTCGGGGGCCGCAAAACCGGCAAAGTTGACGCGGTCCGAAAGATCGAGCCTGCTGGCAAGCGCTTCAAGAATCCCCCGCGTCGGCCCCTTGCCATAGAGCGTCAATCGCCACGGCCGGTTTTTGCATACCTCTCCCGCCAGCGTTTCAAGGATGAGATCCTGGCCTTTCTTGGGCCACCACAAAGCGCCATTAGCAACGGGGCTACTGGTCCTGGGCCTGCTCGCCGGTCCCGGCGGCATTCCGCCGCGGTTGCGAAACAGGGCCGCTCGGCCGACGCGCGGTGCGAAGCTTGGGCGCCGAGACGCTCGCGCCCGGCTCCTAGCCCGCGATCGCCCGAGGCGGAATCGTCGGAGGGCGTGAATCGCGGGCTCAAATAAAGCGCGAGACGCGTGTCGGGCTGCACAGTCAGCCCGACACGAGTCTAAACGACGTGGACCGAGCGCGGCAGTTGCGCCGGGTCCTCCCAGAAGGCGTCGCGCTCGTATTTCTTGAAGAGATCAGGCGGCAGTATCGTGGTGCGCGCGCACGGGCGCACCGCACTCCCGACCGCGTGCAAGCCCGGCGTGCCGAGGCGCGCGTCGAACTCGATCATGTCATAGCAGGGCGCGATGTGCTCGGGATCGTGCGCGTACAGCGGTTCGCCGATGAAATTGTAGATCGCAGCGATCGTTCCGAGGGGATTGGTGGTCAGGCTCTCGTAACGTACGAGCAAGAGCTTATCGGCGTGTTCGCCGTAGACGGCTTCGCGAAGCGCGTTGTAGGCGAAGCCCACCATGCCGGCGGGGCCGCCCAAGCCCTCAAGGCGCGAATAGACGGTGCCGGCGGGATCGAAGTTGAAGATGCCGGAGAGCTCGAAGGCGTTGCGCCGGACCAGGCTTTCCATGCTGTCCATGATCCAGGAGAGGTTGCGCACGCAGCAGATGACCTTGGCCGCGGGGAACAGCTCGGCCAACGCCGGGAGCCGCGCCGTCCAGCCGCGGCTGGTGTCGAACACGAGCTTTTCTTTGTGGATGTCGGCGTAATAAGCGTCGAACACGGCGGCGAGCAGGCGCCGGCGGACGTCGTCGTCGATGAACACGGCGCCCTCGTTCCTTTGGCTGGTTTCGCGCAGCATGGCGTTGAAGAGCGCGTTCACCGGGCTCGACATGCCGGCCTGGAAGTGCGGGTTTTGCCGGAGCAGCGCGGACAGCAGGGTCGAGCCGGAGCGCGGCAGGCCGGAGATGAGGTGGATGCCGTTATTCACGGACGGGTCGAGCTGGCGAGCGCGGCACCGTGGTGGCGCTCGCCGCCGTTTATCGCTTGCGGCGGATCGCTGCGCCCGCGCCGGTGAAGGCGAGCAGGCCGAGCACGCCCGTGCCGAGCAGGGCGAGGCTGCCAGGCTCGGGGGTCGGAACCGGCGAGGAAGGAACGTAGGCGATCGTGACGTAGCCGTCGCCCTGTCGAACGCCGGCGGTCAACACCGCGTTGGTGAAGCCCGAGGCGAGGAAGGAGCCGCCTCCGCCGCCTGAGTAGCCTCCCCCGCCGCCGCTACCGCCGCCGCCGCCCGAGTAGCCGGCGCCCCCGCCGCCGCCAATGGCCGCGCCGCCACCTCCGAGGAACCCGCCATTGCCGCCGTCCGAGTAGCCGGTGCCGCCAGCGCCTTTTGCGCCACCGCCGCCACCGGACTCTGGAATGCCGCTGGCGCCCCCATCCTGGAAGGCGCCGCCCTTGAAGCCGGCGCCGCCCCCGCCATTGAAGCCCAGGGCGGGGGTGTCGACGGAGGCGGTCCCCCCGTAGCCGCCCATTCCGCCGGTGCCCCCGGCGCCACCGTCGCTCCCGCCGCCCCTATACCCGTCGATTGTCGTTTGGCCCGAGGGGTCGGCCTCGAACGTCCCGTAGTTGGCGCCGCCACCGCCGCCGGCGACGGCGAGAAGGGTGCCGCCCTTGACGTAGCTCAGGCCGCCACCCCCACCGCCGTAGTCGCGGCCGCCGTTAGCGCCTTCGCCACCGACGCCGATCGTGAGGACGGCGTTGGCGGTGAGCGAGATGTCGCCCTGTACTTCCGCGCCGTAACCGCCCGCGATGTTATAGCCGTAGCTCACGCTCGTGGCCAAGCTGGAGCCGCCTTGCGCGCCGTAGACGGTGATCTCGTAGGTGCCGGTTGTCGGCACGATGAAGGTCTCGGAGGTGCCGGTGTAGCTGAATGTCTCTGAAGTCAACGGGTCGGCCCTCGCGGTGCCGAGCGAAACCGCGAGCGCGAGCAGCGACGCGCCGGCGAGCAGAGTTGTGCGCATGGATCGTGTGTTCTCTGATATCGATTGCTCCGCAGCTTTCATCATGAATTCCCCCTGGCTTCTTTCGGCACCAGCGTCGCCGTGTGCCCGGCGCTTTCACGAAACCGTGTGAATGACCGGGGCTACACCGCTTCGTCTGCGGCTGCCGTTGGTTTCAGCGCGATATGCTGTGCCAGGGCCGCCGCCGGCAACGGAATTGCATGGAGATTGGCGGCAATTCCTGGTAGTTCCGCAGTCCGAGGCGTAGCACGGCCGGCGGGACCGATTCCGACGGCGGCTTGCTCTCGGAGGACGGTATCCGGTGTGGCAGGCAAGCAATTGCAGCGGGAAGATATCGTATCAGAGTTCGCGCTGAAGTTGCGCCTCACCGCCGCGGCGCTTGGTTGCAACAGTTACAAGGATCTTTGCGCGCGGTTCCAGGCGATCAACCCGGCTACCTATTTCGACCTCGAGCGCGCGCATAAATGGCTGCAGGGCCACGCTCTGCCGCGTGCCAGCCAAGTGTACGAAGACTGGGCCAAGGTCATCGGCACAGAGCGGCCCGGCGCCTGGCTCGCCAGGTGCCCGATCGCGGATTTCCTCGCGGAAATCTGCGCACGCCGGGAGATCAATGCCGAGACGTTGCTGGAGCGCGCGGGCGCGCCCGCAGTTGAGGGGACGGAAGCTGCCGCGCGGGGGCGCACGGCACAGCCTTATCTCGCCGGCAACTTCGCCTGCTACTCGCTCGCCTGGTCGCCTTACTACAAGGGCCAGATTATCCGGGGGTCCCTGCTGATCAACCTCGGCCAGCGCGGCAACGCGCTGGTCGCCAGGTACGAAGAGATGCTGCTCGGTGGCCCAATCCGGTTCGAGGGCGAAGTCCATTTCTCGGCCCGCACGCTGCACTTGGTCCTCCGGCTGACCGGAGGGAAATCACCGCTCTCTATTGCCTTGATGACCCTTCTCCTGCCCGGTCGGCCCGCCAGCGTGATGCTCGGTATGATGTCGGGAGCGAGCTTCGTCGGACCGGATCCGCAACCCTGCGCGGCGCGTGTGGCCCTGATCCGCGTCCCCCGCGATGCCAGCCATTCGAACGGCTATCTGGCCCCGGTGGCGGATGCGCTCGCCGAAAATCTGCTGACCCTCGGCTTGCCCTTCGACGACCCCTGGCAGGCGGGAGAACTGCTCGGCGAATTCCTGCGTCGCGGCGCGACCGGAGGGCTCACCCAGGTGACGGCACACGAGCAGGCGCGGCTGGCTTCCGTGTTCGACAAGGGTTATCTCGGTCACTGTTCGCAGGGCACGGACAAGCGCAACGAGTTGCCCCACGATGCTGAGATGTAGGCGCTCGCATTCGTCGGCGGCTCAGCCGGGCCAACCCCAAGATCCCGCCTTCGCCGAGCCGCCGGTCAGGACCGGCTCGGCCTCGCGCAGGCCGCCGGGGCGGCCGCTCGTTGTGCCCTGCTCATTCGCGCCTCGTACGTTGGAGCGAGGGCCTCAAGCGGTGCGGTGAGGTCATAGTGTCGGTTGTCAGATAGACAACGCCGCCTTTATCAACCGAACGCAGCGAAAACCTTGTGCGTTCCGATGTTTTTTGCCATGACGCGGCTGCGGCGCAGAAGCGGAGGCGGTGGGCGGAACTCGGGAGGTGCGGGCGGGAATCACCACGGTACGCGACATGGTCACCGCCTTTGCGGATGAGGAGCGCTGTCGGCGGTTGCCGGAAGCGATGGTCTGGTCGTGAAATTGCCATTCCTCACCACCGCGCAGCGGAACGCATTCGCATTTCACAGATGCGCCAGGCCCTGTTGCAGTTGCAGAAGGCGTGGCAGGTAGCGCCCGCTGTTGCGCAACACGCCTAGGATGCCGCTCTCCACGACCCGGCCCGCTTCCAGCACCGCGACCCGGTCCGCCTCTGAGATCGCTTCGAGGCGGTGGGTGATCCACAGCACCGTGCGCCCGGCCATCACGGCCTCCAGCGCGCCCCGCAGTGCAGCGGCCGTAACCGGATCGAGGCCCTCCGTCGGTTCGTCGAGGATCAGCCATGGTGTGTCGCGCAGCACCGCCCTTGCCAGCGCGACCCGGCGCGCCTCGCCGCCGGAAATCCGGGCGCCAGCCTCGCCGACCTGGGTATCCAGCCCTTCCGGCGCCGCCCGCACGAAGGCGGCAAGTTGCGCCGCTTCCAGGGCCTGCCAGAGCATCGGATCGGTCGCGCCAGGCCGCGCCAGGAGCAGGTTGTCGCGGATCGTGCCGTGGAACAGGAACGTGCGCTGCGAGACCACGGTGAAGAGGCTCCGCACATCGTCGCCGCGAATGTCGTGAAGCTCGATGCCGCCGAGCAAGGCCGAGCCTTCCTGGTATTCGGCAAAGCGCAGCAGGAGATTCGCAATCGATGTCTTGCCGGCGCCGCTCCGGCCGAGCAGCATCATGCGGCTTCCCTGAGGAATCGAGAGGTCGAGCCCGTTCAAGGCCCAGATGCGTTCCGGCTTGTCCGCGGCGTTGTAGCAGAGCCGTATGCCGCGGAGTTCGAGATCGAGCCTGCCCGGGCGCGGCGGGCTTGCCCCGGGGTCGCGAACAGGGGCCGGGCGATCGGCGATTTCGAAGACGCGGCGCGTCGATTCCCGTATCGGCGCCAGCAAAGGCAGCGCCTGGCTGAGCGGGGCCACCGCTTCGAAGGCGCCGAGCGCGCCGAGGACGAACAGGGCCAGCTCCGGCCCGCTGACCAGGCCGGCCCGCAAGAGAGGGATGCCGATCAGCAGCATCGCCGCCATCGCGACGTTCGCGAGCAGCGTGGAGGCCGCGGCGCCGCTCGCGGCGATGCTGCGCATTCGCCGCTGGCCGGCGATGAGGGCGGCATCTCTGCCTTCGATGCGCGCCGCCATGGCCGGCGCCGCGCCGTAGGTCAAGAGGTCGGCCATGCCCTGCACCGTATCCACGACATCGGCGCGCAGGCCGGCCTCCAGTGCGACGATCTTTCGCCCCGGCTTCGCCGCCGCGCCGAGGCCGATCAACGGCACCGCCACGCCGGCGAGGAGCAAGAGCAGGTAGAGGGCGAGGCCGGCGGCGGGAGCGATGAGGCCGAAGGTCAGGGCCATCGCCAGGCTGGCAATGGCGGCGACGAGCACGGGGACCAGGACGCGCGGATAGAAATCGCTCAGGCGTTCGACATCGGCGACCAGCCGGCCGAGCAGGTCGCCGCCGCGATCGACGAGGCCGAGCGGGGCAAGCGGCACCAGGCGGGCGAACAGGAACACGCGGAGCGCGGCGACCTGGCGGAACGTCGCCTCGTGATCGACCAGCCGCGACGCATAGCGCGCCAGCACCCGGACGGTGGCGAAGAAGCGAACGCCGGCCGCGGGAGTGAAGAAGTTGAAGGCGTTCTGCGCCGCGTAGCCGGCGAGCCCGACCGCGGCGGCGCTGGCGAGGAACCAGCCGGCCAGTGCCAGCAGGCCGAAATTGGCGAGCATGGTGGCGAGGCCCAGGGCGACGCCGCCCGCCATCCAGAGACCGTACGGCCGATAGAGCCTGAGCAGGCGGATCAACTCGCGCATGCCAACCCCCGAAATGCCACTCCCTGGGCAGCGCCCAGCATTCCGGCATAGACCCCGCCGGCGGCGGCCAGCGCGCGGTGGGTGCCGGCCTCCGCCACGCGGCCCTGCTCGAGCACGAGAATCTGGCCGGCCGCCTCGATCGTCGCCAGACGATGGGCGATCACCACGGCGGTGCGGCCGGCGGCCAGCCGGGCGATCGCGGCAACCAGCTCGGCTTCGGTTTCAAGGTCGAGATTGGCAGTCGCCTCGTCCAGGATCAGCAGCGGTGCATCCTTGAGGAACGCCCGCGCCAGGGCGAGCCGTTGGACCTGCCCGCCCGAGAGGCCGGCGCCACCCTCGCCAAGCTCGGTGTCGAAGCCGCGCGGCAGGGCCTCGATGAAGGAGAGCGCGCCGGCCTCGGCGGCGGCGCGGCGCAGGGCAGGGAGGTCGGCGTCGGGTCGGGCAAGGCGCAGATTGCTCGCGATCGTTCCGGAGAAGAGCCGCGGCGCCTGCGGGACATAGGCGAGACGGCGCCACCACTCCTCGGGGGCGATGTGGTCGAGGGGCGTCGTGCCGTTGACCATCACGCGTCCCTGCGAGGGCAGCACGAACCCGAGCAGGGCGGCGGCGAGCGTGCTCTTGCCGGCGCCGCTCGGGCCGACCAGGGCGGTCATCCGGCCGGCCGGGATGTCACAGTCGATACCGCAGAGAACCGGCCGCCCCGGCGCGTAGGCGACAGAGAGACCACGGCAGGAGAGCGCAATCGGCGCCTCCGGTGCCGTGAGCACGCCCGCGCGGCGCGGCGGCTTGGCGTCCAGCACCTCGAAGATGCGGCCGGCGGCGGCCAGTGCGCTGAGGCGGGCGTGGTAATGAGTGGCAAGGTTGCGCAACGGCAGGAAGAATTCGGGGACCAGCAGCAGCACCAGGAAAGCGGGATAGAAATCGATGCGGCCGTGCAGGAGCCGCGTGCCGAACAGCACCGCGACCAGGGCGATCGACAGGCTGGAGAAGAATTCCAGCACCGCGGAAGTAAGAAAGGCGATGCGCAGGCTTTCCATCGTGGTGCGCCGGTAGTCGTCGGCGATCCGCCCCACCAGCGCGATCTCGGCGCGGGCGCGGCCGAACAGCTTGAGCGTGGTGAGGCCCTGCACCGCGTCCAGGAAATGCGCGCCCATGCGCAGCAACTCGCGCCACTGGCGGCGGTTGACCGCCTCGGCCTGGGAGCCGACGAGGACCATGAAGAACGGGATCAGCGGCCCGCTGACCAGGAGCACCGTGCCGCTGATCCAATCGAGCCGGAACACCGCGGCGAAGATCGCGAGCGGCACGAGCGCGACCAGGGCGAGTTGCGGCAGATAGCGGGCGAGATAAGGGTCCAGCGACTCGACACCCTGCATCACCGTGCCGGCGACATCGCCGCTCTGCTCGGAAGCCGCATGGACCGGGCCTGATCGCAGCAGGCGGGTGACCAGCCCCCGCCGCAGCGCCGAGCGGACGGCGGCGGAGGCGTGGAAGCCGGTCATCTCCGCCGCCCAGGAGAGGCCGGCACGCAACAGGAACAGCACGCCGAGCAGGGCCAGTTCCGGGGTGAGGCGTTGCAGGCCGGCGCCGTGGAATGCCGCGCGGTCGACGATACGGGCCAGCAGGATGGCCTCAGCGATCACCACCAGGCCGGCGAGCAGGCCGAGTGCGATCGTGGCGAGCAGCGCCCCGCGGGCGAGGCGAGCCTCTGCCCTCAGGCGTTGGTCAAGCTGCTGCGCCATTCTGTGCGGCGTTCAATGCCGCACCTCACTCACGGGAAGCGCTTGCGCGTGTAGAGCCAGGCGAGGAGGAACATCCCAAGATAGATGAAGGGAACGAAAACGATGATGCCTTCGAGTCCACCGAGCATCGACCGCGCCTCCTAGAACTCGGACCCGGTTTCGCCGGACGGGCTCTGCGTCTCCAGCAGCACCGCTCCCGCTGCGGCGATGAGCACGATCATGGTGGTGCCGACCAGCCAAGCGAAGTACCACGGGCCATCGTCGCCGGCGACCACGGCGATGAACAGCGCCAGCGCCAGAATCAGAGCCAGGGCCACGAATTTGATGAAAGTTTCCACGATTCCTGCCCCCCGCTAGTACGAATGCTCGTCGTGCGCGATGGAGTCGGTCTTCACCCGGCCGCGCATGACGCGGAATGCCCAGCCGGTATAGGCAATGATGGCCGGGGTGAAGATCAGGGCGAACACGAGCATCCAGGTGAGATTGTAGGCGCTGCCGGACGCGTTCCACACCGTCAGGCTCTGTGCCGGCGCGGTGGTGGAGGGCATGAGAAACGGGAACATCGCCACACCCACGGTGAAGATTGTGCCGACCCAGGCGAGCGCCCCGAGCCACCAGCCGAGCACCGCAAAGCCGGCGCGCAATGCAAGCGACCCCGCGATCATGCCGAGGAACCCTGCTGCCGGGATCGCCCATAGGGCGGGATGGGCGTGGAAATTGCCGAGCCAGGCGCCGGCCTGCCGCGCCACCGCCGGCCCGTGGAGCGGCGTCGCCGCCATGGCCGGATCGACCGGGGCGGTGAAGACGAAGCCCTTCATCAGCGATACCCAAATCCCGCCGATCGCGAACAAGAGCGCGGCGATCCGCCCGCCGGCGACGGCGATGCGCTCCGCCCGCGCGGCGATCGGCTGCTCGGTCCGCATCACCAGCATCGTCCCGCCCTGGTAGAGCGACAGCGCCACCGACATCAGACCGCAGAGGATGGCGAACGGGTTGAGCAGGTACCAGATGAACGATTCATCCTGAAAATATTGCCCGTCCCAGGTGAAGTGGAAGCCCACACCTTGCAGCACGTTACCGAACGCCGCGCCGAACACGAACATCGGCACTGCGCCGGAAACCAGGAATGCCCAGTCCCAGGTTGCGCGCCAGCGGCTGGCATCGACTTTGGAACGGTACTCGAAGGCGAGCGGCCGCAGGATCATGCTGAACAGCAGCAGGATCATCACCACGTAGAAGGTCGAGAACGAAGTGGCGTAGAGTGTGGGAAACGCCGCAAAGATCGCGCCGCCGCCGAGCACGAACCAGACCTGGTTGCCGTCCCAGTGCGGACCGATGGCATTGAGCGCGGCGCGCCGCTCGAGATCGCTGCGGCCGACGAAGCGGAGCATGGTGCCGACCCCCATGTCCATGCCCACCATCACCGCAAGTCCGGTCAGCAGCACCCCGAGCAGGAACGCCCAGATCACTTTCAGCGCCACATAGAGTTCCATGCCGAGGTTCCTTCCTTGTCCGGGCGCGCTATTGCCAGGGTTTCTCGGCGTAGCCGGACGTGTCGGCCGAATGCGGGCCCGCGGCCGGCTGCGGCGTCTCTGACGCCCCCGTCGCCGGCCCGATCCGCGCATACTTGAACATCAGGTAAAGCTCGGCAGCGATGAAGCAGGTGTAGATCAAAGCGAAGCCGATCAGCGAGAACAAGAGGTAGCCGACCGAATGGGTCGAAGCTGATTGGAAGGTCGGAAGCCAGCCGAACACGGTCCATGGCTGGCGGCCGTTCTCGGCGACGATCCAGCCGAACTCGGACGCCAGCACCGGCAGCGGAATGAACAACATCGCGAGCCACAGGATCCACGGCTGCCGTTCCAGCCGGTTCCGCAGGCTGAAGTAGGCGGCGAAGGCGAAAACGGCGAGGAACGCGAAACCCAGCGCCATCATGATACGGAACGACCAGAACTCGACGAAGACGTTGGGAATCGTGGCCCGCGCGGTGCGGTCTACCACGCCCGGCAGATCCGCCTTGGTGATGGCCGCGAGGTCCTGGCCTGGCGCATAACGCTGAGCCAACAGGCCGTAGCCCATGTCGTCCTCGTTCTTGCGGAACGCCGCCAGTGCTTCCGGACTCCTGGTCCTGGCATAGTCATGCAACGCCAGCACCGCCTGGATACCGTTGACGATTTTCGGCCGCGCTTCCTGTTCGAGCTCGATGATGCCCGGGATCGGCTCGGTGAACGAATGGGTGACGAGCGGCGTCAGCACGTACGGGAGGCCGATCGAGAACACGTCGCTCTGCGTGGCGTCGTCCGGCAGCGCCACCAGCTTCCACGGCTCGTAGGGCGGCTTGGTCGTGTGCCAGAGCCCTTCGATGGCGGCGATCTTGGTCTGCTGCAGCAGATAGTCCGAGCGGCCGAGCGCGTCACCCAGGGTGATCACCGCGAGCGTCGAGATCAGCCCGAATAATGCTGCAATCCGGAACGAGCGCGCCGCGAACGCACGGTGACGCTTGTTCAACAGGTAGTAGGCGCTGATGCCCATCACGAACATGGCAGCGCTGACGAAGCCGGCGATCGAAGTATGGACGAACTTGGCCTGCGCGTCCTCGCTGAAGATCAGGTCGTAGAGGCTGGTGAACTGCATCCGCATGGTGTCGGGATCGAACCTCGCACCAACCGGGTACTGCATGAAGCCGTTGGCGATCAGAATCCAGAGCGCGGAGAGATTGGAGCCAAGTGCGACGAGGTACGTGACGGCGAGATGCGCGGGCCTGCTGAGGCGGTCCCAGCCGAAGATCATCAGGCCGACGAAGGTGGACTCCAGGAAAAAGGCCATCAGGCCCTCGATCGCCAGCGGCGTGCCGAACACGTCGCCGACAAAGTGCGAGTACATCGACCAGTTGGTGCCGAACTCGAACTCCATGGTCAGGCCGGTGGCAACGCCGAGAGCGAAGTTGATGCCGAACAGCTTGCCCCAGAACTGGGTCATATCCTTGTAGATTGGCTTGCCGGTGATGACGTACACGGTCTCTATCGCCGCCAGGATGACCGACAGGCCGAGGGTGAGCGGCACGAACAGGAAATGGTAGAGGGCCGTCAGCGCGAATTGCAGGCGCGACAGCTCGACCACGGTCAGGTTCGTCACCGGAATCCCTCCTTGAAGGTCCCCGACCGCAGGAAGCCGCGAAACCGCCGGGCAGGCCTGAAGCCGGCACCATGCCGTGCGTCAAGCGGGCGGCCATTGAGGCAAATCAGTCCCCCGACGAATGGCCGACGATCGAAAGATCGCCCTTCGTCGATGCGGGCCTGGTTTCCGAAGCGGCACAAAAGGGGGAGAGCCGGGCTGGGCGCCACCCGCCCGGCGCTGCACGCGCCGCCCGGGCGCCGGGGACACCGGCCGGCCGGGGACCCTGCCAGTCCGAAATCGATTCCGGCCTCGGTCATCGCCGTGGACAATGGGCTCCCCAGAGGCTGTTCAGGCAGCCGGGCGATCAGGGCCGGGCTCAGCGTCATCCGCATGATTGTCGATCATCGAACCTGCGCCAGAGAAGAGGCAAACTTCAAGCGATGATGGCATTTCCGGAGATGACGATCGAAGGGGCCGGGTGGTGGGCCCGGCCCGAAGAACCGGGAGCCGGATCCCGCCTGAAAGGAATTTCAGGAACGGATGGCAGCCTTTGCCGCCTGCCAGTGTTGCTCCATCTCGGCGAGGCTCGCTTCCGAAGGCATTTTTCCTTCAGAAGCGAGCCTCCGCTCAACAGAGTTGAAGCGCTCTACGAACTTTTTGTTGGCCTGGCGAAGGCAGGTTTCCGGATCGAGATCGAGCTTCCGGGCCAGATTGGCGAGCACGAACAGCATGTCGCCAAGCTCGTCGGCGAGGCGCCCGCGAGCCACGGATGCGGCAGCGAGTTCCGCCTCGAGCTCGGCGGTTTCCTCGGCGAGCTTGGCGAGCACGGCGGACGCGTCGGGCCAGTCGAAGCCGACGCGGGCGGCGCGCGCCGTGAGCTTCAACGCCCGGGTGAGGGCAGGGAGGGCCAACGGGACGCCGGCGAGCGTGCCGCCACCCGTGGCGGCACGGCTGGGCCCGGAACCGGCGCGCTCCGCCGCCTTGCCGTCCTCCCAGGCGCCGGGCGCGGCCGAGGCGCCGGCGAAGACATGCGGGTGGCGGCGGATCATCTTGGCGGTGATGGCGCCGACGACGGCGGCGAAGTCGAACCAGCCGCGCTCCTCGGCGAGCCGCGCGTGATAGACAACCTGGAACAGGAGGTCCCCAAGCTCGTCCAGGAGCGCGGCGGGCTCGCCCCGGGCGATCGCGTCGGCTACCTCGTAAGCCTCCTCGATCGTGTAGGGGGCGATCGTGGGAAAATCCTGGGTGCGGTCCCAGGGGCAGCCGGTCTCGGGGTCGCGGAGCGCGGCCATGACGGCGAGGAGGCGGGCGATATCGGGCATGGCCAGTTGTCGCAGAATCAATATTATGGAAACTCAGAGCCGGGCGGGGCAGGTTAGGCTGCGGCGCCGGCCGCGCCAAGCAGCAGGCTCGCACGCACACCGAAAATGGTGCAAAGACCGGGCCGAGCATCCCGTCCCGGAGAGCCGACATGAATGAGGCGACGCCCGCCCGCCGCGACTATCTGGCACCGAACGCGGCCAACTACGCGGCCCTTTCGCCGCTTTCCTTCCTCGCGCGGACGGCGGCCGTGTATCCGGAGCGGATCGCCGTGATCGACGGCCCGCGCCGTTTCACCTGGCGCGAGACCGCCGGGCGCTGCCGTCGCCTTGGCTCCGCACTCGCCCGGCTCGGCGTTCGACCGGGCGAGACCGTGGCGCTCCTGGCGCCAAACAGCGTGGCGGCGCTGGAGGCGCATTTCGGAGTGCCGATCGCCGGCGCGGTGCTGAACGCGATCAATGTCCGGCTCGATGCGCCGACCATCGCCTACATCCTCGAGCACGGCGAGGCCAAGGTTCTGCTGGTGGACCGGGAGTTCGCCGCCGTGGCCGAGCAGGCCCTCTCGGCGCTGCCCGCCGGGCGGCGGCCCGTCGTCATCGGCATCGACGATGCGGGGCTGCCGCCGGGTGGCGCGATCGGCGAGATGGAATACGAGGCGCTGCTCGCTGGCGGCGATCCGGACTTTCCGGTGCGGCTGCCGGACGATGAATGGAATTCGATCAGCCTCAATTACACCTCGGGCACCACCGCGAGGCCAAAGGGCGTGCTCTATCATCATCGTGGCGCCTACCTGCTGGCGATCGGCAACGCGATGGTCTGGGGCATGACGCAGTTTCCCGTCTATCTCTGGACGCTGCCGATGTTCCATTGCAACGGCTGGTGCTTTCCCTGGACCATCACGGCCTATGCCGGCACGCATGTCTGCCTGCGCCGCGTCGAGGCAGCCACCGTCTTCGATGCCATCGCGACGCATGGTGTCACGCATCTCTGCGGCGCGCCGGTGGTGATGAACATGCTCCTCAATGCGCCCGAGGGCGCCAGGCGCGACCTCGGCGGGCGGCGGATTGCGCTGATGACCGCAGCCGCGCCGCCACCGGCGGCGGTGATCGAGGGCATGGAGCGGATGGGCTTCGATATCACGCACGTCTATGGCCTCACCGAAGTCTACGGGCCCGCCGTCGTATGCGCGCGCCATCCGGAATGGAGCGCCCTCCCCGCCCCTGAACAGGCCCGTCTCAAGGCGCGCCAGGGCGTGCCCTACGAGGTGTTGGAAGGGCTGATGGTGGCCGACGCCACGACCCTCGCCCCGGTGCCGCGCGACGGGGCGAGCCTGGGCGAGGTGTTCATGCGCGGCAACGTGGTGATGCGCGGCTACCTCAAGAACCCGGAGGCGACGGAGCGGGCCTTCGCCGGCGGCTGGTTCCACACCGGCGATCTTGGGGTCTGCCATCCGGATGGCTACGTGGAGCTCAAGGATCGCGCCAAGGACATCATCATTTCGGGCGGCGAAAACATCTCGACGATCGAGGTCGAGGGCGTGCTCTATCGGCACCCGGCGGTGCTCGAGGCGGCGGTGGTCGCGAAGCCGGATCCGAAATGGGGCGAGACGCCGTGCGCATTCGTTGCGTTAAAGGAAGGCAAGGCCGCGAGCGAGGCGGAGATCATTGCCTTCTGCCGCGCCCATCTCGCGCATTTCAAAGCGCCGAGCGCGGTCATCTTCGGGCCGCTGCCGAAGACCTCGACGGGGAAAGTCCAGAAATTCGTCCTGCGCGAGCGGGTGAAACAGATCCAGGGCGCGGCCGCGCTCAGTGCTGAGCCTGCGGGTTCGGCACGTTGAAGGCAAGAAAGCGGAACACGCGCCAGTTACCGTCTGGCTCGTGGCGCATGACGTACATCGCCGGCTCGGTGACGACCGTCTGTCCTGCATGGCCGTTCCGGGTCACGGTCAGGGTCCAGACGATGTTGACCACGGCCAGATCCCCCGAAATCAGGATTTCCCGGATCTCCGGCGCATAGTGATACCGGAAGGCGGCTTCCCCGAGCGCCTGCCTGAGGCGCTTGCAGAGCGAGTTGTAGTCACCTGGCTCGACGCCGAAATCGTAATGCAGGTCCGGAGCAAAGATGTCACAGACGATGCCGGTCTTGAGGGCGTTGAAGTCATCCGCCCAGCCGTTGATGGCGTCGCGGATGGCCGTGGCCGCATCGGCGCGGGTTGCCCCGGCGGGTGGGGCGGGCGGCGACGGCGCTCCGAGCGGCAGTTCGGCGGTGGAGGGGGCCGGCACGCCGGGCGCTCTCGGTGGCGGCGGCGGCAGAGACTGCTGCTGCACGCCTTGTGAGGGCGTATAGGGCGGTGGCGCATAAGGCGGCGGTTCATACGGAGGCGGCGGCTGGTAGGTGGTCTGCGCTTCGGCCGCGCCGAGGCAAAGAGCCGAGACCAACGAGACGAGCGCGAGTGCCGCCGGGAGCCGAGGGAGCATGCGGAACCTCCGAGAGGGATCGGGCGCTCCAGTGAAGCGCCGCGGCGGGGTCCAGGGGAAGAGGCCATAACGTCTCAGTCGATTGAACCCCCGCCCCCGCCCGCGTAGCATCGCAACCGACGAAACCGGAGGAAACCGGCCGATGGGGCTCCGCGGAAAATTCAATCTCGCAATTATTGCGGCATTCGTGATCGGCTATGCCGGCGCCGGCTTTGCACTCCAGCAGCTCTTCGTGACCAACGCACGCGAGCAGGTGCTGCAGAACGCCCGCATCATGATGAGCGCGGCGGACGCCGTCATGGGCTACACCAACGGCCAGGTCGTGCCGCTGATCGGCTTCGAGAAGGAGGGCAAGTTCCTCCCCGCCTCGATCCCGTTCTTCGCCGCCCAGGCCACATTCCGCGAGGTGCAGAAGAAATTCCCCGACTACAGCTTCCGCGAACCGGCGCTCAACCCGACCAATCCGAACGACCGCGCGACCGGCTGGGAAGAAGACTTCATCCGCACCTTCGCCGGCGACCAGAAGCTTGCCGAACTGGTGGCGGAACGGATGACGCCGACCGGGCGCTCGCTCACCCTCGCGCGGCCGATCCGTATCGACGATCCCGGCTGCCTGACCTGCCACAATACCCCTGACGCGGCGCCGGCGTCGCTGGTGGCGACGTACGGCCGCGACAACGGCTTCGGCTGGAAGCTTCACCAGGTGGTGGGCGCCGAGATCGTATCGGTACCGATGGCCCTGCCGCTCCTGCAGGCCCAGCACGCGTTCCTGATCTTCATGGCGATCCTCCTCGTCATGTGCGTCGTGATCGTCGTGATTCTCAATGTACTGCTGCATTACATCGTCATACGGCCGGTGAAGCGGATGTCATCGGTGGCCACCGCGGTCAGCATGGGTGATCTTGCCGCCGAGGAATACGAGAAGAAAGGATCGGATGAGATTGCCGCGCTTTCTGCCGCCTTCAATCGCATGCGCCGCAGCCTGGAGAGCGCGATGCAGATGCTGCAGCGCTGATGCCGTGGCGCATGGAAACCTGGCCGGTCGGCCCGGCGCCTGAGTGGCCGGTTCAGGCGGGACTTTGCGCTCTCCAACCGCCCGCAAAATCGCCTCGCCGGACCTTCGAGCGGACGGGGCGGACGGGCCTCGCTGCATGAGCGAGCCGCCTCTGCCCGCGGGCTTCGGGCGCTATCGCACGATCGCCTTGCTCGGCCGCGGCGCCATGGGAACGGTGTACAAGGCGCATGATCCGCTGATCGGTCGCGACGTCGCCATCAAGGTCGTGCACACGGAGCGGCTGGATGCGGCGACGCGGAGGGAATACCTGGCCCGCTTTCACGCCGAGGCGCAGGCTGCGGGGCGCTGCAACCACCCGGCGATCGTTGCGATTTACGATGTGTCCGCCGAGGGCGAGCAGCCGTTCATCGTGATGGAACTGGTGCAAGGCGCAAGCCTGCAGCAGGCGCTCTGCGATCCCGGGCGCCGCGGCACGACCGACCTCCTCGCGGTGATCGGCGAAGTGCTCGCGGGGCTCGGTTTCGCGCACGGCCAAGGCGTGATCCATCGCGACATCAAGCCGGCCAACATCCTGCTGACGAAAGACGGGCGGGCGAAGATTGCCGATTTCGGCATTGCCCGGCTCGACGAAGGAATGGCGACCGGGGTCGGCGCCATGCTTGGCACCCCCAACTACATGGCGCCCGAGCAGATCATCGGCGGCGCGGTCGATCATCGCGCCGATCTCTTCGCCGTCGGCGTGATGTTGTACGAGATCCTCACCGGCCGTCTGCCGTTCGCCGGGCGTAACCTCAGCGAGACGGTGCTGCGCCTGACCAGTCCCGAGCCGGCCGACCTCGCGCCCGTGACGGCGGCAAGCCCGGCCTACGCGCCGGTGATCGCCCGCGCGCTGGCCAAGCGCCCGGCGGAACGTTTCGCTTCCGCCGAAGCCTTTGCCGAGGCGCTGCGGGCGGTCGAGGTCGAACCGGCAGACACGGCGGCGACAGTCGTGTTGCCGGCTGGGGCGTTGCCGGCGGGCGGACCGCGATTCGACCCCGCGATGCTGGACCAGCTCGAAACGAGCCTCGCGCGCTTCCTCGGCCCGATGGCGCGCGTCCTGGTCAGGCATGCGGCCGACGAGGCGACGAGCCGCGAGGCCCTGGTGGCCGCGCTCGCAAAGCAGGTGCCGCGGTCACAGGATGCGGCACAATTCCTGCGCGAGCACGCGGTGAGGATCGAACCCAGGACCGGCGAAGCGACCGGCGGGACGACAGCGGGCCTCGGCCGGACCGGCTCGCGCGCCGTCCCGGTGGGCCCGGAGCTGCTGGCCGCCGCGGAAGCGGCGCTTGCCTTTCATATCGGCCCGATCGCTCACCTGCTGGTGACGCAAGCCTCCGCCACCTCAGCCAATGCGGTCGAACTGACAGAGCGGCTGGCCCAGCATCTGAGCCGGCCGGAGGACGCCGCACAGTTCCGCCGGCGGATGCTGGCTGCGATCGGCGGACGGAAAGGCCCGCCGGGCGCATGATGAACATGACCGGCGCACCGCCATGACGCGACTGATGCAAGGTCAAGAACGGCTGGCGCGAACATCGCCGCCGCCGGTATTTGCCGGCGGCGGTTCTGTTCCGGGCGTCAGGCGAGCGCGGGCTGGCCCGCATGTCTCCGGAAATCAGCCGGCCACGCGGGTCGGGTGCTCGCGGCGGAAATAGTCGCCGAACGCAGCGGTGATTCGCTCGGCGATCAGCGCCCGGTGCGCGGGCGTGGCGAGCAGGCGCTCCTCCTCGGGATTGCTGAGGCAGCCCATCTCGATCAGGGTCGAGGGGACGGTCGGATCACGCAGCACGGCAAAGTTCGCACTGCGTTCCGGATCCGGAAGCAACGCCACGGCGCCGCGGAACGAAGCGGTGATATCGGCGGCGACCCGTTTCGAGGCCAGTTCGGTCGCCTGCATCTCGAGCCCGCCCAGGATCGCCGCCACGTCGCGGCTAAGGCCGTGCAACGCCGGATCGACGGGGCCGGAATCGAAGCTGTTCTCGGTGTTCGCGATCTCACCGGCAAGAGCGTCGGAAGCCGTGCGCGAGAGGGTGAAAATCATCGCCCCGCGCAAGCGGGTGTCGGCAAGATGATTGCAGTGGAGCGAAATGAACAGATCGGCCGCTCTGTGCATGGCCAGCGCGACACGCTCGGAGAGCGTGACGAAAACGTCGCTCGTGCGCGTCATCCCGACACGGTAGCGGCCGACTGTCAGCAGCGCTGAACGCAGGGCAAAGCCGGTCGCAAGCGAGATCGTCTTTTCCATCACTCCGCCACGCCCGATGGTGCCGGGATCGCTCCCGCCGTGGCCGGGGTCGATCATCACGAACGGCGGTGCCCGATCTGTCGGCGCCGGGCCGTGGGAGGGGATCGGCGGCAGCGGGTAGCCGGCAGCGGCGGGCGGCAGGGGCGGCAGGGGTAACGGGGCGGCACGCACGAACCGCACACCGGGCCCGGCAAGGCCGGCGACAAAGCCAAGACGAAGCGCGCGGCGTCGCGAGAGGCTCACCGTCCGAACTTAACACGGCGAATTGAGAAATGCATCTCTCACATTGATTTAGGCCGCCGCCTCTACCCGGCGGCCATGCTGCGGCGCGCAATGCGCGTTGGGGTTCGCCGCCGATCCGTCGCTCAGGCCAGTTCGACGAGCAGGCCGCCGGCCGGTGCCAGCAGGTTCGGCGCGTGCCAACGCTCCAGCCGCGGGCGCCAGGTGCCGTCGTCCGCGACGCTCGCGCCCCCGAGGGTCACCGCCGAAGAAGCGGGCGAGGGTGCGGCGAGCCTGAGCGCAGAGACCGCGGCGGCCCGAGCCGGAAGCGTTGCGTGGGCAGAACGGTCCGGATCGCGGTTGAAAAAAGCAAGCCGCGTCCGGCCGTCCCGCCCCTCGATGCGATACGCCGCCAGGGCGGGAAAGCCCGGGAGAAAAGAAACACGGCGCGGCCTTGCCGCGGCAAAGAACAGCATCCCGTAATAGAGCGGCCTGGCGAGCGGGCTCACGCGACCGATCGGCGCGTAGGATCGGTCCGGGCGGTCGTGGAAATTGACCCCGGCCCAGCCGCGGGCGGCGAGAAGGAACATCATCTCGGCCCCCCAGCAGGCCGCCGCCAGCGTGTCGCTGACACCGGGGCGACCGCCCTCATAGACGGAGTTTGTTTCCGCCATGCGCAACGGCAGGCCGGTCGCGCGGGCGGCCCGCTCGGCCAGCACGAGCGACGCCTCGAGTTCGGGGCCGGAGCCGAGCAGGCGGGCGATGGTCACGGCCGGGCTCGAGCCCGGACCCTCGGCATAGTAGTGGCGCGTGAGCAGGACCGGCCGTGGCCGCGCCCGGGTTGCGAACGGCATCATCCAGGCGCCGCGATAAGCGATGTCGGGGCCGGCGAAACGCGCCCCGGGCAACCGCGCGCGAACCGCCGCGGCGCGGCGCTTCCAGGCCGCGAGATAGTCTTCGAAGCCCCAGGAGGCCGCGCGCAGATCGCGATTGAAGAGGTCCGGCTCGTTGCCGATCTGAAATGCGATCAGGGCCGGGCCGGCCGCTTCCGAGACCATCGCGGCTTCCCTGGCGGCGCCCTCCTCCGTGCCGTTGCCGAGATCGAGGCCGTAGAGCAGCGACCAGCCGGTCGCGCGCAGAAACCGACCGAGGGCGGCGATCGCGGCATCGCCGGGATGACCGTGCGCCCGGTCGCTCGAGTTGCCGCCAATCCGGATGACGCCGCGCCTTCCGAGGCGGCGCACGAGTGCGACGAGCGAGGCATTGGCGGGAGTGAGCAGCGAGCCTCGAAGCAGTTCGGCGGATTCGAAGCTGAGCCCGCTGAAATCAGCCGGGACCTCCGGCGGCGCGGGATCGGGGGCGGCGAACGGTGCGGCAAGCAGAGACCGGCGAGAAAAATTCATCCGCCATTCTGGACAGTGAGAACGGTCAGCGTGAGAGGGCCGGGGCCGAGGGCGGCGTCAACCGTCTCGCCGCGCGCGGCGCCGATCAGGGCCGCGGCGAGCGGCGCACGCCAGCTTACCCGCCCGGTCGCGGGATCGCTTTCATCCTCGCCCACGATCTCGACCGTGACCTCACCGCGGCCAGGCCAGGCCAGGGTGACGCGCGAGCCGAAGCCTACCTCGTCGGGGTCGGCGGGCGGCGGCGTGATCTGGGCGGTGGTGCGGCGCGCAGTCCAGTAGCGCAGCCGGCGCTTGAGTTCGGCGTGGTCCGCCGCAGCGGGATCGAGAAGGTGCGCTTCGAGTTCGGCGATGGTTGCTTCGATGCGGGCGGCGCCGCGGGCGGTGACCGGATTGGGAGGCGGCGGCAGCGGAATCTCGGGCAGCGGGTCGGCCGGGGTATCGGCGTCGGGCTCGCGTACGAAAGCTCGGCTCATGGCATCCTCCGGATGCGTGCGAGTAAAGCACATATGGGAAGCGTGCGGCGTCATTCCCCCTTCCCTGCCCGCTCCTTTTGCCCGCGCTGCGCCGCGCCGGACGCCATTAGCCCGCGATCGCCCGCGGCGGAATCGTCGGAGGGCGTGAATCGCGGGCTCGAATAAAGCGCGAGACCGGTGTCGGGCTGCCCAGTCAGCCCGACACGGGTCTCGCCCGCGATCGCCCGCGGCGGAATCGTCGGAGGGCGTGAATCGCGGGCTCGAATCAACCGCGCCCTGTGGCTTGCCGGGCGGATCTCTGAGCTCGTGTTTGATGGTTTATGATGTTATCCATTCGCATGTCGACACCCATTTTGGGGGTTACAACGGCTGCCGATGGGTGTAATGTGATGTGGTATTCGATGTAATCGGATGCCGATCATCCAATGGCCATGACGATCGCCGACGTCGCCAGGGCAGCCGGCGTCTCCGCCGCCACGGTGGACCGCGCCCTCAACGGCCGCGCCGGCGTGCACGATCGCACCCGGAGCCGGGTGATGCACGCGGCCGAGCGCATCGGCTATGTGGAGGCGCCGCCGGCCCGAGCGGCTGCGATCGAGGTGCGGCTCGCCTTCGTGGTGCCGGGCGGGAGCAACACGTTCCTGGCCAGGTTGAGCCGCGCGCTTCTGGCCGCCGCGCAGGCCCTGCCACGGGTCCATGCCACCCTCTATCGGCTCGACACCTACCGCCCGGAGGCGCTCGCCGCCGGGCTTGCCGGGATCGCCCGCGATGCCGACGGCATCGGCGTGATCGCGCTCGACCATCCTTCCGTGCGCGAGGCGCTCCGCGAGCTGGCCGGCCATGGCAAGCGGATTCTCACCCTCGTCTCGGACATCTCCGACGTGCCGCGCGTCGCCTATGTCGGCATCGACAACCGCGCCGCCGGCCGCCTCGCCGGCCATCTCCTCGGCCGCTTTCTCGGCGGTCGGCAAGGCTCCGTGGCCCTGTTCGCGGGCTCGCTCAGCTATCGCGGGCACGAGGAACGCGAGATGGGCTTCCGCCGCATCTCGGCGGAGGATTTTCCCGCCCTCCGCCTCCTGCCCGCCGAGGAGATCGCGGATGACTCGGGGCAGGCCTACGAGGCCGCGCGACGCCTGCTGGCGCGGCACGCGGACCTGGTCGGAATCTATTGCATCGGCGGCGGCATGCGCGGCATCGCGCGCGCTTTGCAGGAAAGCGGAGGCGCCGGCCGCATCGTGTTCATCGGCCACGAGCTGACCGAACACACGCGGCGGCTCCTGATCCAGGGCACGCTCGATGCGGTGATCGATCAGGACCCGGTTGCGGAGGCCGGTGAGGCCGTCGCACTGCTCGCCGGCGCCGTCCGTGGTGAGGCGCAACCTCGGGCATCGCTGCTCCGCATCCAGGCGATATTCCGCGAGAACATCCCCGATCTCGCACCGATCGACGAGCAAACCGGAGAAACCCCATGAGCTATCCGCAGGTCACAACGTCCGACCGCATCGCCTTCGAACGCGACGGCTACGTGCTGAAGCCCGCCTTCTTCGATGCCGAGGAGGTCGCCCTGCTCGGCCGCGCCATCGCCCTCGATCCGGCGATCGCCCGCAACGTCACGCGCCTTGCCGACAGCCACGGCGCTTCGACCGAACTCGCGCTCTGGAATCATCCCGGCGAGGACGTGTTCGGAATGGTGGCGCGCAGCGCCCGCGTGGTCGACGGCATGGAACTCCTGCTCGGCGGGGCGGTCTATCATTACCACAGCAAGCTCACGATGAAGCGTCCGCGCCTCGGCGGTGCCTGGGACTGGCACCAGGATTACGGCTACTGGTACCACAACGGCTGCCTCTTTCCCGACCTGGCGAGCGTGATGATCGCGATCGATCCCTGCCGCCGCGTCAACGGCTGCCTCGAGGTGCTGCGCGGCAGCCACCGCATGGGCCGGATCGAGCATGGCCGCGTCGGTGGCCAGACCGGGGCCGACATGGCACGTGTCGAGGAGGCGATGAAGGTGCTGGATCATGTCTACTGCGAGATGGATCCGGGCGATGCCCTGTTCTTCCATTGCAACACCTTGCATGCTTCCGGGCCGAACATATCGGAGCGTTCCCGCAACGTTCTGCTGTGCTGCTACAACCGGATGAGCAACAATCCGTACAGGGAGCACCACCATCCGCGCGCAACCCCGCTCGAGAAGGTCGCGGACAGTGCGATCCGCGAGCGCGGACTCGTGCTGGCCGGAGACGAACGCACCTTCTACGATGCCAGGCACGACGAAACGGTCGAGGCGAAGACGGGTTAGCTGTTTATTCGAGCCCGCGATTCGTGCCCCTCGACGATTCCGCCGGCTCTGCAGCGTCGGGGCCGGTGATGATCCGCTCGACCTCTTCGATGCTGGTCTTCCGCGGGTCGACATCGTCGGCCACCACCGTTCCGTGACGCAGCACGACGATGCGGTCCACCACCTGGAAGACATGGTGGATGTTATGGGCGATGAGGATGCAGGAATGCCCGGTGTCGCGTGCATTGCGCACGAAGTTCAGCACGCTGCGCGTCTCCGCGACACCGAGGTTGTTGGTCGGTTCGTCGAGAATGATCAGCTCGCTATCGAAATAGAGCGCGCGGGCGATCGCCACCGCCTGCCTTTCCCCCCCGGAGAGGGCGCTGATCGCGGTCGCGGGCGGAATGTCCTTGATCACCCCGACCTGCAGCAGAAGCGCGCGCGCCGCCTGGTCCATCAAGGCATGATCCATGCGGTTGAACAGCCGGAAGCCCTTGATCGGCTCGCGGCCGAGAAACAGGTTGCGGGTGATGGAAAGCTGTGGCACCAGCGCAGAATCCTGGTAGATCGTTTCGATGCCGCAGGCGATCGCATCGGTCGTGGTCCTGATATCCGCCTTGCGGCCATGCAGGAAAATCTCTCCGCTCGTGGCCTGCACCACGCCGGAGAGAATTTTGATCAGAGTCGATTTCCCGGCTCCATTGTCGCCGAGCAGACCGACGATCTCCTGGTAGCGGACGCCAACCGTGATGTCTCTCAGCGCCTGCACGCGGCCATAGAACTTGCTGATATGCTCCATGCGCACCAGCTCTTCGGCCATCGTCTCAGCCTTCCGCCTGCTGCCTGCGGTCCAGCCACGCCTGCAGCGCGACCATCGCCAGGATGATCGCGCCCACGAAAATTTCGTATGCGAGGCCCGGCACCCCGATCATGACGAGGCCGCTGTGCATGGAGCGCAGAATGAAAATCCCCAACACCGTGCCGATGATCGTGCCCCGTCCCCCCGTCAGTGCCGTGCCGCCGATCACCACCATGGCGATCACCTCGAGCTCATAGCCGGTGCCGCTATTCGGATTTGCCGCCGAGGTGCGGATCGAGCTGATGATACCGGAGGCGGCCGCCATCATCGCCGTCAGCACGAACAGAACCATCTTGGTGCGCCCGACATTGACGCCGCGCGCCAGTGCCGAGCTCGGATTGCCGCCCGCGGCCTGGATCCAGTTGCCCGTCTTGGTTTCCGCCAACACGTAATGGAGCACGATTGCGGCGGCGATGAACCAGAACAGCGACATGTAGATGTGAAACCGGCCGATGTGGATTTCGCCGGCCAGCACGGCAGCCAGCCGCGATCCGGCGGCGCTCCAGGTCCGCTGGGGAAAACCCTGGGTGAGATAGAGGGCGGCGCCGCGAACGACCAGCAGCGTCCCCAGCGTGACCAGGAACGACGATACCTTCACCTGGGTCACGAACCAGCCATTGATCAGGCCGATGCCTCCCGCCACCGCCAGCGTGATCACGAAGGCGAGGCCGAGCGACGTTGCCCCGCTGTTGAACAGCGTCCACATCAGGACCGCCGAAAAGCCGAATACGGAACCGACGGAAAGATCGAACTCGCCGGCAATCATCAACAGCGTCGTCGGCAGGGCGATCAGGCCCAGTTCGACGGTGAAGTCGAGAACGTTGCTGATGTTGAAGGGCGAAAGATAGAGCGGCCGGATCGTCCCGAAGGCCGAAAGCTCGAGCACCAGGAGGATCAGCGGCCCGACCTCGGGCCGGGCCAATAAACGCAGCAGTCGCGACGGCCGCCGCACGGGCAGTGGCGAACCCGCCTCGACCTTGACGAGCTTAAGCATGGTCAGGCCCGGATCGGATACGGGCGGGATTCGCGCTCTGTCGGCACCGGCGGCGAAGGGCAGGAGCGCCGGCAGGCATCACCTCGGCCCAACCGTTGCGATCACGTTGCGGCCAGCCTACTTGGTTGAAAGAAGCTTCTTGTAGTTTGCCGCGGTTGCCTTGGTGTAGAGATCGCCGGTGATGATGTTGAATCCGGACGCGATGCCGCTGGCTTCCATGTCCGCCATCGACAGCGCCATGTAACTGGTCGCCTGCGGCGCCTGCCACTGCGCGGCGTTCACATAGCCGGTCAGCACCTCGTCCACGGTATAGAGCGAGTTGCCCCAGCCGACGACCGGGATCGATCCGGCGGTCACTCCGGCCTGATCGAATACGCGCTTGATGCTGCCCGTCACCAGGTCGCCGAGACCGATGATAGCATTGATCTTTTTGCGATTGGCGGTGAGATATTCCACCATCCGGCTGATGATCGTGGCCTGGTCGAGCGTGTTGCCCGTCACCTCCCAGGTGATCCCGACCGGCTTCAGCACGCTGCCGATGCCCTGTTCTTCCTGCACGCCATAGGTCGCGCCCAGCACCTCCACCGGCAGCCAGACGAAGTCGCCTTTCTTGATCAGCTTGTGATCGACGAGAAACTGCGCCCAGTTGTGGCCGAACACCACGTTGTTGCCGCCGACATACGCATCGAAATGGGCGGCGGGATCGGGGGTGTTGAAGTTGATGATCGGGATTCCGGCGGCTTTCGCCTCCGCCACCGCCTTGACCAGGCTTCCCGGATCGGGGCTGGTGGTGACAATGCCGCTCGCCTTCGCGGCGATCGCTTCACGCACCGCTTCCTGCTGCGACGGCACGTCACCGCTGTGGAAGGAGGTGTTGACGGTTTGCCCCGTGTCCCGCGCCCATGTCTTCGCTCCTTGCAGGAAATAGGTCCACACCGGATCGGCCGGTGATCCGTGCGAGATCCAATAGAAGGTTCGGCGGTCGGCCGCCGCCTTCGCAGCCAATGGTGCCGCGACCGCCAGCAGCGTTGCGGAAGAAAGAAGAGTCCGTTTCCTGATCATCCGTTCACCTCCCTTCGACCCCAGACCTTCGACATCAGATCCGCCCACCCGTTTACCGGCGCGGATGGTTGCGATCTCGTTCCTATCAGCGCCGCCCCTCGGCGCGTGGGCTAGAGCAGATCGCGATCACACGGAATCGGCTGATCGCGTGAAGATGCTCGCCAAAACAAAGAGCTAGAGCAGTTACCGTGAGCCATGGCGAACGGAAATTGCTCTAGGAACCGCAGCTCGCAACGGAGAATGGTACACCTCCATGCCCGCTCATAGGCATAAACCGTCCGCCCTGGAGCCAGGCTTGTCGGCGGCGTGGCCTCGCCCGGCCGGGCCCGCAAGGAGTTCAGGTTTCGCGGATGACGAGGCGGGGCGGCAGCAGGATCTGTTCCGGTGCGCCGGTCGGATCCGCGATCCGGCGAAGCAGCAAGTCCGCCGCCGCCGCACCGATCTCCGCGGGTTGCGTGGCGATGCTGCTGAGCGCCGGAATCGAGGTGCAGCATTCGTTGATATTGTCGAAGCCGATCACGGCGAGATCGGACCCGGGACGTCTGCCGAGGCGCTGCAGGCCACGCAAACAGAAGCGCGCCAGGGCGCGCGGAGTGACCGCGTGGGCAAGGCTGGGAGCGCGGCAAACCAAAGATGCTGCGGCCGGATTTCGTCGACCTCTGTGCGGAACCGGCAGGAGTTCCGCTACTGGATCCGGTCGATCTGGTTTTCGCTGAGGGCGCGGATGAAAGTGGGCAGCGGTATGAAGTGCACGGCATCGAGGAAATGCGGCGCGTTCCCTCCTTCGGGCGAGATCGTCCACAGCAGGAAATTCCGGATCGCCGCCGCCGTTGCTGCGTCGGGTTGCTGCGCCGAGACCATCGCGTATTCGTAATTGATGAGCGGATAGGAGTCTTCGCCCGGCGCGAAGACGAGGCTGAGCCGCTCGTCCGGCGGCGTGCGCGGATCGAGCTTCGAGGCGCCGGCGGTCACGGTCTCTCTCGTCGGGAGCAGAAACCGGCCGGCCTGGTTCCGAAGCATTGCCGTCCCGAGCCCGGCCTTTGCGATCGCGTCACGGAAGCTGATGCCGACATAACCGACCGAGCAGGGCGTTGCCGCCAGCGCCTTCAAAACGCCCTCGTTACCCGCGAGCGCCTGCGCGCCGGGCACCTTGGGCCAATCGACCGTCGTGCCGTAGCCGATCGCATAATCCCAGGCAAGGGCCGAGAAATCGAGGAACTGCGTGAAAATGAAGGTGTCGCCGGAAGCATCAGCCCGCCGCAAAGGAACGATTGTGCAATGTGGCAGGTGCCGGCCCGGGTTCATGGCGGTGATGGCCGGCGCATCCCAGGTCTTGACACCGCCGCGGTAGATGGCGGCCAGGGTCGGCCCGTCGAGCCTGAGGTGCATGCCGTTCAGGCCCGGCAGATTGTAGTTCACCATCTGAGCGGAAATCGCGAGCGGGATATTGAGGATGTGACGATGGCGCTCGGTATCCTCGTCGGACATGTAGGCGTCCGAGGCGCCGATCTCTACCCTCCCCGCGATGGCCTGGGAAATCCCCTGCCCGGAACCGGTGGCGCCGGTCTCGATGGTCGTGCCGGGATTGGCGGTGGCGTAGGCCGTGCTCCAGAGCTGGAACAGCGGGTACAGCAAAGTCGAGCCGGTTTCGTGCAGCGAGCGGCCCGCCGCCCCTGCCGCCGGTGCGCCGGAGAACGAGGCGAGAGCGAGCAAGGCCAGCAAGCGCCAGAGAACGGCGCGCCGGCCGGAGTGCGATGCGTATTTCATCTTCCGACCTTGGAGAGATTGACCCCGGTGGTCTCGATTCGGTACTGCCAGGTCACGATCGCACCCAGGATCGACGTCACCACCAGCCCGTAGAGCAGCAGGCGGGTGCCGATGGCGGTCAGCAGGATCGGAAACAGGAACGCCGTGGCCACAGCGCCGATCTTGGCGAACGCCGCCGCGAATCCGGCTCCCATGCCGCGCACCTCGGTCGGGAAAACCTCGCCGGCAAGCAGGTAGGTTTGCGCGTTGGGCCCGACATTGGTCATGAAATTGAACAGCATGAAGCCGGCGAAAATGAGCTGGATCTGCGCCGGACCGGCGAAATCGATCGAGAAGGAGGCGATCAGGAGGCCGACGGCGCAGCCGATGAATCCCAGGATCTGCAGCCGGATGCGCCCGACACGGTCGGCGAGGAAAACGGCGCAGAGGATGCCAACGATCAGCAGCACGTTGATCATTGCCGCACCCTTGGCCGCCAGGATGATGTTGTCGATGACGTCGCTCAAGCTCCGCACGTGATCGGCCGGCCCGCCGAGCGCCGCGGCGAGGATGGTCGGCGTGAAGATGCCGATGCCGTAGGTGCCGAGATCCTGCAGGAACCACGGGACCGAAGCGAAGATCGTGGCGCGGCGGCTGCGTTCGCTGAAGAGCGCGGTGAACGACGGCCTCGCCGACCCGTTCGCCGAGTGATGGCTCTCCGCGCGCCCGAGCCTGACCTCCTTCGGGTATTCCGGCCGCCGCGCCAGGAGCCGCACGGCTGCCTTCTCCGCCGCTTCGAGAGCGCCGCGCACCGCGAGCCAGTTGGCGCTTTCGGTGATGAAGAACCGGCCGATCGTGACGGCGATGGCCGGCACGATCGCGGTTGCATACATCCACCGCCATGCATCCAGGTCAGGGACCAGGACGAGGGTGAGGCAGCCGACGCCGGTGCCGGCCAGCGCGCCCACGGCCTGGAAGCCGAACGCCGCGAGGACAAGCTTGCCGCGGTTGGCGCTCGGGATGCTCTCCGAGATGATCATGTGCGCGGTCGGATAGTCGCAGCCGAGTGCCAGCCCGAGGCCGAACAGGCAGATCACCAGGGAGAGGAAATTCTCGGCCAGGATCAGCAGGGCAAGGAAGGCGCAGAACACGATCATCTCAGCCACGAACATCCGTTTGCGGCCGAAATAGTCAGAGAGCCCGCCGAGAAGGATGGCGCCGATCAGAATCCCGAACAGGCTCGCGGCGCTGATAAAGCCGTTCTGAGCGGGGCCGATGTGGAACTGCCGCGCGATCAGCGGCAGCGCGACGCCGGTCATGAAGACGACGTATCCCTCGAAGAACTTGCCGGCGGCGGCAAGCCCCCAGATCCGCCACTGCATGCCGGTCATCGGAATGGAGGCAAGGCTGGTGCCGTCGGGCCAGACCGGGCGCTCGTCGATATAGTCCTGCACCGAGCGACCGGCGGATTGCGCCGCCGGTGCGGTGGCACCTGCTTCGTTCATGGGGCGTCCCGTTTGGCTGTTCATGCGGCCGAATGGCCACACCACTTGGGGCGAAGTCGGCCACGTCTCCGGCCAACTGGCACGTGAAAGTTTTGTTGCGGAGGACTGCGGATGGCGGCGTCCAGGCAAGCCGTTTCCAGGTGCTGCGCCGCGGCGAGGAGGGCGGCGCGGTCGGCCGGGATGGGCGGCGATGGCGGGCATACCATCAAGAGTTCTTATTCGGGCAGCGGATCGTGTGGTGTAACTTCCAACCTGCCTCACTGAACTGCCGCCCACGGTTCCCGCTGCCCTGCGGGCTCATGACGGAGGTTGCACGTCCATGGCTCGCCATCCCGCGTCACACCATCGATTCCGGCCAGGCGCCGTCAGCGAGCGGCCGAAGCCCCATCATTCCCAGGCGCATGGCGGCGTGTATCCGCTGGACCCCGTGTCGCATCGCAACACCAGCTTTCAGCCGCTGCCGCGGCCGCTTGGCCAGGCGCCTTACCGCTACGACCTTGGCGAGGAGGGCCACTTTCCGGAGATCGCGGAGGCGATCACGGGTGCGAAGAAGATGGTTTTCCACGTAGTGGGTGATTCCGGCGGAGTGAAGGATGCGGAGTTTCAGGGCAACGTCGCGGAAGCGATGTTCAGGCATCTGAGCGACTCGAGGGACAGGCCGCAGTTCTGCTATCACGTCGGGGACGTGGTGTATTTCACCGGCGCAAAGAACGAATATTACGCGCAGTTCTACGAGCCATACGCCCATTATGATGTGCCGATCTTTTCCATCCCCGGCAACCACGACGGGGAGGTCGATGACCCCACCGTGCAGACATCGCTCGACGGCTGGGTGAGGTATTTCATGCAGGCCAACCCGGACGTCGATCCGCTGTCCAAGGATGCGCCACGTGTGCAACTCAACCTGCCGAACGTCTATTGGACGCTGATCACTGCGTTTGCGACGATCGTCGGCATGTATACTAACGTACCGGAGCACGGCTCGATCGACTCGACGCAACAGCAATGGCTCACCAACGAGTTCGCCCAGGCGACGGAGGAGCTGCCGCTCATTCTCGCGCTGCACCATCCGATCTATTCGTTCGACAGCTTCCATAGCGGCAGTCCCAAGATGGCTGACGCACTGGAAAACGCCATCCGCGACACCGGCCGGGTGCCGAACCTCGTCTTGTCCGGACACGTGCACGACTACCAGCGCATCGAGCAGAACATCGTCGGCAGCACGCCGACACCGTTCATCGTCGTGGGCAACGGGGGCTATCACAACCTGCACAAAGTTGGTTCAGCAAACGGCACGACGGCGCCGGACACGGGTGCGGTACTGAAATATGGGAAGGAGACCTGGGGCTTCCTGACGCTGACGATCGATCACGACAGCATCGCGGGCGTAACAACGGAAGTGGATCGCAACGGCACGGTTAAGGAGAGCGCCGATACGTTCAAATATACGACGAAGCTGCTGAAGCTGGACAACGGCAAGTCGGTGCGGACGCTGTAGTGCTGTAGTACAGTGTTTCCATCGTTCGAATCATATCAAGTCGCCCCGTGGGGTTGGATATCGCCGGAGGATGGATTGCATCGGCTTCGTTGCCGCCTCGCCATGACAAAATCGGGAGGGAGTTGCCGCGGCGAAGGTCAGGGTGGCGCCGCCGGCGCGACGTAGCCATACAATCGTTCGGCTGCCTCTGCCGAAATGAATCCGGCCCTGAGATCCTCGGCCACGCGCTCCCTCGCCCGTGCGTGCGGATCCCCGTACCCGCCGCCGCCGGGCGTGACCAGCAGAATCCGATCACCGGGTGCGAACTGGACATTGGAGTACTTGCTGCTCGACACCTTGCCGTAGAGTTCCTTGACCGTGAGCCAGCGGGAATCCCCGGCCTTCTGGATGAAGGTCGCACCGTTGCCGCCGGGCTCGGCCCCGAACAACGCCCAGGGCTTCACCTCGTGATGATCGCTGCACTGGCTGCCGATGATCGGCACCTCGGTGACCAGAAGCGTCCGCTGGAAGCCAAGGCCCCCGCGCCACTCTCCGGCGCCGCCCGAATCAGGGATCAGCGCGCAGTTCTCGACCCGCAGCGGAAAGCGGGTCTCGAAGACTTCGGTCGGATTGAAGCGGCAGTTTCCGTTGATGGAAATCACGCAATTATTGCCGTCCGCGCCAAACCGCCCGCCCCAGCCGCCGGACATGATATCGTAGCAGGCAAAATACTCTCCGTAGTCCGGGTGGTTGCCGCCGAACACGAAGTTGGTGCCGGTACAGCTTTCGGAAGCCATGGCACGTTCGGGCACGCAGGCGGCCATGGCTCCGATCACGATGCAGGCAAGCCTCGGGTGCGTCTCCGTGTTCCCGGCCACCAGCGGCCCCGGATAGTCGACATTGGTCACGCGACCCGGCGGAGAGACGACGCGGATCGGGCGGAAGCAGCCGGAGTTCTTCGGGATCGTCGGATCGGTCAGGTGCAGCAACCCGTTATAGGTGGCGCCGGTCGTCACCCCGAGCGTCGCACTGATCGGCCCCTTCGCCTGGGGCGAGCTGCGGCTGAAATCGGCCACGACCTCGTCGCCCTGCACGTGCATATCCACGGCCACGATATAGGGCCGGTTCTCGATCCCGTCGTTTTCGATGGTGTCCTGGAAGGAATAGGTGCCATCGGGAAATTCAGCCAGTTCCGCGCGCATGCGCCGCTCGGAGTAGTCCATCAGGTCTTCGCAGGTCCGGCGGAATATCGCGGGTCCGTACTTGCGGACGATGGCGGAGATGCGCTCGACGCCGAGATCGACGGCACCGATCATCGCCCGGAGGTCGCCATAGTTCTGCCTTGGCGTGCGGACATTGGCGAGCAGGACCTTCCAGACCTCCTCGACGTCCCTCCCCGCCTTGATGATCTTCACCGGCGGAACGCGCAGTCCCTCGTGGAAGATCTCGGTCGCCTCGCCACAGAAGGCACCCGGCACGGTGCCGCCGATTTCTGCGATATGGCCGATGCACACCGCGAAGCCAAGCAATGCGCCGTCCACGAAAAACGGCTTGAAAAGCGTGTGCTCGGGAACATGCAGGCCACCCCGATAGGGATCGTTGTGGATGATGACATCGCCTTCTTCGAGCGTGGAAAAATCGATCTCCTGGGCGCAGCTTTTGATCAGGATCGGCATTCCGCCGATCATCGTCGGGCAGAATTCGGCGCAGGCGATCATGTCGCCTTTCGGATCCGCCAGCGCGCAGGTGAAATCCAGCCCCTCGTTGAAGATCGTGGAGTAGGACGTCTTCATCAGGAGGATGCCCATTTCCCGGCAGATCGATACCATCGTCGAATCGAGAATATTCATCATCACCATGTCCGGCGGGCCGTCTCGCGGCGGGAGCTGACAGGTGGCCTCGATCGGAAGCTTCGTCTGCACGATCTTAAGGCGCATGTCGCACGCGCCGGAATCGGCAAGCCGCGCCCACTCCACGCACCAGTCAGAACAGTAGAGCGCGCTCTTGCCGTGCCGTGCGCCGGCGATGCCGCGACCGTAGATCAGCAGCCCGCAATTCGCGCACTTGACGTATCTCTCGATGTAGTAGCCGTTTTCCGAAAACCGCATCGGACCTCCCTCAATGGCTGCCGGCCTGGAGGATGATCTGGCCGAAGGTGTCGATCGAGACACGCTGGCCGGGGTTGACGATGGTCACCGAGGCCGCTTCCTCGATGATTGCCGGCCCTTCGATCGTATGCCCCGCCCGGAGCGCCGCCCGGTCGAACACCGCCACGTCGTCGCGGAGCCCGGCCGGAAAGCCGACACGGCGGCGGCTCATCGGCACGGCCGCCCCATCGGCAGGCGCGACGGAGGGCGGCGCGGGCGATTTTGAGCGCGCGGTGAGCGTCGCTGTGTAATTGACGATCTCGATGATCTCGCCCGGGGTCTTGAATCCGAAGCGCGCGAGATGCGCTTCGTGGAAGGAGTCCCACAACCTCTCGACGCGGTCGGCTTTCAGCGCATCCGTGCCGATCGGCAATTCGAGTTCGTAATTCTGTCCGAGATAGCGCATCTCGAGCGAACGATAGACCTCGATATCCTCGGTGTAGCCTTGCTCGAAGAGCTCCGTCATACCCTCGGCGACGAGGGTCTCCATGACCGCTGTGACCCGTTCCGGGTCGAAGCGCGTGTTGGTGGTCTGTGTCGTGCGCTGCCGGTCCACCCGCGGATTGGTCATGATGAATCCGTAGGCGGAGAATTGCCCGGGGTGGTTCGGTACCAGCGCGCGGGGGATTCCCATCTCGGCGATCAGTTCGCTCGCATGCAGGGGACCGGCGCCGCCGAAGGCGCAGAGGGTGAAATCGCGCGGATCGAGGCCCCGCTCGATGAGCACCGAGCGGAGCGCGCCGACCATGTTGTTGTTGGCGATCCGGATGATCGCCATGGCGGTCGCCTCAACCGGCTGGCCGAGTGCGGCCGCCACCTCCTCGATCGCCGCGCGTGCCGCCGCCGGGTCGAGCCGCATGCGGCCACCGAGAAAATTTCCGGGATCGAGGCGCCCGAGCAGCAGATTGGCGTCGGTCACGGTCGCACGATGCCCGCCCTTGCCGTAGCAAGCCGGCCCCGGCACGGCACCGGCACTCTCCGGCCCGACGCGCAGCATCCCGCCCTTGTCGATCCAGGCGATCGAGCCGCCGCCGGCTCCGATGGTCCGGATATCGACCATCGGGATTTGAATCGGCAGGCCCCATTCGATCTCGAAGGTGGTCGTAAAGCTCTCCCGGCCATCGAGTACCGTGGAGACGTCGGTCGAGGTGCCGCCCATGTCCAGCGTCACAAGCTGACGGATGCCGGAGAGCGAGGCGACATGCCGCGCCGCGATGACGCCGCCGGTGGGACCGGACACCAGCATGTTGACGGGTGAATCCACGGCCCGCGCGAAGGTCATCTCCCCGCCGTTCGATTTGATGACGACCGCCGGCGCCAGGATGCCTGCCGCATCGAGGCGATCCCGCATGGTTGCGAGCTGCCGACTCACCACCGGCTTGAGGTAGGCGTCGGCAATCGTGGTCGATGCCCTCTCGTACTCCTTCCATTTGGGAAGGACTTCGTACGAGATCGAAACCGCCTTGTCCGGTAGCACCGCGGTCAGGATTTCCCTCGCACGCTGCTCGTGCGCAGGATTGAGATAGGAAAAGAGGAAACACACCGCCACCGCGCGAATCTCCGGGTCGCGCCCGATTTCTGCGGCGATATCACGGAGGGCCGATTCATCGAGGGGCATCAGGATACGCCCGTAGGCATCGACCCGCTCGTCAACCTCGAAGCAGCGCCAGCGTTCGACCAGCGGCTTCGGCTTGACCCAGCTCATGTCGTAATGCGACTTGCGATTGCCGCGCTGGATGAACGGAACGTCGCGGAAGCCGCGCGTGGTGATGTAGGCAACGGTTGCCCCCTTGCGCTCGAGAAGCGCGTTGGTGGCAACCGTCGTGCCGATGCGGATGTTCGTAATCGCCCCGCGTTCGCGGTGCTGCTCGAGGCCCTTCAGGATGCCGAGAACCGGATCCGCCGGGACCGAAGGCTCCTTCCAGACGTCGATTGCGCGCGTATCGTGATCATAGGCGACGAAATCGGTGAAGGTGCCGCCCACGTCGATCCCGATCAGCGTTCGCATGCCGTCTCCTTCGTTCTTCTGGTCAGCCGGCGGGCTATTGCCGCTCTTCGCGGCCGTAGAGAAGGAGCAGGGCGAGGATGACGAGGCCGTAGATGATGCTGCGGCCGTATTCGGGCATGTTGAGCGCGAGCAGTACGCTGACCAGCGCGGTGAGGCTGATGGCACCCGCCGCGGCGCCGACATAGAGGCCGCTGCCACCCAGGATGCTGACCCCGCCGATGACCACGGCGGCGATCGACTGGAAGAGATAGGGATCGCCCATGCCGAGCGAAGCCTGACCGCCAAAGCCGACCAGCAGGATGCCGGCCAGCGCGGAGAAGACGCCGCTCAGCACATAGAGCGCGACGGTGGTCAGGTTGACATTGACGCCGGCGAGAAAGGCGGCACGCGGATTGTTGCCGATGGCATACGTGGCGCGGCCGAAGCGCGTGAAGCTCAATGCGAAGGAGACGATGATGATGATGACGAGCCAGAGCCAGAGGGCGGTTGGAATGCCGAGAAAGACGCCGTGCACGGCCTGCTGCACGATGGGCGGCGCATAGGAGGCGCAGGCCCCGCAGGTCATGCCGCTGCTCAGGCCAAGGGTGAGGCCCTCGACGATACCGTTCATGGCCAGCGTCATCACCACGGCGGGCACCTCGAACCAGACGACGAAGATGCCGTTGGCGAGGCCAGCCAGCCCACCCATGCCGAGGGTGAGCAGGATGGCATAGAGGGCGCGGCCATTCTGGCCGAGCGAGGCGGTGGCGAGCAGGATCGCGGCGGCGTTCAGAACCCAGGGCACGGAGAGGTCGATCCCGCCGATCAGTACGACGAAGCACTGCCCGGCAGCGACCATGCCGATGAAGGAGGAGATGAGCAGGATCGTGGTAACGCTGGGCAGGCTCGCGAAGCCGGGATGCACGAGGGCGCCGATGATGAAGAGCAGGATGGCGGCGCCGTAGGCGGCGTAGACGCGAAGCACGTCCCGGGTGGTGAAGAGGCGGACGAGGTTGTTCATCGGCGGGCCCGCACCAGGCGGCCGATCAATGCCCCCAGCACGACTGCGATGACCAGGAAGAGGCCTTCGTAGAAGGCCTGATAGAGTGGATTGATCTTGGCAAAGAACAGGATGTTGACGATCATCGTGATGATGAAGGCGCCGGCAATCGCGCCGATGGCGCTGCCGCGTCCGCCGAAGAAGCTCACGCCTCCGAGCACGATCGCGACGATCGAGGTCAGCGTATAGCTGTCGCCGGTGGTGGCATCGCCGGCGGTCGCGGTGGCGGCGAGGAAGAGGCCCGCGATGGCATAAAGGGCGCCGGCCAGAGTGTAGGCGATGATCTTCGTGCGCACCGTCCTCACACCCAGCGCGATCGCCGCCTGCTCGTCGGCGCCGATGGCGAAGATATCGACACCGAGACGGGTACGGCGAAGCCCCAGCCAGAGGACGATGGCGATCAGCAGAAAGACCAGCGCGGTCGGCGCGTTCGGATTGACCAGGAATCCCGTGTAGCCGGGCGGCACGGCCCCGCCCGGCTGGGGCAGTACGCGGATCGCCAATCCTTGATAGATCGAAAGGGTGGCGAGCGTGACGACGATCGGCTGCAGCCGCCCGAGCCCCACCAGGAGGCCGTTGATCAGGCCGCCCGCGGCGCCGATCAGGATGATGATGACAGACACGGCGAGCTGATTGCCGAGATTCGGGCGCAACAGGATCGCAGCCAACGCATTCGTGAGGTCGATGACGCCGCCGACCGAAAGATCGATCCCCCGCGTCAGCACGACGATGGTCTGGCCGATCGCCGCCAGTGCGAGCGGCATCGTGTTGTTGACGGTGGAGGTGATTTCGAAGTTGCCGGGCAGGCGATGCTGCTGGATGACGAACATCACCGAGAAGATGATGATGGCGACGAGCAGGATCGCGGCGGCGAGGATCAGACCGATATGCTGCCCGAATGCATGCGAGGCAGGGCTGCGCCACCGGGCGCCCGCCCCCTCTCCCGAATCACGCGGCACGGGCTTGGCGCATGGAAGCGGAGACAATTGCCTCGGCGGTGAGCACGGGCGGGACGAGTTCGGCGGCAACGCGGCCATCGCGCAGCACGAGCACGCGATGGCAGAGATGTGCCAGTTCCTCGGTATCCGAGGAATAGAGGAGGATCGCCCTCTCCTCTCCTGCCAGCCGCATGATGAGATCGTAGATCTCGTGGCGGGTGGCAACATCGACGCCGCGCGTCACGTCGTAGAGCAGCAGGATGCGCGATTCGGCCAGCAGCCAGCGGCCGACCAGCACCTTCTGCTGGTTGCCGCCCGAGAGCGCACCGACGCGCTGGGCGGCGCTCGGCGTGCGCACGCCAAGGGCGGTGATGATCTCGCGGCTCATGCGGCCTTCGGTTGGCGCACGGATGACACCAACGCGTGAGATGCGGCGCAGAATCGGCAGCGTCAGGTTGTAGCGGACCGAAAGCGGCAGCAGTAACCCCTCGGTCTTGCGATCTTCGGGCACGAGCGCGATGCCGAGGCCGGCGTTGATGGCGTGCGAGGGGCGGTGGATGCGCAGAGGCTTGCCGCCGACGGCAATTTTCCCGCGCGCCAGCGGCGGCGCGCCGAACAGGCCGAGGAAAAGCTCGCGGTGACCCTGCCCGGCAAGGCCACCGATGCCGAGGATTTCCCCCGCCCGAAGGTGGAACGAAAGGTCGGAAGCTGGCTGGCCTATGGGGGTGGCGAGTCCCGGAATCGTTGCCTCAGTCAGCGCCAGCATGTCCTTGGCGCCGGCCGATAGAAGCGGCAGCTTCGGATAGAGGGCATCGACCCGGCGCCCGGTCATCAAGGTGATCGCCTCGCCCTCCTCGATTTCGGTGAAGGTGCCGACCTCGGAACCGTTGCGGTAGATGGTGATACGGTCGGCAATCGAGGTGATCTCGTTCCAGCGGTGCGAGGTGAACACGATCGCGGTGCCCAGCGCCCTCAGTTCGCGGATGCGTTCGAACAGCCAGGCGACCTCGCGCTCGACCAGCGAGGACGTGGGTTCGTCGAGAAAGAGGATGCGCGGTTTTTTCGTGACGACACGCGCGATTTCGACGATCTGGCGCTCGGAAAGCGAGATTTCCGCGACCTGCGCGCGTGGATCGATGTGGGAGATGCCGAGGCGGGCAAGCACGGCCTCGGCGTCGGTGGCAAGGCTCGCGCGGCGGATCAGGCCCCCTGCCCCGCGTGGCTCGCGGCCGAACAGCAGATTCTCGGCCACCGTGAGCCAGGGCAAAAGGGTGAGTTCCTGGAACACGGTGCCGATTCCCCGGCGTGTGGCATCCGCCGGGCCAGAGAAGCGTACCGGCTCGCCATCGAGGAGGATCGTGCCGGAATCGGGCGGGAATCGGCCGCCGAGAATCTTGATCAGGGTCGATTTGCCTGCCCCGTTCTCTCCCACGAGGGCGTGCACTTCGCCGGCGTGCGCAGCAAAGGAAGCGGCGCGCAGAGCCTGCACGCCGCCGAATGTCTTGTTGAGCGTCCGCGCGGCGACCGCGGCGACGCCGGTTGCCGCCGCGGCCGCTCGCTCGCTCATGCGGTCGGCAGACGCACGTTGAGGCTGCCCGAGCACGGCGTGCCCTTGAGCGCCGCATCGACACAGATATTCACCGTCGCATTGGGCCCGCTGTCGGTGAAATCGGCAAAGAAGCTGTCGGGCAGGTCCGGGAACACCGTTTCGCCGACCTTGACCGTCTCGGAAGTGACGAACGGGAAGGGAATGGTGATGTCCTTGCGCGGGTGGGACTTGTTGAGGATTTGCCGGGCCAGCTCGAGGGAGACCAGAACGAGATAGGGCGGCTGGCCGATCGAGAGGCCGTCCACGTGCTGGCCCATGTAGCCGGCCGGAGTCATGAACTTGCGGAATCCATTCTCCGCCTCCCCGGCCGTCGGCGGCAACGGCGTGCGCTTGGCGGCGATGAAGGCTTTCAGCACGCCGTCGGTGCCGCCCTGGCACCAGATGCCGTCGATCTTGGGTGCGGAGGGGAGGTAGGCGGCGGTGTTGCGCTCGGCGGTCGCGGAATCCCACATGCCGGTATAGCGGTTGACCACCTTGATGCCGGGATTCGCCTTCCATACCGAGTCCGCGCCGGCATTGCGCTGCTGATCGACGAACGTGCCGGCCACGCCGGTGACCATGATGACATTGCCCTTGCCGCCGAGTTTCTTGGCAAGGAATTCGGCCAGTTGCTTGCCGAAGTTGAACTGATCGGTGTTGACCTTGATGGCCGAGGGAGCGGTGACGACGTTGTCGTAGGAGACGACCAGGATGCCGCGGCTGTTTGCCTGGGTGAGGATGCCGTTATCGCCGGTGGGCGAAGCGGCATCGACCAGGATCGCATCGACGCGCTCGCCGATCATGCCGGTTATCTGCTGATTTTCCTGGCTTACGTTGTTACCGGAGTTGAACCAGCTTCCATCGACCTCGCTCTTGTACGGCTCCATCTGGAGAGCGGCCTTGAAGAGATTTTCCATCTCGATGCGCCACTTGTTCCCGATATAGGAATTCGACAGCACGATTTTCCATTTCTTCCCGGCGGCACGGGCGCTGGCGGGCACGGTGGCGGCGATCAGCCCGGCACCAGTCGCGGTGAGCAAGGTTCGCCGGGCAAGCTTGGTCTCCATGAGGTTCCTCCCTGTTTCGGCGCCGGATGAGCTGGTTCCGGCTGCGCCGGGGCCGGACAATAGCGTCCCGGACGGGGGCGTCAAACCGGACGGGAGGCCCGGCCCAGGTCGCCCCAGGCCCGGTGCCCCATCAGCGGGAGAGGAGGCAGCCCAGGATCGCGAGCGTGACGGCGGCTGCAATCCAGGAGGCGCAACCCTCAATGCTCCGGCTCCAATCGGCGGAACGGGGCCCAGGCGGCCCGCCGCGATCCGGCGGTATCAGCCCGTCTTCTGCTTCACATGATGGCAGGGGGAGCCCGGCTACGGTGCAGCGCAACGGCCTGCCGGTCAGACGTGCTCTCGGGCGTCCTTGACAGTCACATCGACCATGATCTCAGCCGCCAGCCTCTCCAGCGCCGATCGCAACTCCTCGCTTGTAACATCCTTCGGGACAGCCAGCCGCGCGGTGACGCGGAACATCTCCTCGCCCGTGAACGGCGCACTTTCGATGTCGCTCGCGAATTCCTCGACGCTGACGCCGAGCCCCAGCAATGTCTCGGTGACATCCCGCACAATTCCCGGCCGGTCGTGGCCGACGAGGTCGAGATCGATGATCGTCTCGCCCGGCTTCCTGCCGCCGGCGCTGCTTGCCTTGACCGTGACACGCAGGCCGCTCTCCTCGAGCTCGCGAAGTGCCGCGGTGAGATCGAACACCTTCGTGTCGGAGACGCTCACCAGCACGATGCCGGCAAATTCGCCGGCCAGGTGTGCGAGCCGGCTGCCGAGCCAGTTCCCGCCCGCCGCCGCGACTTTCCCGGCCAGCGCGTTGACGAGACCCGGCCGGTCACGGCCGATGAAGGTCAGCACAAGAGAAGTCGCCATTCCCTGCTCCTCGGCCCTGGCGCCGCTCTACTCCGCCGCTTCCTGGTAGGCCGCAACCGGCACACAGGAACAGACGAGATGGCGATCGCCGTAGCTGTTGTCGATCCGGTTGACGGGCGAGAAGTATTTGTCGGTTTTGCGGGATCCTTCCGGGAAGCAGCCGACTTTGCGCGTATAGGGCCGGTTCCACGGCTCGTCCGTCAGATCGTAGACGGTGTGCGGCGCATGACGCAGCGGGCTTTCCGACGCACTCCACCGCCCTGCCCTGACCGCTTCGATTTCCGCGCGGATGGCGATCATGGCATCACAGAAACGATCAAGCTCGGCCTTCGATTCGGATTCCGTGGGCTCGATCATCAACGTGCCGGCCACCGGGAAGCTCATCGTCGGGGCGTGGAACCCGTAATCGATCAATCGCTTGGCGATGTCATCCACCGTGATTCCGCCGCTCTCCTTCAAAGCCCGCGTATCGACGATGCATTCATGTGCCACGCGCCCGCGCGGGCCCTGATAGAGGATCGGGTAATGCGGGGCGAGGCGCCGGGCGATGTAGTTGGCATTCAGGATGGCGACCGAAGTGGCAAGCGTGAGCCCTTCCCCGCCCATCAGCAGGATATAGGCGAGCGAGATCGGCAGAATGGAGGCCGAGCCGTACGGCGCCGCCGAGACGGTCCGCTCCGCACCTCTGCCAAGCTCCGGATGGCCCGGCAGGAACGGAGCGAGGTGAGCGCGCGCGGCAACCGGGCCCACCCCCGGTCCGCCGCCGCCGTGCGGAATGCAGAACGTCTTGTGCAGGTTGAGATGGCTGACATCGGCGCCATAGCGCCCTGGCCTGGCAAGGCCGACTTGCGCGTTCAGATTCGCCCCGTCGAGATAGACCTGCCCGCCGCAGGCGTGAACGATGTTGCAGATCTCGACGATCCGCTCTTCGAACACGCCATGCGTCGAAGGATAGGTGATCATGATGCAGGCCAGCGAATCGCGGTTCTGCTCAGCCTTTGCTTGGAGGTCGCCGAGATCCACGTTCCCCTGCGCATCACAGGCGACGACCACCACCTCCATGCCGGCCATCTGCGCGGATGCCGGGTTGGTGCCGTGCGCCGAGGCCGGGATCAGGCAGACCGTGCGATTTGCTTCCCCGCGGCTCCGGTAATAGCCGCGGATCGCCAAGAGGCCCGCAAATTCTCCTTGCGCGCCCGAGTTCGGCTGCAAGGAGACGGCATCGTAGCCGGTGATGGCGCAAAGCTTTGCCTCGAGGTCGCGGAACAGTTCGACGTAACCCTCGGCCTGGTCTGCCGGAGCGAACGGATGCATCGCGGAAAATCCGGGCCACGTCACGGGGATCATTTCCGTGGTCGCGTTCAGCTTCATCGTGCAGGAGCCGAGCGGAATCATCGCCCGATCCAGTGCCAGGTCGCGATCGGCGAGGCGGCGCATGTAGCGCAGCATCTCCGTCTCGGATCGATGTTGGTGGAATACCGGATGGGTGAGGAACCGGCTGGTGCGGCGGAGGCTCAAGGGAATTGTCTCGGCCGGATCGTCGAGAGCGGCTGAACGCAGCCGGTCGCCGCCGAAGATCTCGAGCACTGTCTCGACCAGATCGGGGGTCGAGAGTTCGTCCAGGCTGATGCCGATACGTGCCGGGCGATCTCCCGCGGCGGCAATCCGGCAGAGGTTGATGTTGGCCGCGACCGCGCGGGCGTGGATCTCCTCCGCGCCCTCACCGACCTCGACCGTGATCGTATCGAAAAAGCTCTCCGGCCCGGCTTTTGCCCCGAGCCGGCGCAATCCCGCTGCCAGCCGTGCGGTCAGACGGTGCACGCGGCGGGCAATGGCGGCGAGACCCTCCGGACCATGATAGACCGCGTACATCGAGGCGATGACAGCGAGCAGCACTTGCGCGGTGCAGATGTTCGATGTCGCCTTCTCGCGGCGGATGTGCTGCTCGCGCGTCTGCAGGGCGAGGCGATAGGCGGGTTCGCCGCGCGCATCCACCGAAATCCCGACCAGGCGCCCGGGCAGCGCCCGCTTGTAGGCGTCCCTGGTTGCCATGTACGCCGCATGCGGGCCGCCAAATCCCATCGGCACGCCGAAGCGCTGCGTCGAACCGACCGCGATATCGGCGCCCAATTCTCCCGGCGGTACAAGCAAGGTCAGGGCCAACGGATCTGCCGCCATCGCCGCCACTGCGCCGTTCGCGTGCAACGCCTCGATCGTCGGGCGCCAGTCGCGGATCTCGCCGAATGTTCCAGGGTATTGCAGGAGGGCGCCGAAAACCGCCGCCGGATCGAGTTCCCTTGCCGCATCGCCGACGATCACATCCCACCCCTGCGGCTCGGCTCGGGTCCGGATCACCGCGATCGTCTGCGGGTGGCACGCTCCGTCCACGAAGAATGCCGGTCGTTTCGACCTGGCGATCCGCCGCGCCATCGCCATCGCCTCTGCGGCCGCGGTCGCCTCGTCGAGCAGCGACGCATTGGCGATTTCGAGCCCGGTGAGGTCGGAGATCATGGTCTGGAAATTCAGGAGAGCCTCCAGCCTTCCCTGGCTGATTTCCGGCTGGTAGGGCGTATAGGCCGTGTACCAGGCCGGATTTTCCAGGATGTTGCGCTGGATCACCGGCGGCAGGATGGTGCCGTAATAGCCCTGGCCGATCAGTGAGGTCAGAACGCGGTTCCTGGCCGCCATCAGAGAGAGGCGCTCCAGGACCTCCCGCTCGCTCAAGCCCGGCCCGATCGCCAAAGGCTGGCGCTCCCGGATCGATCCGGGAACGGTTTCCTCGATCAGCGCCTCGAGACTGGCGGCGCCCACGGTTTCCAGCATGGCCGCCATGTCGCGCCGTGAGGGGCCGATATGCCGCTCCGCGAACGTCTGAGCCGCCCCTTCGACGAATTGTCCGCTCTCAAGGTGCATTGCATTCTTCCTTGCGACCCGATGAAAAACCGGTGCGCCCGGGCAGCATCCGGTTTGCGGCCTGTCAACTGCGCTTGAAACCCGGTAGAACGAAGGGAAGCGGGCTCACGACAACGCCATGCCGTTTCCCGCGAAGCTCCGCGGAAAGGCGCGTGCCACGCGATCCGCACCCGCGGCGGACATATCCCATTGCCACCGGCCCGGCCACGCTCGGGCCAAACCCGCCCGAAGTGACGGTTCCGATGACCTCCATCGCCTGCTCGTCTGCAAAAAGCGCGGTGCCGCTACGAATGGGTGCGCGCCCATCCGGTTTCAACCCGACGCGCGTCTTCGCGGCTCCTTCGGCCAACTGCCTCAGAATGACCGCCGCCCCCGGAAAGCCGCCGGCGCGCGCCCCGCCGGCCCGCCGGCTCTTCTGGATCGACCATTCGAGCGCTGCCTCAACGGGCGTGGTGCGCTGATCGAGATCCGACCCGTAAAGACAAAGCCCGGCTTCCAGCCGCAGGCTGTCGCGCGCGCCGAGCCCGATCCACCTGACCCGCGCATCCTCCAGCAGGGCACGGGCCAGTTCCTCTGCACGGCCGGCCGGGATGCTGATTTCGAACCCATCCTCTCCGGTATAGCCGGAGCGGGAAACAACGCAGTCGGCGCCGCAGAGGTTGATCCGCCGCACCTGCATGAAGCGCATCTCGGCGACCGATGGCGCAAGCCGCGTCAGAACCGCCTCGGCCTGAGGCCCTTGCAGTGCCAACAATGCGCGGTCGGCGAGCACGTGGATGTCGCAGGCGGTCTCGAGGCCGGCGCGGATATGCGCCGCATCGCTCGCCTTGCAGGCGGCGTTCACGACCAGCAGCAGCCGGTCCCCGACGTTCGTCACCATGAAATCGTCGAGGATGCCGCCTGCTTCGTTGGTGAGTTGCGTATAGCGCTGGCGGCCGGCCGCGAGGCCCACGATGTCTGCCGGAACCAGAGCTTCGAGCGCGGCCGCGGCGTCCTCGTTGCGGCCGGAGCGAGCGCGGAGTTCGAGCTGCCCCATATGCGAGACGTCGAACAGCCCGGCCGCGGCACGTGTGTGCAGATGTTCGGCGATGATGCCGTCCCGGTACTGCAACGGCATGTCGTAGCCGGCGAACGGCACCATGCGCGCGCCGGCTTCGAGATGCAGCGCATAAAGCGGCGTGCGCTCGAGCCCCGCCGCTTCCTGTTTCGTCTCTGCTGTGCTCATCGGCTCATTCTGCCGCCTTCGCCGCCGAGGCCGCTCGTGCGGCACCGGCCGCGGCGTAGAGCGGGAATGATTGGCAGAGCGCCGCAACCGCTCTCGCCGCCGCCTGCTCTGCCTTCGCGTTGTCGGCCGGGTTCGCCGCAAGGCCGTCGAGCACATCGGCGATCAGCCGGGCGATCTCAGCGAATTCCGTCTCCTTGAAGCCGCGCGTCGTGCCGGCCGGGCTGCCCAGCCGGATGCCGGAGGTGACCGACGGCTTCTCGGGATCGAAGGGGATCCCGTTCTTGTTGCAGGTCAGATGCGCCCTTTCGAGGCTGGCCTCCGCCGCCTTGCCCGTCAGTCCCTTGGAGCGGAGATCGACCAGGATCAGGTGCGTATCGGTTCCGCCGGTGACGAGATCGAACCCGCGCTCCATGAGCGCCGCACCCATGGCCCGGCAATTCGCCACCACCTGCCGCGCATACTCCTTGAAGTCCGGCCGCAACGCCTCCCCGAACGCTACCGCCTTCGCCGCAATCACGTGCATCAGCGGCCCGCCCTGCATGCCGGGGAACACGGCCGAATTGATCTTCCTCGCCAGTGCCTCGTCGTTGGTCAGGATCAGGCCGCCACGCGGCCCGCGCAGGGTCTTGTGGGTTGTCGAGGTCGCAATATGCGCGTGCGGGAACGGGCTTGGATGGACCCCGCCCGCGACCAGCCCGGCGAAATGCGCCATGTCCACCATCAAGAGCGCGCCCACCCGATCGGCGATCGCGCGGAAGCGCGCGAAGTCAATCACGCGCGGCACCGCCGAGCCGCCGGCGATGATCAGCTTCGGCTTGTGCGCCTCCGCCTTGGCGGAGACGTCGTCATAGTCGATACGGCCGTCTTCGCGGCGGACGCCGTACTGGACCGCGTGGAACCACCGGCCCGACAATGTCGGCTTCGCGCCGTGCGTCAGGTGCCCTCCGGCATCCAGTGCCATGCCGAGGATGGTATCTCCCGGTTGCAGCACTGCGAACAGGACCGCTCCGTTCGCCTGCGCTCCGGAGTGCGGCTGCACATTGGCAAAGCCGCACGCGAACAGCTCTTTCGCCCGCGCAATCGCGGCCGCCTCGGCGACATCCACATATTCGCAGCCGCCGTAGTAGCGATGCCCGGGATAGCCTTCCGCGTATTTGTTGGTGAGCACGCTGCCCTGGGCCGCGAGCACTGCCGGGGAGACGATGTTCTCCGAGGCAATCAGCTCGATCTGCTCCTGCTGTCGCCCGAGTTCGGCCGCCATGGCTTCGGCGATCAGGGGATCCTCGATCTCGAGACGCCTTTCGAAGAAGCTCTGCATCTGCCTGTTCCCTCAGCACTGTACGACATTGACGGCGAGGCCGCCGAGGCTGGTTTGCTTGTATTGGGAGCGCATGTCCTGCCCGGTCTGGCGCATCGTCTCGATCACCGTATCCAGCGATACAATATGCGCGCCGTCGCCGCGAAGTGCGAGATTGTGCTCCATGCCGATTTCCGCCGCCTTCTCGATCTGCTCGTTGCTGCCGCCAAGCGAAGCTGTCAACGCCCCGGCGGCGCTGCTCATTGCGGTCTGAGCGTTCCGCGACAGGAGCGTGCTCTTCCATCCCACTTGACGCAGGCCCACTTGACGCAGGCAGGCACGGAAGCGATAGCTTGGCCGCCGAGGTTCTCCGCGTCGTCGTCGGCGCGGAGCGAAGAGGGAAGCCGGTGCGAAGCCGGGGCTGCCCCCGCAACTGTAAGCGGCGAGCGGGTGTCCATGAGTGTCACTGGGGTTCGCCCCGGGAAGGCCGGACAGCCGCACCGACCCGCGAGCCAGGAGACCTGCCTCGACACATAACGTCCCCCGGCGGGGTGTCCGGTCGGCCGCATGTTCGCCGTCACGGACGGAGTCCGGGCGGACGTTTGCAGAGCCGGCTGCCGCCTTGCCACCGATCGGCTGGAGTCTGCTGCCATGGTTGTCACCGTTGCCACGCTTGGCTTTCCCCGCATCGGCCCCCGACGGGAGCTGAAGACAGCCCTGGAAAGCTATTGGGCCGGTAAAACCAGCCAGTCGGCCCTCCTTGCCGCAGTTGCCGACCTGCGCGCCAAGGCCTGGGCACGGCAGCGCGACCTTGGCGCGGACATCGTCCCCTCCAACGATTTCTCCCTCTACGATCATGTGCTCGACACCACTGCCATGGTGGGGGCGGTACCGCCGATCTACGGCTGGACCGGCGGCGAGGTCGGCCTCGAGACTTACTTCGCGATGGCGCGTGGCGCACCGGGCGATATCGGCCATGCAGGCGTTGGCGTGCCGGCGGCCGAGATGACCAAGTGGTTCGACACCAACTACCACTACCTCGTGCCGGAATTCACGGCTGACCAGGCCTTCCGGCTCGCCTCCTTGAAGGCGGTGCGGGAGTATGGCGAGGCCAAGGCGCAGGGTATCGAAACGCGACCGGTCCTGCTCGGCCCGGTGAGCTTCCTGCTGCTCGGCAAGACGCGGGGTGCCGATTTCGACCCGCTGGTCCTGCTGCCGCGCCTGCTGCCGGTCTATGCCGAAATCCTGCGGCTGCTCGCGGAGGCAGGTGCGACCTGGGTACAGATCGACGAGCCCTGCCTGGTCACGGATCTCAGTGACACCGCGCGGGCGGCATTTGGCCATGCCTATGCGGCGCTGACGAACGGCACCGCGCCGCCCAAGATCATGCTGACGACCTATTTCGGGGCGCTCGCAGACAATCTGCCGACTGCGCTCGCGCTGCCTGTGCATGGCCTGCACGTCGATCTGGTGCGCGCGCCCGGGCAGCTCGATGCCGTCGTCTCGGGCGCGCGCCCGGACCTTCTGCTGTCGCTCGGCGTCATCGACGGACGCAATGTCTGGGCGGCCGATCTCGATGCCATCCTCGACCGCGTCGAACCCGCGGTTCTATCGGGACGGCAGGTGATGCTCGCTCCCTCATGCTCGCTGTTGCACACGCCGATCGATCTGGACCGGGAAGCCGATCTCGACCCCGAGATACGGAGCTGGCTCGCGTTTGCCGTGCAGAAGGTGGCGGAGCTCGTGGTGCTGGCCCGCGCCCTGAACGAGGGACGTGACAGTGTGCGTGCCGCTCTCGATGCTGCATCTGCCGCGCTCGCATCACGCCGCACCTCGCCGAAGATCAATGACCCGGCGGTCAAGGTACGGATCTCCGCCGATGACCCTTCTGTCGCGCGGCGGAAGTCCCCGTTCGAAGCCAGGCGGCAGGTTCAGCGCCGCAGGCTGCGGCTGCCGGCCTACCCGACCACGACCATCGGCTCCTTCCCCCAGACAGCCGAGGTGCGCAAGGCGCGCGCGGACTATGGGAAGAGTGTCATCGATGCCGCCGCCTATCATGCGTTTCTGCGCGAAGAGACCGCCCGCACCGTCCTCTGGCAGGAAGAAGCAGGTCTCGACGTGCTTGTTCACGGCGAGTTCGAGCGCAACGACATGGTGCAGTATTTCGGCGAGCAGCTCTCCGGCTTTGCCTTTACGAAGCATGCCTGGGTTCAGTCGTACGGATCGCGATGCGTGCGCCCTCCGATCATCTACGGCGATGTCTCCCGCCCCCGGCCGATGACGGTCGAATGGTGGCGCTACGCGCAGTCGCTGACCGAGCGGCCGATGAAGGGCATGTTGACCGGCCCGGTCACGATCCTGAACTGGTCTTTCGTCCGCGACGACCAGCCGCGGAGTGCGACCTGCCGGCAGATCGCCTTTGCGATCCGTGACGAGGTCATCGACCTCGAGAAGGCGGGGGCGGCAGTGGTCCAGATCGATGAACCGGCGCTGCGCGAAGGGCTGCCGCTACGGCACGGTGAGTGGCAGGCTTATCTCGACTGGGCCGTCGAATGTTTCCGGATCGCCTCTTCCGGCGTCGGTGATGCCGTGCAGATTCATACCCACATGTGCTATTCCGAATTCAACGACATCATCGCATCGATCGCTGCCATGGATGCGGATGTGATCTCCATCGAGACGGCGCGCTCACGGATGGAGTTGCTCGACGCGTTTGCCGGATACCGCTATCCGGCGGAGATCGGCCCCGGCGTGTACGATATTCATTCTCCCCGGGTTCCGGCGGTCGATGAAATGGCCTCGTTGCTGAAAGCGGCCGCTGAGCGGCTGCCGGCTGACCAGCTCTGGGTCAATCCCGATTGCGGCTTGAAAACGCGCAACTGGCCCGAAGTCAGGCTGGCGGTCGAAAACATGGTCGCGGCGGCGCGAGCGGCCCGCGCCCGCGCGTAGATCAATATGGGGTTCTCGGCTCCGGCGTGCAGAAAGTGACGGTAGGGGATTCCAGACTTTTCAACGCATTACGACACGAGGTCTGTCGTAACGCGCTGAAAAAGCGACAATCTCAGCTTTGCCACTGCGTTACGAACCCGGATTTTGCTTGGCACGCCGCATTGACGAGATTCGAGTGTTCCATTGGTACCATTTGTCGGCCGCTCGCCGTACGATTCTCGC
>JASHOA010000025.1 GCA_030041375.1 Acetobacteraceae bacterium
CGCAGCGCACAGAGCAGGACGTAGGCCATCGAGGCGAACCAGATGTCAATCGGCTTGCCCATTGGTCCACGGATGAGCCGGCTTGGTCAGCCGGTGATCAATGTCGAGGAGCGCGCAGGCATATTCGAAGGCGTAGGCACAGAAGAGCTGCTTATCGGCAAGCATCTGTCGGATCTCGGGCGAGGGAGGTGACGATGCGCGTCCGGATCATCGCACTTGCCGCAGCACTGCTCTTTGGCCTCGGCGCCTGCGCTGGCGGCATGAGTGGTGGTGGCGGAGGAAGCGGATAGGTCCCCGGGAGAGGGTGATCTCAGGCGCCGTCGCGGCCGAGACCGGCGGCGAGCACGGCGAGTTCCGACTTGCGGATCTTGCCGGACGAGCCGGTCGGCAGAGATGAAACGAGCACGAGCCGGCTCGGCCGCTTGTAAGGCGCAAGCTCGCCTGCCAGGTGCCGTGCGAGGTCGGCGATGCTTGGCGTCGCTCCGACCACGGGCTGCACGAAGGCGATGATCTCTTCATCGCCACCTGTGGCACGGCCGACCACCGCCGATTGCAGCACGTCAGGATGGCGGTTCAGCACGGCCTCGATTTCGGCCGGATAGACGTTGAAGCCGAAACGAATGATGAGCTCTTTCGTGCGGCCGACGATGAAGAGGTTGCCACCCTCGAGACGAGCCAGATCCTGGGTGTTGAACCATCCTTCGTCGTCGATGACGGCGGCGGTTTCTTCCGGTGCCTTGTAATAGCCGCGCATGACGTTCGGGCCGCGCACGCGGAGCTCGCCCACTTCGCCTGGGCCGATGGTGGAACCGTCGGGACCGACCAACTTCGTTTCCACGCCGGGCAACACGCGACCGACCGAACAGTCGCACCTGGGCTCGTCGAGCCGCGTCTGGGCGACGGTGGGCGAACACTCGGTGATGCCGTAGCCATTGTGCAGAGGCATGCCGAGCAGCCGCTCGGTGGCGAGCTTGACGGCAGGATCGAGCGGCGCGCCGCAGGCCCCGATGGCGCGGAGATCGGGACGCGGCAACGCGGAAAAGCCATTGACCTCTGCATACTCAGCGAGCAGAGCGTACATCGACGGCACGCCGAGCATGATCGTCACGCGTTCCTGGGCGAGCGCGCGCGCCGCCAGTGCCGGATGGAAGCGCGGGCAAAGATGGACGGAAGCCCCGTTGAGGAGCGAGCCCAGGATGACAACGGAGAGCCCCACAATGTGCGAGATCGGGAGCAATGCATAGAAGCGATCGCCCGGCCCAAGCCGCCGCATCGCTCCGGACACTTTGGCCATGAAGAGAAGGTTGCGGTGCGTCAGCATGACGCCCTTGGGTTGACCGGTAGTGCCCGACGTATAAATGAGCACGGCTACCTCGCGCGTCGGATCGGCCTCTCGCGGTTCCGGCTCGCATGCCGGATTGAGCGGGCCGACGGCGACCGGCCCGCAGCCTACGGGCAGCGGCTCGACCTCGGCTAGGTGGCGCCTTGCGTGCGCGGCGGCGAGCGGCGATGCGGCGACGGTGTAGATCACGCGTCGCGCGCGTGAGTGCGCGCGAATCCCATCGATCTCGCGGGCGGAGAGGCGGGCACCCACCGGAACGGCCCAGGCGTTGAGGGCTGCCGCAGCGAGCACCAGAACGACTGCGGCGGCAGAATTCTCGTTGACGATCATCACGCGGTCACCTGGCTGCACGCCTTTTCCGGCAAGCCAGGAGCGTGTAGCTTCGACAGCATTCCGGAATTCGTCGTAGCTCCAGACGCGACTGCCCTCGATGAGCGCGGGATGTTCAGGACTGCGAGCGACCCATGGGGCCAGAACTTCGTCGATGCGCGCCGGGGACGCGAGTTCCACCGGGCCGGTACCTTGCTCGCGCAGCATGGGATGCTTCTAATGGAGCGCCGGCTCGGGGCATGTCCCGGAGCGTCTCGCGCGGCTGTCGAGCGCCTGCTGGATGGCGGTCCAGAGTGCAATTCGTGCGCCGAGTGCCCGAACGGCGGTGTCGGCAGCTTGCCGCCATTTGTTGTAATCCTCGCCGCAAAGCTGGTTTAGCATGGCGATTGCCATCGAGCCGTGAGCGGTGCCGTCGAGCTGGATATGACGGTTCAGATAGAGCTCGAACTTGGCCAGCGCCTTGCGCTCCGGAACGGCACGGACGATCGAGGAGAACATGTTCGGGATGGCATCTTCCCGCCCGAACGCGAAGGAAGAGGCGATCACGTGCGGCAAATTCGAAGTGATCGTTTCAAATGTGGACCCCACAAACGCCCGCACGCCGGCGGGTGCACCACATGCCGCGAGCGCCGCATCGACACCCCAGCCCTCTCGGATGCACCCCAAGAAGGCGTCGATGCGGGTGACATCCGCGCCGGCTTCCTGCATGGCGGCACGGTAGAGTTCGAAGTGACTGATCGCCACGCCAGCGATTTCGTCGGACTCCTCCTCGAGGACCATCTCGTTGACAAGACGGCGGATTTGCGCCGTCCCGGTCGGCGACCAAGTCGATTGCGTGCAGGTCAGGTGCCGCTGCAGTGCCTTGAGCAGCGCCATGAAGTCCCAGACGGCGTAGACATGGTACTCCATGAAGACCCGTACATCGTCGTAGGACTTCAGATGCGCATACATCGGGTGCGCGGCGACGTCGCGGCGGATAGGCTCCACGCGGTGTAGCAGCTCATTGATTCCGAAAAGCAATGACATGAACGAAATCCTTCATTCAGAGAGCCGTCGCGGCCGGTAGCTTAGGTGCCGCCATCTCGGTCGTGGCCAGCACCGCTCGCACACATTCCGAGAATTGTCGCGCCGTGTCTGCGCTTCGCCCGCGCGCGATCTGCCAGTGGTTGCCGTCGACGACATGGATGACGAGCTTTCGCGCCGGGCGCCGCCAAGTGAAGTCCGGGTATGCGGACATTGGGTCGCTGTCGCGGGCCCGGAAGTATGTGATGGTCCCCGGATAGAATCGGGGCCGGTAGGCAACCGCTGCAGCCGCTTCCGCTTCGGCTACCCGCTGCATCGTCGGCATCAGCCTTTTGTCGTCCGGACGGCGCAAGCCGGGCGACGGTCTCGGGGTAATGCCGAGATAGCCGAGCAGGCTCCCGCAGCGCGCGAGGGCGAAAGGCGGCAGCTTGTACCAGGTCGTCTCTTGCAGGTTCGCCGCATGATGGGTGAGGCGACGCCGCCAGACAGCGAATTTGCTCTTCCAGGAAAATCGCCGCGGACAAATGTACGTATCGAACAGGACCGGCAGGGCGACTTCTTCGTCAGCGGGATAGGCATCTGCGCGAGCTGCAAGGCTGTCAGCCTGTCCGTCGAGTAACCACCGAGAAAATGCGGACCGTGCGGCTGTACCGTGCGCAGGGCAGGGAGGAAGAGCTAGGTCAGGCGCTCGACGCGCGAAAGCAGGGGTTCCATGCCCTCGAGGCCCGGCGCGTAGAACCCATAGATCAGACAGGGGATGCTCTTTGCCTGACGATCGAACCGAGGTTAGCTGGCCAATCTCCGGCAGCCGGAATGAGGAAGACGGGTGCCGCCCCGACCGCTGGCTTGAGCAGCCCCATGGACGTTGGCCCGGGGTGGGAAGTGTTGTGGCAGCGGCGCCAAGCAAGGCCGGGGTCGGCGCTTCGAACCGAGTGGCGATCGGCGCGCTCAGTCCCCGCTCTGCCTCGATTTCCATCGCCAGTGCCGCGGCCGTGATCGAATCGCCGCCAAGCTCGAAGAAATCCGAATCCGCCTCGATCGGGGGAAATCGCAGGACGCGCTCAACGATGCCCGCCATCGTAGCTACTGGTATCTGCAGCCTCTTCGAGCACATCGGCTGTGCCCCGCGCTCCGACGGCATCATAAAGTAAATATCATAACACATCCACGATCCACTTTCCCGAACCAACGCGCAAAAATCATGGCGAATCGCGAAGATGTCTAATCACGTGCCCGTCAGCATCGTCGGCTCGAGCGCTCCACGGCCCAGACCGTGTCTGATTCTGTAAAGCTCGCCAACAGCATTTCAGATTGCATTGGCTTCGGATGGCTGGCGCTCCGAGCCATCCCCGGGTGTCGTTCCAGGACGGCGGCAGAAATCCATGGCGTCGCCAAAAATGACGAAGATCAGCATCTCGACCTCCGATTCTGTGTCGCACGAATGGGCCGGGAGCGCGTTTCGAGCAATCGCCGCAGAAGTGGGTCCACACGGGGTCGGCGGATCTTACAGTTCCGGCCAATCCGCGCGGCGGCTTGGAGGCACAATTATGAGATCGGGGACACGACCACACGAGATTTTGACGTCCAGATCCCTGGCGTCCCCAACCAACCTTCACGCATATGGTTGTAACATCAGAGCAGATTGGAGCCGAGAGCATGGACCTTCTGCCGGAACCGGATTGCGTCGGCGCCGAGGGAGGCGGTGATCGGGACCATTCAGGGCTCGTGCCTTTCCGGGCGCTCAAGCGCGAGACCATTGCGATCCACGGCGGTCATCGAATCGACCCGACCACCAAGGCAGTCGCGACGCCGATCTACCAGACGGTCGGGTTCGGCTTCGACAGCGCAGAGCACGGGGCGGCTCTGTTCGATCTCACCGTCCAGGGCCACATCTACACGCGGATCGACAATCCGACCAACGCCGTGCTCGAGCAGCGTCTCGCCCAACTCGAAGGCGGCGTCGGCGCGCTGACAGTCGCCTCCGGTGCGTCGGCGATCCACTATGCGGTGGCCAACCTCGTCGAGGCAGGCACGAATATCGTATCGGTACCGCAGCTCTACGGTGCGACGTATACACTTTTTGCCCATCTGCTCCCGAAGCAGGGCGTGGAATCCCGATTCGCGAGGAGCGACTCGCCGTCTGACATAGCTGCGCTGATTGACGGCAGTACGCGCGCGGTCTACTGCGAAAGCGTCGGCAATCCGGCGGGCAACGTTGCCGATATTGAAGGCCTAGCGCAGGTCGCGCACCGCGCGGGCGTACCGCTGATTGTGGACAACACGGTGCCGACCCCGATGCTGCTCCGCCCGTTCGAATACGGAGCCGACGTCGTCGTTCATTCGATGACCAAGTTCATGGGTGGTCATGGCACCACGGTCGGCGGCGCGATCGTCGATTCTGGCAATTTCGATTGGGAAAGAGAGCCCGGACGCTTCCGGATGCTCACGGAGCCGGAGCCATCGTACCACGGCGTGATCTATACTGAGCAGTTTGGACGAGCTGCGTTCGTAGCGCGCTGCCGCACTGTCTGCCAGCGCAACACCGGCTCGACACTCGCACCGCTCAACGCGTTCCTAATTTTGCAGGGCCTCGAGACGCTGCCGCTCAGGATGGAGCGGCATTTGGAAAATGCCAGGACAGTGGTCGCGTTTTTGCGAGCCGATCCGCGCATTGCCTGGGTCAACTGGCCGGGCTTGCAGGATAGCCCCTTCTATCCGCTCTGCCACAAATATCTGGGTGGGCGAGGCATCTCGCTCATCACTTTCGGTGTCGTCGGCGGATTCGAGGCCGGCCGGCGGACGTTCAATGCGCTCAGGCTGTTCACACGCATGGTCAACATGGGGGACGCTAAATCGCTCGTTACGCACCCTGCTTCGACCACGCACCGCCAGCTTACCGCTGAGGAGCGCCGGAAGGCGGGAGTGCAGCCCGAGATGATCCGCCTCAGCGTCGGCCTCGAACATATCGACGATATTCTTGCCGATATCGACCAGGCGCTTCGCGCCAGCGAAATCCGGCCCCCCATGCGCGCTCGACTGCATGGCGGGGAGGCGCACTGATGCAACCCATCCCAACCGAGACAAGGCCTGGCGGCAGAAGGCGCAAACTGCCATTGCCGCCCTCCTGCACAGCCGAGGGCAATTCGGGCTTCGAGATTCTCGGCGATCGTCCTGGTCTCAAAGGCATCACGACTCCCCTCGAGATCGGGCTCGTCAACAACATGCCCGATGCTGCGCTCGAGGAGACGGAGCAGCAGTTCCTGAGCCTGCTTGGATGCGGAGCCGGCCATCTTGACGTCAGGGTACATTTCTTCGCGCTTGGCGATGTGCCGCGCGGCGAGCGGGCAGAGCGACATCTTTCGCTGTGCTACGACGATCTCGGCGCACTCTTGAAGAGCCGGCTCGATGCGCTGATCATCACAGGAAACGAACCCAGAGCGGCGCGGCTTTCGGAAGAAGCGTATTGGAATTCGCTGACGCTGCTATTCGACTGGGCCGAGCGAAACACGCTTTCTACGGTCTTTTCGTGTCTGAGTGCGCACGCCGCTGCGCTCTACTTCGATGGCATCCAGAGGGAGCAGTTCGGTTGCAAGCACTCGGGCTTTTTCGATCACGTCTGCCGCAACGATCATCCGCTTATGACGGATGTGGCGAGTCCGTGGCCGGTTGCGCATTCGCGTTGGAACGGGATCCCTGAGGCAGCGCTCAGCGCCGCCGGCTATACGATTCTTAGTCGATCCGAAGCGGTCGGGGTGAACCTGTGTGTCCGGCAACGCCAAAGCCTCTTCGTTTTGTTCCAGGGCCATCCCGAATACGAAGCGGACAGCCTGTTCAAGGAATACCGGCGTGATGTCCGCAGATTCCTGGCCGGCGAACAGGCGGACTATCCGGAGGTTCCCGAAGGCTATCTCGCAGTTGCGACGCGGCGGGAATTGCTCCGGTTCCGCCAGAGGGCGCTCGAGCAACGGACGGTGGCCCTCCTGCACGAGTTCCCACGGAGAGCGCAATTCGAGCAGAGCCGGCTTGCACACGCGCGGCGCGGCGCGACAAAGTTGTTTGCCAACTGGCTGCT
>JASHOA010000026.1 GCA_030041375.1 Acetobacteraceae bacterium
GCTCGCCGTACGATTCTCGCCGAAAGTCCCCAGAAAAACCCCTGTGGTAGGGCCGACTTTTGACAAAATGCGCCATCTATAATGACTGAACGTCCGCCGGACCCGCAACGAACGGGGCAAGCAGACATTCGGGGCTTTCCAATGGCTTGCAATAGACCCCTTATCGTAACCCGTTGAAACGACCCAACATCGCTACCATCAGTTTTTGCACGCCGGAGCCGAGAACCCCTAATCCTCCTGGAGGCATTGGCCGAGGACGCTTTTGCCGAGATGGTCCGAAACTCAGAGATACCGCCGCAACCGAAAGACTAAGCCGATTTTCCATAAAGCGGCTTCTGCATCACCGCGCGGTGCTTCCGGCGGCGGTCTCGACCAACTCGGCCATCTTGGCGACGAACCGCTTGGCCGTTTCAATGGCCTCCGCTGCCAACGCTGGCGGCACTTCGGAGCCGGGGCCGGTTTCGTAATCGGCTATAGCCTTGAGGTTGTAAGCGAAGCCGAGGAAGGCGCGCAGCTCCTGATCGATACGCGCATCGTTCCTCACGAGCCGCTGAAATTCCGCGTTTACTCCTCCGTGAGTTTTCACCGCGCGCCCGGTTCTCTCGGAGATCAACGCTTGAGCGGCGTGGAACCCGGCGAGGTAGGCCGCGCGTCCCGCCGCGTCATAGTAGTTCATCGCCAACATGCCATCGGCCTCGCCGAGCAGCCTGCGGGCCTTGGCAAGGAAATATCCGGTTTCCGGGGTCAGAGTTCGATACCTTCGAGCCGGATTTCCCGCATCAGCGGCGTCCGCTCGTTGTAGGCTCCGGCGGCGTAGGGCATGGCATGCACGAACGCACCGGTCTCATCAATGATGTTAGTGCTCAGATCGGCCAGCCTGTGCAGTTCCGAGCCACGGTCAATCATGTCGCGCAGGAAAACGGCGACATCGTAATCGGAATCCGGGCGCGCATCGCCACGTGCGCGGGAGCCGAACAGGACTACGCGCTCAAGACGACTTCCATACATCTCATCGAGCGCCTTCCTGAAGCGACCGAGGACGGGATTGGCAAGGGCTGTTGCGGACATAGACACCCTCACGAAACGGCAGCGTCATACGAATTGGAAACGGCCAGCAGGACAAGCCCGCTGGCCGCATTTCCTTGGCGGTCATCGGGACTCCTCCCTGCACCGTGCGATCATTCTACACCCGAGAGAGTGCCGCGTGAATCTTAAAAATCTGGCGCAATCTCCTTGTGTAAATACTCCGGGGGAGCGCGATAGGGCTGGCCCCCTCGCTAGGCACGACGGGAGCGGGACAGAAACGCTCGACATGAATCAGTTTTTGAATCAGGCTTGGAATTTGCCGGGCGGAGTCGCGCGGCATCCCGTCAACCATTCCGCGGAGAACCGAGCTCCAGAAACAGCAAACCCGCCAAGGGCGGGGCTGCATACCGGCGAAGCCGGGGAATCCTGTGAAGCTTGGCGGCTCACAGATTCCCAGAAATCAGCCTCCTAGCCCGCGATCGCCCGAGGCGGAAACGTCGGAGGGCGTGAATCGCGGGCTCGAATAAACCGCGAGACCCGTGTCGGGCTGCCCAGTCAGCCCGACACGGGTCTAGTCAAGCGAAACCATGCATTTCGCGAAGGGTGTGTTTGTGCCGATTTTACGGCCCTTCCCGGCGGGTTGCTGGCAGCACCCGAACGGGGAGGATCTATGCCCGCGATCCCGAATCACCTGCGCCCACGCCGAGAGAAAATCTTCGGCCCCGCGCCCGGTATCCCGCTCGACCGCAACGCCAAGGTGCGGATCATGGTCTATGCGGAGGGCTACAACGCCCGCTATCGCCGCAAGGAGGTTCGGGCGGAATCGCTTCGCTGACCGCCAAGGCCATGCAATTGATCGAGAAAATAAACGAAGAGCGGGATGATCAAAAATCATCCCGCTCCGATGACTTCTGCGCGCTCTGATCTCAGCCGCGGAGGGCGGCGGCGATCTCGGCGCAGGTCGGCGTGCGGCCGATATTCGTCAGCGCGTAGTTGAGGCCGGCGCGGTGCCATTCGTCGTTCACGGTGGAGCTGCCGTCGCTGGCCACGATCACCTCGAAGCCGGCATCCGCGGCATGCCGTGCGGTATGCTCGATCGACATGTTGGTCCACGCACCGGTGATGATGACTGTCCTGGTGCCGAAACCTTTGAGCAGGCTCTCGAGCTTCGTATCGTAAAATCCGTTCATGCGCATCTTCTCGACCACGAAGTCGCCGGCCTGAGGCTCGAGCCCGGCAACCGGCGCCGCGCCCCATGTGCCCCGCACCACGGCGTTCGCTTCCTTCACGCCCTTGAAGAGCGGCGCGTTCAGCTTCAGCCCCTTCGCACCGGGCTCGACGATGTAGTGGACGTGGATCACCGGCACACCGAGCGCGCGCGCTTCCCGGGCGAGCCTGGCGACGTTGGCGACGACATTCTGGCTCGCTGCGTGCTTCGGCGCACCCGAAGCCGCAAACGCCCCGCCCTCGGCGATGACATCGTTCTGCAGGTCCTGGATGATGAGGGCGGCGGTCGCCGGTTCGATCCTGAGTGTCTCCTCGTTCGCCATTGTTTTACTCCTGCTTCATGTACGACAGCCGGTTGCCACTCACCTCGAGATCGATCTTGTAGAGAGATGTCGAGGCACAGATGAAGAGCGTCTTCCAGCCGGCTCCGCCCCAGTTCAGATTGCCGACATTCTCCGGCACGTCGATCCGGCCCAGGAGCTCGGCCTCTGGGCCGATGACCCAGATGCCGCCCGGCCCGGTGACGTAGATATTGCCCCTCGCATCGCACTTCATGCCGTCTGGGATGCCTTCCTCGAGCGCACCGGAGCCGATCTTGTCGAAGAAGACCGCCCCGCCGCTCACCGTTCCGTCGCGCGCGACCTGGAACCGGCGGATATGGGCGCGCGAGCTGTCATTGACATAGAGGAAGGATTCGTCAGGGGAGAAGCAGAGCCCGTTCGGCTGCACGAAATCGCCGGCGATGAGCTTGATCCCCTGGCCCGACTTCTGCACCCGATAGACCCCCTGGAACGAAAGGTCCTGCTTGCGCTCGACTCCGAACACCGGCATCCGCCCGTAGGTCGGATCGCTGAAGTAGATGCTCGTGTCGGAGGCGACGACAACATCGTTCGGGCTGTTCAGCTCCTTGCCCTCGTAGTGCGAGGCGACGATCTCGCGGCCGCCCTTGCCGCCAAGCCGCACCACGCAACTGGTGGCATGCTCGCAAACCAGGAGGTTGCCGTCGGCCTCGTAGGTCATGCCATTTCCCTTGTTCGACGGGCGGGCGACCTCGGTAATGCCGCCCGCCGCCTCCCAACGCCGCCGGACGTCGCCTGGCATGTCGCTGAACAGAAGGAACCTGCCGGCGTGGTTCCACACCGGACCCTCGGTAAACGTGAATCCGGTTGCCAGCCGTTCGACACGCGCGTTTCTCTGCACCAGCTCGTAGAAGCGATCGGTATTCGTAACAGCAACCATTTTCCGCGTTATCCTCCCCATCTATTGCCTTGGCACACGATGCCGCGCGAGCTGCTGCATCGATCGCCGAAGCGGCGCGCCAACCCGCGCCGCGCAAGACCGCATTTCTCCCATCCGTACCGGAAGTTGTCAAATGGCATCGTGATTGCAACGCAGCACGAAACGCCTGCACTTCTGCAGGTTCCTAAATCTGCATCCGTGGATGCGGGCTGCGGGCATAGAGTGCGACGGTCGGAATGATGAGAAAGCCGAGGATCGCTTCCTGCGCGGCCTGCGAAAGATTGTAGCCGGAAAGAATGGTCTGCAGCACGGTCAGGATCAACACGCCAAGCACGCTGAGCCCGTAACCGCCGCGTCCACCCACGAGCGAGGTGCCGCCGATCAGCACCGCCGCGATGGTGGTGAAGAGATAGGGATCGCCGACACCGGCGTAGCCGCTGCCGGTATAGCCAAGCAGCAGCACGCCGGTCAGAGCCGCCGTCGCACCGCTCACTGCGAACACCACCGTCCAGCTCCACCAGCTCGAGATGAGCACGCGCGCCGCGGCGGCCTGGTTGCCGCCGAGCGCGTAAAGACTGCGGCCGAACCAGGTCATGCGCAGCACGACGATCGTCACAACGATCAGCGCGACCCACAGGAGCACCGCCGGGGCAATGCCGAAGGAGTGGTTGAAGGTGGAGAATTGCTCGATCCATCGGGGGATTTTGCCCTCGATCGTGCCGCCCGAGATGCCCGACACGCCGCCTTTGCTGACCAGGATCTGCACCAGGCCCAGCACGGCATTGCCGACACCCAGTGTGACCACCAGCGACTGCCCTTGCAGGCGGTTGCTGAGCGCGCCGTTGAAGGCACCGATCAGCCCTCCCAGTCCGACTACGATGACGATGCCGAGCCCCGGCGAGACGCCGCCATTCATCAGCCTGACGAGCCCGATATTGGCGGCGCCGAGAACGAACGGAATGGCGAGATCGAGGCCGCCGATCAGGGCACAGAGCGTCTGGCCGATGGTGGCGATGCCGAGGAACGAAGCGAAGACGAGATTGGAGCGGAGATTGAGCAGCGACCAGAATCCACCGATGCTGGTGGCGCCGAAAGCGATCAGCGCGATCAGCACCACGCCCGCCATCGCGGCACTCCAGTGCCGCCTGAGAAGACGCCGGAAATCCGCCCCGCTCGCCCCGCTCGCCCTCGCCGCTCGCGCGCTCATGGCGTCGGACCCGCCAGCCCTCCGCGGTGGCGCCACTCGCGCGGGGAAAGCCCGGACAGGATACCGCCGGCGAAAAGAGCCGCGACCAGTACCGCTCCGGTTGCAAATTCCACCCAGTAGCTGGCGTTCAGACCGAAATTGAAGGTCGAAAGCACGTAGGAGATCAGCCAGATATCGATGGCCCCGATGACCGAGCCGAGGCCCTTCGCGCGCCCTCCCGCCAGGCTCGCGCCACCGATCACCAGCGCGGTGACCGCGCTCAGCGTATACGAGGCGCCGGCGGTGGGATCGGCCGAGCCGATCAGGCCGGAGTACATCACGCTGGCGATGCCGACGAAGACACCGGCAATGACATGGGCGCCGATCCGGGTCGGGATCAGGGCCACGCCGCTCACGAACGCAGTGCGGTCATTCGCACCCATCAGGCGGATATTGCGGAAGAAGGTGGATGCGGTGATCAGCGTCCAGAGGACGAACGCAGCCACGGGAACGTAGAGGATCGGCGAGAGGATGGAAGACGCTGCCCCCCAACTCGCGAGCCAGTCCGGCGCGGTGCCGCCCGGCTCTGGCAGAATGACGGTGTTGAGACCGTCCAGGACGAGATAGACCGCAAGCGTCACCACGACCGTGCTGACCCGCAGGCAGGCGATCAGCGTTCCCATCGCCACGTGCAGCAGAACGCCGACGATGATCGCAGCCACGAACACCAGAACCGGGCTCGAGACGCCGACGAGGGGCAGGCCCAGCACGATCACGATATTGATGAAGGTCATCACCGGGCCGACCGAGAGATCGACCCCGGCGGGGCCGGCCACCGCGATCACGGTTATGCCGAGCGTCGCCAGCACCAGCGGCGCCGCCCCGATCACCGCCCCCGCCAGCCCGTCCGAGGTGAACAGATGCGGCCCGTGCCACGCCGAGATGACGAGCAGAACGCCCAGGAGGATCAGCGGCGTGACAAGAGAACGCTGCCTGGCAAGGAAGTAAGTGGGCGCGCGCTCAGTGCCGGACACGCTCGCGCTCCGGTGCACCCGCGTATCCGAACATGGCGGCCAGCACGGAATCCGCGTTGATCTCTTCGCTCGCCAGCACCGTAAAGGCGCTCTGCAGGCGGAACACGACCACCCTGTCGCACAGGCCCACGAACTCCTCGATCTCGTTGGAGAGGAAGAGAATGGCTTTGCCATCCTCCGCCAGCCTGCGCAGCAAGGCATAAAGGTCGCGCTTGGCGCCGATATCGACGCCGCGCGTCGGATCGTTCAGCGCCAGCACCAGCGGTGAGGCGGCAAGCGCGCGCCCGACCACGATTTTCTGCTGGTTGCCGCCGGAAAGCGAATGGATCGGCGCCGCCGCGCTGCCGATGCGAATCGAAAGCCGCACGACCTGGTCACGGAACATCCGCATCACCCGCCGACGATCGACGAAGCCTGCCCGTGCCGAGCGCCGATAGCAGGCGATGCCGAAATTCTCGAACACGGAAAGATTGGGGAAGGTGCCTTCCGTCTTCCGGTCGCCTGGAATGTAGGCCAGGTTGGCGCGATCGGCGGAGACGGCGGAATCGATCGCATGCAGGCGGCCCTCGCGCCGGACATGAATGGAACCGCCAACCCCCCGTTTGATTCCGCTCACCGCCTGGATGAACTCGACCTGGCCATGCCCTTCGAGCCCGGCGAGCCCGACGATTTCACCTGGCGCGACTGCGAGATCGATCGGCGGTGCATCGGGCACGAGCCTGAGCTTCGAGATGACCAGCGCCGCATTCGCCGTGCTGCAACCGGCGCGAGCCGGGTGCTCCGGCACGGCCCCACCCGCCTGCCCGGACCCGGCTTCTCCACGCATCAGTTCGAGAAGGCGTGCCTCCGTGATCTCGCCTCCGGCCAGCGTTCCGACATCGGCGCCGTCGCTGAGCACGGTGGCGCGGTCGCAGATGGCGGTCAGTTCGTGGATGCGGTGGGTGACGATCAGCACGCAGACGCCGGACGCCCTGAGTTCGCGCACCACTTCGAAAAAACGCTCGACGCTCGAATGATCGAGCGCTGCAGTCGCCTCATCGAACACCACGAGGCTTGGCTTGCCGAGCAGCGCCCGCGCAATGACGACCCATTGCCTCGTATTCAGCGAAAGGTCCTCCACCGGCGCATCGAGCGCAACCGGGCCGCCCATCAGGCGGTTCAGCAACGCCTCGGCCTCCGCCCGCTTCTGCCGCTGCGAGCGTCTTGCCGAGAACAGCCCATCATCGCCGATATAAAGGTTGTCGAGCACGCTCCCGCCTTCGGCGACCAGGATCTCCTGAAACACCACGGCGATGCCCCGCGCCCGGGCGGCGTGCGGGCTGGCCGGCGACGCGCCGTTCACCCGCACGCTGCCCGTGTCCGGATAGAGCACGCCCGCCAGCAACTTGGCGAGCGTGCTCTTGCCACTGCCGTTCTCGCCGACGACGGCATGCACCTCCCCCGCACGCGCCGAGAAGTTGCACGCCCGGAGCGCGCGCGTTTCGCCGAACGACTTGCTCACCCCGTTGACCTCGACGAAGTTGACGCCGAGGCCGGAAGACGCGGCGCTCGCTGCGTTCATCCTTATTTTTTCAGGGGATCGGCCGACCGTTCGAAATACGCATCCATGGTCGCAGCCGGGAACCATTCCGCGTACGGCGGCTCGACCCATTCATTGGATGCGTACGTCGTCCCTTTGGGAAGCAGCGCGGCCAGATCTTTGTAAGCGATCGGTCCAGGCCCGATCAGCAGGCTGGCGATCTTCGGACCCTGCCCCTCGAGCGTGCGCAGCATCGCCTCCCAGCCTTCCTCCATCTCGTTGCCCGGCGGCCAGCCCTGGTAGGTCAGGTCGATCCAGTCCTGATGGTCACGCCAATACGCGAGCGGCCCCATCTCGCCACCCGGCGTCAACGGCACGATCGTTCGTCCCGTCTGCTGCAGTGCCTGCAGCGTTCCGATGTCGCCCGGGGATTGTGTGGCGATGCCGGCCAGCGGCTCGGGATGCGTCGCCAGGAACTCCAGCACCTTGGTCTTGGCAACCGAATCGACCCAGGTGCCGGCCACCGCCCCGACGATCTTGATGTCCGGATACTCCTTCAGGCCGGCCTCATGGCCTTTCTGGAAGTCGTTGCTCGCCTGCGCCTGCGGTATCCCCTGGACGATCAGGGCATTGCCCTTGCCGCCCATCTTCTTGCCGAGCGCCTGGCCCTGCAGCTTGCCGCACAGCGCGTAGTTGCCGCTCACTTGCAGCGCATAGGGCGAGGACACGCCGCCCTGGATGGCAACGAACAGCACGCCATGTTCGTGCGCGTACTGGATCGCGCCGTTCAGCGCCGTGTGCGCCGCGCCGATCGTCATGATGGCATCGCAGCCCTGATCGACCAGTTGGCGGATCTGCTGGATCTGCCTCGGAATGACCAGGTTCGATTCGGTGGTGACGACGTCGGAGACCAGGCCCGCCGCCTTGTATTTCGGCAGCAGCACTTCCTGCAGTCGTGTCCGCGCCCCGATCCGCCAGGTATTGCCGCCGAAGCTGCTCGCATAGCCGATTTTCCAGGGCGGACCCTTCTTCGGCTTGAAGTCGTGATAGATGCTGGGACCGAGCGGCGTCGTGGTCGCCAGCTCGTAGTATTTCTGCACGTCCGCCGGCAGGGTTCCGACGACCGATTCCTCGCTCGTCGCCGCCGCGAAGACCTTCGGCGTGCCGAGCATTCCGAGTGCGCTTGCCCCGGTCGCCAGCGCCGCCATTCCAAGTACTTTTCGACGGCTCGGCCCCCTCTCTGGCGGCGCCGCCTCCACCTCTTTCCGCTTCATTGCATGCTTTTGCAAGTCCGTATCCTCCTTGAGCATGATGCCCTTGTACATGATGAGCCCCCGCCCCGGTTCTTGGTGATTTGGGGCTTCATCCGCCAAACGGCGAAGATCATCCGCGCCGGCTGGAACGCCCGGCACGATGTTCACCCGGTCCGCTCTCTACCCGAACCGTGGACCATGCGCACCTGCGTTTCCGGCCCGCCGATGTTATCGGTTTATATTGCCCGGTCAACGTACTGCGGCGCGAGCGCGAGGGCAGCCGGGAGTTGAAGAATGCAACCTCGGCTTGCGCGTCTCGCCGCACTCCGTTGCAGTCAGGGCGGTTGACCGGAGATGCGCTTTGCCCGGAGATCGGGCGGAGTGCAGGAGGATCGGATGCGGATACTGGTCGTGGGTGCGGGCGCCACGGGGGGCTATTTCGGTGCGCGGCTTGCCGCGGCAGGCAAGGACGTGACTTTCCTGGTGCGGCCGGCGCGCAGAGCGACGCTCGGCGAGACCGGGCTTCAGATCGTGAGTCCGCATGGCGACCTGACGCTCAGGCCGAAGCTCCTTCTCGCGAGTGAGATCACCGAGCCGTTCGATGTCGTGCTGATCGCCTTGAAGGGCTTCACCCTGGATTCCGCGATCGCCGATTTCGCACCGGCAGTCGGACCGGAGACGATGATTGTGCCGTTCTTGAACGGGATGTGGCATGTCGATCTGCTCCGGGCGCGCTTCGGCGCACGGGCGGTGCTCGGCGGCGTCTGCCGCGTTGCGACGATGCTCGATGCCGAGGGGCGAATCCTGCAGCTCGCGAAGTTCCAGGAGCTTCTGTACGGCGAAATGAGCGGCGCTCCCTCCCCGCGCACCGAGCGGCTGGACCACGCGATCCAGGGTGCCGGTTTCGAGGCCAGGCTTTCGCGCACGATCGAACAGGATATGTGGAACAAATGGATCCTGCTGGCGACCATCGGGGGCATCACCTGCCTGATGCGCGGCACCATCGGCGAGATCGAAGCCGCCCCGGGAGGACAGGCATTCGCGGTTGCCTTCCTGGCGGAGGTGGTAGCGATCGCCCGCGCGGCGGGGCACCCACCATCCGACGAATTCGTGGCTGAGACCCGGCGGATGGTAACGGCGAAGGGCTCGAACGTCGCCTCGTCGATGTTCCGGGACCTGACGCAGGGCAATCGGGTGGAGGCCGAGCAGATCCTCGGCGATCTCATCGCCCGCGGCTCAGTCGCTGACATTCCGGCGCCCTTGCTTTCGGCCGCCTTCACCCACCTTTCGGTCTATCAGCAGCGACGCACCCGCGACTGACAAGCCGACAGTGTCGTCTTGCCCATGCGATCGAATCCGTAAAAGGCGGCGCCGAGCAGGCCCGCCTCGGCCATCACCACCTTCACCGGGATGGTGGCAAGAAGCTCGGCGAAGCGGCCCTTGGCGGTGAAGGCGCGCATGAACCGCCCGTCGAGCAGGCGGGGCAAAATCCTGGGCGGCATCCCGCCGGCCAGGTAAAGGCCGCCGGTGGCGAGGATTTTGAGCGCGAGGTTGCCGGCCTCGGCACCGAGAATCGAGACATAGAGATCGAGCGTCGCCCGGGCGAGCGGGTTCTTCTCGCCTGCCGTGAGCGCGGCTTCGACGATCAACGGCGCCGGGTCCTGCTTCGCCGCCAGCTCTGCGGCGAAGCAGGCGGGCTCCGAGGCGGGTTCGCGCGCGCGCAAAAACTCGTAGATGCCGGGAATGGCGCTGCCCGCAGAGACGCGCTCGTACGAAACGTGATCGAATTTCCCTGCCAGATGCTCGCGCAGCATGGCCTGCAGCGAGTCGGTCGGCGCAAAATCGGCGTGCCCGCCCTCTGAGGCGCAGGCCATGTACGCACTTCCGCTCCAGACCAGGAACGCCTCACCAAGGCCGGTGCCGGGCGCGAGCACGGCGAGCGCGCCGTGCGGCTCCACGCGGCCTCGATTGATGATGCGGAGTTCGTGTTCCTCCAGGCGAGGAACCGCGTAGGCGACCGCTTCGAGGTCGTTGATGAGGCTCACCTCGGCAAACCCGAGATCGCGCACCAGTTGCGTCTCGTCGATCAGCCAGGGGAGGTTGGTGAGATGCGCGCGCCCGCCTCTCACCGGGCCGGCGACATCGAAACAGGCGGCGGCCGGAGATTCGCCGGCCTCGGCCAGGAAGGCGCGGATGATTTCAGCGAGCCCGCCAAATTTGTCGCTTGGGAACGCGCGCGTATGGGTTGGCTCGCGCACCTTCTCCGGCCCGGAAAACAAGGCCAGCCGCGTGTGTGTGCCGCCGATGTCGCCTGCGATGAGCATGCCAATCCTACCGGCCGCGGCGGTGGCGATAGCGGGCGATCAATGCGCGTGTCGAGCTGTCATGTCCCGCCACCGGCACGGCATCCGTGGCGAGTTCCGGAATGATCCGCCCCGCCAGCACCTTGCCAAGCTCGACTCCCCACTGGTCGAACGAATCGATCGACCAGATCACTCCTTGCGTGAAGACGCTGTGCTCATAGAGCGCAACCAGGCTGCCGAGCGTGCGCGGGTCCAACCGGTCGGCCAGGATCACGTTGGTCGGGCGATTGCCCTCTGTCACGCGGAACGGGGTCTGGAAAGCGGGCGAGCCTTCTCTTTCGAGTTCTTCCGCCGTCTTGCCGAATGCGAGCGCCTCCGCCTGCGCGAACAGGTTCGCCATCAGGAGATCGTGCTGATGCGCAAATGGGCTCAAGGGCTCGCAGAAGCCGATCAGGTCGCAGGGAACGAGCTTCGTCCCCTGATGCAGAAGCTGAAAGAAGGAGTGCTGTCCGTCGGTGCCGGGTTCACCCCAGATGATCGGGCCGGTCTGCCAGGCAACCGGGCCACCGTCGAGGGCGACATGCTTGCCGTTGCTCTCCATCTGCAGCTGCTGGAGATAGGCCGGAAAGCGGGCGAGCGGCGCCGCATAGGGCATGATGCCGAGCGTCTCGGCGCCAAAGAAATTGTTGTACCAGACGGTCAGCAACCCGAGCAGCAGCGGCAGGTTGCGGGCCGGCGAAGCCGAGCGGAAATGCTCGTCCATGGCATGAAAACCGGCCAGCATCTCGGCGAAGCGCTCCGGCCCGATCGCGATCATGGTCGAAAGCCCGATTGCCGAATCCATCGAATAGCGTCCGCCGACCCAATCCCAGAAGCCGAACATCCGGGACGCATCGATGCCGAACTCCGCCACCGCCTTGCTGTTGGTCGAAACCGCGACGAAATGCCGCGCGACCGCGGCCTCCGAGCCCAGCGACTCCACGATCCATCGCCGCGCGGTGGCGGCATTGCTCATCGTCTCGAGCGTGGTGAAGGTTTTTGAAGAGACGATGAACAATGTCTCCGCCGGGTCGAGCCCGGCACTCGCCGCCGCGAAATCCGCCCCGTCCACGTTGGAAACGAAGCGGAACGTCAAGCCGGGATCGGCGAACGCGCCAAGCGCGCGCGCCGCCATTTCCGGCCCCAGATAGGAGCCGCCGATGCCGATATTGACGATGTTGCGGATCGGCCTTTCCTTGTATCCGACCCATCTCCCGTTCCGGACCTCGCGCGCAAAATCCGCCATCCGATCGAGGACTGCGTGCACTTCGGCAACCACGTCCCGCCCATCGACCTCGATCCGCGTCCCGCGTGGCGCGCGCAGCGCCACGTGAAGCACGGCCCGGCGCTCGGTCTCGTTGATCTTCTCGCCGCGGAACATGGCTTCCCGCCTGCCGGCCACGTCCCGCTCCTCTGCCAGCGCGAGCAGAAGGCGCATGGTCTCGGCGGTGATGCGGTTCTTCGAGTAATCGAGGAAGAGCCCTGCGCCTTCCGCGGCAAATCTCTCCGCACGGCCGGGATCCTCGGCAAAAAGCGCGCGGAGATGCCGCTCCTTGAGCGCCGCATGGTGCGTGGCAAGCGCCTGCCAGGCGGCGGTTTCATTGATGCGCACGCCTTTCATCCGGCCTTTCCGTCCTCCCGGGCGAGCGCCCGCGCCTTGGTGTTGATCGCCTGCAGCAGGTCCTCCCAGGAAGTGGTGAACGCTTTCGCGCCCTCAGCTTGCAGTTGTCCGGCGAGTTGACCGATATCGATGCCAAACCCACGATGGGCTTCGATAACGGCGCTCGCATCGCCGCCGTCGCGGGGCAGCAACGCCCCGAGTTTGCCGTGCCCGGCGAAGGCGTCGAGCGTCGCCCGGGGCATCGTATTGATCGTGTTCGGCGCCGCCAGTGCCGCAACATAGAGCGTGTCCGGCGCCTTCGGATCCTTGACGCTGGTGCTGGCGAAGAGGAGGCGCTGGGCAGTGGCGCCGTGGTTCGCCAGCCGCTGCCAGCGATCGGACTCGAGGAGATCGCGGTACGATCTGTAGGCCAGGCGGGCGACCGCAATGCCGAGCGAGTTGCGCAGGTTTTCCGGCACTTTCTCGGAAACCGCGCGGTCCCAGCGGCTGATGAAGACGGAAGCGACCGAGCGCACGTCGGGGGCGAGCCCGTCGGCAATCCGCCGTTCCAGCCCCGACATGTAGGCGTTCGCCGCGGCCCGGTACTGCTCCGGGGAGAAGAGCAGCGTAACGTTGACGGCAACACCGGCGAAGACCGCCTCTTCGATCGCCGGCAGGCCCTGCTCCGTGCCGGGAATCTTGACGAAGAGGTTTTCACGATGGGCCCGCCGTGAGAGCCGGATCGCCTCGGCAATCGTTTGTCCGGTCTTGTAGGCGAGCAGCGGGGAAACCTCGAGCGAGACCCATCCGTCGGTTCCGGCGGTGGCGCGATGAACCGGCAGGAACAACTCGGCGGCACGGCCGAGATCCTCGAGCGCAAGCTCGAAGAAAAGCGCCTCGCCGGAATAGCCACGCTCCGCGAGGGCCTGGATCCCGGCGTCGTACTTGTCGCTGTGCGTGATCGCGTGATCGAAGATCGAGGGATTGGACGTCAGCCCGGTGACCGAAAGTTCGGCAATCGCCTGCGCGAGCGTCCCCTCATCGAGCATTTCGCGGGTGATGTCGTCGAGCCAGAGGCTCTGGCCGGCTTCGTGCAGTGCTTCTGTCGGCTTCATGTCCGTGCCTCCTCTGAGGGCATCATGAAACGGGCGGCATCCAGGTGTTCGAACTCGGCAATCTGCTCGATCGCCACGTCGGCCGACGGATATTTCGCGACCTCGCGTTCATCCCGTGCATAATGACCCTGGCGCGGAAAGACCGTCGTGACCCTGGCACCCCAGACCTTCTTCACCGCGTCGAGGATGCGGAGCTTGTCATCGATGAGCACATAGCGGTGCGCCGGATAACGCCGTTCCACGTCGCCCAGTTCCTCCTCCTTGTGGATGTAGATCAGCACCCGGTCCTCGAACGCACGCCACAACCCCGAGCGCTCGACCTTGCGCGGCTGGAAGACTGCATCGCCGTCAGAGAGGATGACCGTCCTTCCGAGGCGGGCGGCGCGCGCAACCGCAGCCAGCGCGCCGGGATAGAGCCGCTCGGTAAAAGGATAATCGACAAGCCAGCTTGCCATGCGCAGCAGGCGCGGATCGTGCAGGTCTTCCGAGCGATACCGCTCGAGGGCGCCGAGATAATCGGCATAGCCAAGCTCGGAGCGGAGATTCTCGAAGATCGTCCAATAACGCTCACGCGCCTTTCCGCCGAACTCACGAAGCAGGTGGGCATCGAGATCCCGCTGGATGTGGTCATTGTCGAGCAGCGTGTTGTCGACGTCGAACAGGAATACGAGATCCGAACGCTCGGCCATCAGTCGCGCACCTCCGGCGCCTGCCCTCCCGGGCGCGGGTCGCGCCAGGGCCGATCCTGCCCGATCATCTCGTCCGCCTCGGCCGGTCCCCAGGTTCCGGGCGGATAGGGATAGAGCGGGCATACATCGCCGAGAACCGGGTCGACGATCCGCCACTGTGCCGCGACGAGATCGCTCCGGGTGAAAAGCTCGGCCATTCCGCGCACCGCATCTCCGAGCAGCCGCTGATAGGGTGGGCGGTCCGCGCCGGGCTCGCGGGCCAGAATCAACTCCCTGTCTCTCCCCTGCATCCGTTCTCCCGGCAGCTTGACCCGGAGGCCCAATCCCACCGAAACATCCGGACTGATGGTGAAACGGACATGGCTGGACCCGGCGGGAACGATCTCGCCAAAGGTTTCCCGGGGCGGGCGCCTGAAGATCACCACGACCTCGGATGCCGTCAGCGGCAAACGTTTTCCCGAACGCATATAGATCGGCACACCCGCCCAGCGCCAGTTCTCGATCTCGAGCCGCGCGGCGACGAAGGTTTCGACGGTCGAGCCGGCGCGCACACCGGCGACCGCGTGATAGCCCTCGTATTGCCCGCGCACGACGTGCGCGGGATCGAGCGGCCTCGCCGCCTTCAGCAAATTCGCCCGCTGATCACGCACGGCTTCGTGCTCCTCGCCGGTCGGCGGGTCCATCGTGAGCACCGCCAGCACCTGCAGCAGATGGTTCTGGAGAACGTCGCGGATGGCGCCGGTTCCGTCATAGAAGCTGCCACGTCCTTCGACCCCGAATTCCTCGGCCATGGTGATCTGGATACTCTGGACGAAGGTACGGTTCCAGATCGGCTCGAACACCGGATTGGCGAAGCGGCTGTAGAGGATGTTCCGGACCGGCTCCTTGCCCAGGTAGTGATCGATACGGAAGATAGCCTGCTCGGGGAAGTGGCGGAGCAGAAGCGCTTCCAGTGCATCGGCCGAGGCGCCATCGCGGCCGAAGGGCTTCTCGATCACCAGCCGTGCGCCGTCCGCGCAATGGGACTCCGCAAGGCGGGCGGCAACGGTCGGAAAGAGGCTCGGGGGAATCGCAAGATAATGCAACGGATGCTCCGCCGCGCCGAGTTCGCGGCGAAGCGCGCAAAATGTTGCCTGGTCGTTGTAATCTCCGCCGACATAGCGCAGCAGCTCCAGCATGCGCCTGACCGCCGCGGCGTCGGGCGAGATGCCGTGCGCCTTCAGGCTATCGGCGGCGTGCGCCTTGAGCTGCTCGACCGTCCAGCCTTCTTTGGCAACGCCGATGATCGGCACCGCCAGATCCTGTTCCTGCACCAGGCCTGAGAGCGCGGGGAAAATCTGCTTCCTCGCCAGGTCGCCGGTAGCGCCAAAGAAGACGATCGCATCCGAGTGCAGAGCGGACGGTGGATCAGTCATGGCGCTGACCCCACGGCTTTTCGTGATGGCCGCCGAACTCGAAGCGCATGGCCGAAAGAAGCTTGTCGGCGAACGCCTCTGCTCCACGCGAGCTGAAGCGGGCAAAGAGCGCCGCGCTGATGACGGGTGCCGGCACGCCCTCGTCGATCGCCGCCTGGAGCGTCCAGCGGCCCTCCCCGGAATCCGAGACCTGGCCCGTGAAATCTCCGAGGTCCGGGCTCCTGCGCAAGGCTGCCGCCGTGAGGTCGAGCAGCCAGGAGCCGATCACGCTGCCGCGCCGCCACAGCTCGGCGACCGACGGAATGTCGAACCTGAACCGATAAAGCGAGGGGTCGCGGAGCGGAGTCGTCTCGGCGTCGGTCTCGGCTGGCCGGGCGCCGATATCGGCGTGCTTCAGCACGTTCAATCCCTCCGCATAGGCGGCCATGATGCCGTATTCGATTCCGTTGTGCACCATCTTGACGAAGTGGCCGGCGCCGTTCGGGCCGCAATGAAGATAGCCTCGCTCACCGGGAGCCGGCTCGCCGGAGGCGCCCGGGGTCCTCGGCGCCGCTTCCACGCCCGGGGCGAGAGCCCGGAAGATGGGATCGAGATGGCCGACGATTTCGGTCGCCCCGCCGATCATCATGCAATAGCCCCGCTCGCGGCCCCAGACGCCGCCGCTCACGCCGACATCGACATAATGAATGCCGCGCGCCTTCAGTGCCTCGGCGCGCCGGATATCGTCCTGGTAGAAGGAGTTGCCGCCATCGATGACGACATCGCCTTGGGCGAGCAGCGGCACGAGTTGATCGATGACCTTCTGCACCGCGCCCGCCGGGACCATCAGCCACACCGCGCGCGGCGCTTCCAGCATGCCGAGGAAGGCTCCAAGATCCGTGCTGCCCCTGGCGCCCTTTCCGAGCAGGTCTTTCACGGCGGCCTCGCTCGTGTCATGCACGACGAGCGAATGGCCCGCGCCAATCATCCGCTCGACCATGTTGGCGCCCATCCGCCCCAGCCCGATCAGCCCAAGCTGCATCGTTTTTCCTCCCATCCCTTGCTGCGCGCGATCGCGGCTCTCGCGGCCTCGATCTGGTGATCGACCGCGAAGCCGACATTCTCCGCGACCGCCCCGATCGAGGTCGCGCATCGGCATCCGTTCTCCTCTGCCGGCGTTGCCGGCACTGCGAGCGGAACGGTCACGTCGCCTCCTCTTTGCCCGACGAGGCGAGATCGAACAGAGGCCCCGGCCTGTCAAACATGGCGTCATGCCGGCGGTCCCACAACCGGACGCCGCCCGTGATGCCGGCGTTGTTGGACACCGTGCGAACATTCCCGGGCAGGTTTCGGGCCAGGTGCCGCGCGTTGCCCCCGCCGATATAGAGAAGATCGTATCCGGTGAGGCGGCCGAGCGTCCTGACAACGCGGCGGATCCGGCGGTTCCAGCGGCGCCGCCCGATCTTCCGTCGCGCGACCTCGCCGATATACTGATCGTATGTCATCTTCCTGCGTGCCGGATGCTGGCCCATTTCGAGATGCGGTGCGAGCCTGCCGTTCGTGAACAGCGCGAAACCCATGCCGGTGCCGAGTGTCAGCACGAGTTCGATCCCTGAGCCCTCGATGGCACCGAGGCCCTGGACACTGGCATCGTTCAACACCCGCGCGGGCCGCCCGAGCGCACGTTCCAGTTCGGACCCAAGCGGAAATCCGTGCCATACGCCGGTTCCGAGATTCGGCGCCGTCAACACGCGCCCCTGGCGCACGAGCCCGGGAAAGCCCACCGAGATCCGCTCGAAAGGGCCGAGCGGATGCACCAGCGAAACCAGGGCCGCAACTATTTCCTCTGCCGAGGCACCGCCTGGGGTCGCCACCCGTTCGCGCTGGCCGACGAGCGAACCGCGTTCGTCCACGATGCCAGCCTTGAGGTGGCTCCCGCCGATATCGATGGCGAGCGTCAGTGTTGTGTGGCCAGGCGAGCGGGCACGGGAATCGTTCATCACATCGCTTCTCCCCGACTTTCCGCCAGCAAAGCATGACTTCCCGGCGCAACAAGCGGATTTGCCGCAGCCGGACGACCCGACTGCTTTGCTGCCGATGGCGCCGGCACCAGAGGACAGGCCGGATGGGTGACATCCACGTTTCAAAGGTGGGGGACCCGGTTCTCTGCTGCAACCTGCCCGGGTTTGCTTCACGAGGGAGTGCCGTGCGGCGGCAAACCTCCGTGAAGCCGGAGAGTCACACGGGTCGATTTCCCGGGAGCGTCCGATGTCCCACAGGATAGAAGACTATGCGCTGATCGGCGATTGCGAGACCGCCGCACTGGTCGCCCGCGACGGATCGATCGATTGGCTCTGCTGGCCCCGGTTCGACAGCGGCGCCTGCTTTGCAGCATTGCTGGGGACCAGCGAGAACGGACGCTGGCTGATCGCTCCGCTCGGGGCGCCGCTTGCCGCGCGCCGAAAATACCTGAGCGACACGCTGGTCCTGGAGACCGTTTTCGATACGCCGACAGGATCGGTGACGCTCGTCGATTTCATGCCGTTGCGCGATGACACCTCGAACCTGGTGCGGATCGTGCTCGGCAAGAGGGGGCAGGTGCGGATGCGGACCGAGCTGGTCGTGCGATTCGATTACGGCTCGCTCGTTCCCTGGGTGACGCGGCGAGACGAGGAAACATTGCTGGCCATCTGTGGTCCGGACATGGTCGTGCTCCGCACCAAGGTGCCGCTGCGCGGCGAGGAGATGAAGACGGTCGCCGAATTCACGGTTTCCACCGGCGAGAAAATTGCCTTCGTGCTCGGCTACGGCCGTTCGCATGTCGATCCGCCGGACCGGATCGACCCGTTCACGGCGCTCGAGGAAACGGTTGAGTTCTGGCGCACATGGTCGCGGCGCTCGCCGGGCACCGGCCGCTGGTCGGAGGCTGTGCGGCGCTCGCTGATCACGCTCAAGGCCCTCACCTACCGGCCGACCGGGGGAATCGTCGCCGCTCCCACCACGTCGCTGCCGGAGCGGCCCGGTGGCGCACGCAACTGGGATTATCGCTATTGCTGGCTGCGTGACGCGACCTTCGCGCTGCTCGCGATGATGAACGGCGATCATTACGAAGAAGCAGAAGCGTGGTGCGGCTGGCTGAGGCGGGCGGTAGCCGGCGATCCGGCGCAGGTCCAGATCATGTACGGGCTCGGGGGCGAGCGGCGCCTGGCGGAATGGGAGGCCCCGTGGCTCGAAGGCTACGAAGGCTCGCGCCCGGTTCGTATCGGCAACGCCGCCGCCGAGCAGCTTCAGCTCGACATCTATGGCGAGGTGATGGACGCGCTCTACCACGCGCGCCTGGGAGGGCTGGCCGGGAACGGGCTCGACTGGATGCTGCAACTGGAACTGATGCGGCATCTCGAGACCGTCTGGCGCGAACCCGATGAGGGGATCTGGGAGGTTCGCGGCGGCCGGCAGCACTTCACCTATTCGAAGGTCATGGCCTGGGTCGCCTTCGACCGCTCGATCAAGGCCGCCGAGCAGTTCGGCCTCGAGGCGCCGCTCGAACGCTGGCGCGCCGCACGGCGCGAGATTCACGACGAGGTCTGCCGGAGCGCGTTCAACAGCGATCTCGGGGCATTCGTGCAGAGCTACGGTTCAGGCGCGCTCGATGCCAGCGTGCTGCTGATGCCGCTGGTGGGTTTCCTGCCTCCCGGCGATCAGCGCATGCAGAGAACGGTCGATGCGATCGAGCGAAAGCTGATGTCCGACGGCCTGCTGCTGCGCTACGATACCGGCTCGGGCGTCGATGGACTGGCCGGCGGCGAAGGCACCTTCATCGCGTGCAGCTTCTGGCTTGCCGACAACTTTCTCCTCCTCGGGCGCCGCAATGACGCGCGACGTCTTTTCGAGCGGTTGCTCGAGCTCGGCAACGATGTCGGGCTGCTGGCCGAGGAATACGATCCCGGCGGCAAGCGTTTGCTCGGGAATTTCCCGCAGGCGCTCTCGCATATCGCGCTCGTCAACACGGCGCACAATCTCTACCATCCGAGGCGCCCCGCCGAGCAGCGCTCGGGGCATCGCATCGCGTGAGCCGGCACACCCGGTATCAATCAGGGCGAACCAGGCGATGGTGCTTGCGGCCGGCGGAAAGCTTGATCGCTCCCTGTTGCAGATCGGCAAGGCTGATGGTGAGGGTCTCGTCGGCAACGGGTGAATCGTTGATGCGTGCGCCGCCCCCGCGGATGAGCCGCCGCGCCTCGGCATTGCTCGTCGCCAGCCCGGCGAGGGTGAAGAGGCGGAAGGCCGGCAGGCCGATGGCAAGCTCGGTGCGCGGCAACGTGGTCACCGGAAGTTCCGCGCTCTCGCCCGTCTCGAAGAGGCGCCGCGCCGCTTCCGCCGCGGTGGCAGCGGCGGCGGGGCCGTGCGCCAGGGCGGTTGCCGCAGTCGCAAGGTGCTTCTTCGCCTCGTTGATATCGCCCGCTTCCAGGCGCTTTATCTCGGATACGGAAATTTCCGTGAAAAACCTGAGAAAGCGGCCGACATCCGCATCCTCGGTGTTGCGCCAGAACTGCCAGTAATCGAAGGGAGGAAGGCGGTCGGCGGTCAGCCACACCGCGCCGGCAGCCGTCTTCCCCATCTTCGCCCCCGAGGCGGTGGTGATCAGCGGCGTGGTCAATCCGAACACCTGCGCGCCTTCGGTCCGGCGGGTCAGTTCCGCGCCGGAGACGATGTTCCCCCACTGGTCCGAGCCGCCCATTTGCAGCCGTACATCGTGCCGCCGGTAAAGCTCGCGGAAATCGTAGCTCTGCAGGATCATATAGTTGAATTCGAGAAAGGTCAGCGGCTGCTCGCGATCGAGGCGCAGCTTCACCGAATCGAATGTCAGCATGCGGTTGACGGTGAAGTGCCGCCCCACGTCGCGCAGCAGCGGGATGTAGCCGAGGGCATCGAGCCAGTCTGCGTTGTTGGCGGTGATCGCATCGCAAGGGCCGTCGCCGAAGCGAATATGGGGCTCGAACACGCGGCGGATGCCGGCCATGTTGGCGGCGATCTCGTCGTCGCTCAGGAGCTGGCGCGTCTCGTCGCGCCCCGATGGATCGCCGATCCGCGTGGTGCCGCCGCCCATCAGCACCACCGGGCGATGGCCGTGGCGCTGGAAGAGACGGAGCAGCATGATCTGCACCAGGCTGCCGACATGCAGGCTCGGTGCGGTACAGTCGAAGCCGATATAGCCCGAGACCGGGCCGGCGCGGAGCAACGCGTCCAGGCTCTCCGTATCGGTGCACTGGAAGACGAAGCCGCGGTCGATGGCCTCGGCGAGAAAGGCGTCGGTCGCGGGCATGGCGCAGTTGGCTAGCATGCCGGCGGGGGAAAGGGGAATGTGGCGGGCGATCGGGTTGATGAGCGGCACTTCGCTCGACGGCGTGGATGCGGCCTGGATCGAAACCGATGGGGTCAGGATCGAAAGGCTGGGCAAGCGCCTGACCCTGCCGTACGACAAAGCGCTCAGGACGTCCCTTCGCGAATTGACAGGCCGCGCCGGGATGCTTCTCCCGAACGATGCGGAACTGCTCCGCCTCACGACGGCAATCACCGAGGCACATGCCGAGGCGGTGGCCGCCATCGATGAGCCGGCCGACGTGATCGGCATGCACGGCCAGACCATCCTGCACCGGCCCGAAGCAGGCCGAACCTGGCAGATCGGAGACGCTGCCTGGCTGGCCGGCCAAACCGGTCTTCCGGTCGTGCATGACTTCCGCTCGGCCGATGTGGCCGCAGGTGGAGAAGGCGCGCCGCTTGCGCCGATCTTCCATGCCGCTCTCGCGGCGAGACTGGAACGGCCGCTCGCCATTCTCAATCTCGGCGGTGTCGCCAACGTGACCTGGATCGGCCCGGATGGGCGCCTGGTCGCGTTCGATACGGGGCCTGGAAACGGCCCGCTCGATGACTGGGTGCAGCGGAAAACCGGGCAGCCATTCGATGCCGATGGCGCCCTGGCATCGGCGGGCCAGGTGAACGGCGCGGTCCTGGAGCGCCTGCTCGCCCATCCCTATTTCGCCCGCCCCTGGCCGAAATCGCTCGATCGCCTCTCCTTCTCGGCCTGGATCGCGGAAAGCGGACTTGAAGGACTCGACGCCGCCGGAGGTGCGGCGACTCTGGCTGCCTTCACGGCGCGGGCGGCAGCATTCTCTCCCCTCCCCGCCCCGCCCGCGAGATGGCTCGTCTCCGGCGGCGGGCGGCATCATCGGGCCATCATGACGGCTTTGTGTCACGCGATCGGCGCGCCTGTCGTGCCGGTCGAGGCGGTGGGTTGGGATGGTGACGCACTGGAAGCGCAGTGCTTTGGTTTTCTTGCGGCACGGGTGCTTGCCGGCCTGCCACTGAGCTTTCCGGAAACGACCGGCGTCCCTGCGCCGCTGCCCGGGGGACGCCTTGCCTACCCTCCAGGCCACGCTGAATTGCGACTAAATCGGGGCAAATCGTGAAGCCATGCGATTATTGCATTGCGGATTCCGCCATTTCGCAGTAGCACAAGAGGTGAACACCGGTTACTGTTAGTTGTGGATTTCAGGTGCGAGTCGCGCCGAAGGCGCGTAAGTACCGTTAGGGTTCCGGCCGCGAGGCCGGAAATCTGGGGTCTAAGGACCCCTTCGTCTCCCAGACGTGAAGCCTCCCTGTTGACTTGCCCTGTCCGGTGAAAACCGGACAGGGCATTTTCTTTCTTTCCCTGGCCTTCGCCTCAGGATCGCTGCCGCCCCAGCCTCCGCCGCAGAAACCAGGCGACCCCGAGGGCCAGCAGCAGTGCGATCGCAAGGTCCGCGTGCCTGAGATAGGCGCGTAGCGCCGGGTCGCTTTCCCAGCGTCGGCCAAGCTGATGGCCCGCGAAGGCGAGTGCATAGCACCAAGCCAGAGAACCCGCGAAGCTGTAGAGCTGGAAAGGAAGCTGCGGCATCCACGCCATGCCGGCGGGAAACGAGATGAAGGTTCGGACCACCGGCAGCAGCCGCCCGATGAACACCGCCGCGCGGCCGAAGCGGCCGAAGAACCACTCCGCCCGATCAAGGTCCTTGTGGTCGAGCAGCACCCAGTATCCGAAGCGGTCGATCGCGCGCCGGCCCCCCGTGGCGCCGACAGCGTAGGCAATGGTCGAGCCGATATTGCAGCCGATCGCACCGGCCAGCGCCACTGCCCAGAGGCTGAATCGCCCGGTCGTCGTGAGATAGCCGGCAAACGGCATCACGATCTCGGAGGGCAGCGGTATGCATGCCGATTCGACAGCCATCAGTGCCGCCACCCCGGCATAGCCGCCGGCGGAGATCACCGCGGTGATCCAGCCGGCGAGGGCCGCCATCACGGTCAGGCAGCCGCCGCGGCCCGTGCCTTCCCGATCCGCAGCACCGCTTCAACCAGTGCCTCGATGTCGGCTGACCGCGTGCGGTGGTTGACGATCGCGGCGCGGATGGCAAGCCGCCCGCGGATGCGGGTGGTCGAGGGTGCGGCGATCCCGCCTTCCTGCAGATCGGCCACGATCGCGGCGTTGAGCGCATCGAGATCGACGCCGGGATCGGCGGCGGCGACAAAGCGGAAGCAGACGATGTTGAGGGCGACCGGCGCCATCCGTTCGAGCGCAGGTTCGGCATCGATCCGCCCGGCCAGCAGATGCGCCAGTTCGATCGTACGCTCGACCACCTCGCCCAACCGCCCGGCGCCAAAAATCTTCAGCGTCAGCCACACCTTGAGGGCGCGGAAGCCGCGCGAGAGATCGGGGCCGAAATCGCATGGCCATGGCTGTCCGCCCGCCAGGCCCCTCGTTTCCCCCTGCAGATACGGTGCGGGTTGCGCGAAGGCGGCGCGATGGGCGGCGCTGTCGCGCACCAGGATGCAGCCGGCGTCGTAAGGGACCTGCGCCCATTTGTGGAAATCGAAGGCCACCGAATCGGCCGCCTCTATTCCCGCCAGCAGCGGGCGATGCTTTTCCGAGAGCGCCAGCATGGCGCCGAACGCTCCGTCCACGTGGAACCAAAGCCCTTCGCGCCGGCAGAGGGCGGCAAGAGACGCGAGGTCGTCGACCGCCCCGATATCGACCGTGCCGGCAGTGCCGATGACCAGGAACGGCCGGTTGCCCGCTGCACGGTCCCGCGCGATCGCCGCCTCCAGGGCTGCGAGATCGATGCGGCCGGCCGGGCCGGTGGCGATTCGCCGGAGCGCTTCCGAACCCAGCCCGCACATGTCCAACGCCCGCGGAATGCAGGCGTGCGCCGCGGTCGAGGCATAGGCGGTCAGGGGCGCCGCGCCGAGGCCGCTCCTCCGGCAGGCCGCGCCGAGGGCGGCGCACCGCGCCACCAGCACGCCAATGAAGTTGGCAAGCGACGTGCCGGTGACGAGCAGGCCCGAGCACTCCGCCGGCAGGCCGAGCATCTCCGCGGCCCAGGCGATGACCTGCCGCTCGACTTCGATCGGCGCGTGATCCCGCCCACCAAGATTGGCGTTCAGCGCTCCGGCCAGCATTTCGGCCAGCATCCCGGGTGCGGTGCCACCGCCATGCACCCAGCCCATGAAGCGCGGATGGGTGTTGCCGGTGGCATAGGGCGCGACCAGGCGAAGATAGTCGGCGTAGGCCTCGGCTGCGGGCTGGCCCTGGTGCGGCAGCTTCTCGCGGAACTCCGCCCGAAGACGAGGCGGCAGCCTCTGCCAGACTGGCCGCTCGCGCAGGGTTTCCAGCCCGTCGAAGGCGTCATCCAGCATCCGGTGCCCGAGCGCACGCAGCTCTGCCCAGTCGTCGGGGTCGAGGTCCGGGTCTGATTTTTTCATGCGGCTTCCGTTGCGTTGCGGCGGAGGTCCCATACCAGAGGTCGCCGGCTCCGTTAAAGCAGCCGGGGAATGTCCACCGCGACCTTGCCTTGCCAGAGGCGTTTCCGCGCCCAAGGTTCGACCCGCGATGAATGAAGCAGAAGGAAAGAGGCGCGTCGCGCGGCCGCGCGATGCGGCAAGCTTGGTCGTGCTGCGCGCGACGGGCGGTGCTGCAGAAGTACTGATGGGCATGCGCGCCGCCGGGCACCGCTTCATGCCGAATCGGCTCGCGCTCCCGGGCGGAGCGGTGGAGCGGGGCGACTACTCCGCCCCGGCAGCCTCGGTTCTTTCGCCGGCCACGCAAGTGATGCTGAACAAGGGTGCCAGACCCGGACTCGCGCACGCGCTTGCCATCGCGGCAGCACGGGAGCTGGCCGAAGAGACCGGGCTCTCTCTCGGCCAGCCGCCGGCGCTCGCAGAACTTTGCTATCTCTGCCGGGCGATCACGCCGCCCAGCCTGCCGATCCGGTTTCATGCCCGCTTTCTTGTCATTTCGGCCGAGCAACTCGAGGGCCGGCTTGCCGGCTCCGGAGAACTCGAAGGGCTCGGTTTCTATGCCCTCGACGATCCGGCACTCGATGCGCTGCCCTGGATCACGGCACAGGTACTGGCCGAACTTGCTGCCTGGCTCCGCCTGCCTCCGCCATCGCGCGCAGGAGTCCGCCGGACGGCGGTTTATCGCGACCGCGTACGGCGGGAGGAGTGACCAGGGCGGTAGAATGCCGCACGGCGCAACGCGTCGAGTCGCATGAAGGCCCCCTGGCATGAAATCTGACGCCGTTTCCGGCCTGGCGGCATTCGTCTCAGGCCGAAGGTTCGGAACGATCCTGGCTGACCCGCCGTGGCGCTTTCAGAACCGGACCGGAAAAATGGCGCCGGAGCACCGTCGCCTCTCGCGCTATGGAACCATGAGCTTCGAAGCGATCGCAGCACTTCCGGTCGGCGAGGTGGCGGCCGAGGTCGCGCATCTCTATTTGTGGGTGCCGAATGCGCTGCTGCCGCAAGGCCTCACCGTGATGGCGAGCTGGGGCTTCACGTACAAGGCGAACCTGGTGTGGCACAAAATCCGCAAGGATGGCGGCTCGGACGGCCGGGGCGTCGGCTTCTATTTCCGCAACGTGACGGAACTCCTGCTGTTCGGAATCCGCGGCCGGAATGCGCGCACGCTTCCGCCGGGAAGACGCCAGGTCAATCTCATCGCCACGCGCAAGCGCGAGCATTCCCGCAAACCGGACGAAATTTATCCGCTCATCGAATCGTGCAGCCCGGCGCCCCGCCTGGAGTTGTTCGCACGCGGCACGCGAGACGGCTGGTCATGCTGGGGCAACCAGGCATCCGGGGATTATGCCCCGCTTTGGCCGACCTACGCCCACAATTCTCTTGCCGAGCGGAAGCAGCGCGGCTCTGCAACCGCTATCGGCGGCGCCGCATCGTGACCCAACCTTGCCCGTTGGCGTGGCAATTGTGTGACCAGTCGACGGAGGAACCATCAATCGCTAGTGTCCTGCCCCCTTTCGTTCGCTGCCGCCGGCAGCCAACGAAAGGGGATGAGAGGCCACTGAAAATAAAGGGGTGTGTGCCGACCGCTGGGGTGCATCCTACGGTATCAAGCGTTGGAGTCGGCACACGAGACGGGAAACGCGCGGATAATCTGCTCTCGCTTGCCCCGTGGGCAGAAGGTTTTCATCCGGGAACAGATGATGATCCTGCCCGTCGGAACCGGCGATCACGCAGCATGGGACGATGACAAAAATCATGGACGCCGGACGATCGACGAGAGCCGGGTTGGCATCGTCCGACCGGACCGGAAGAACTTGATTCCCGTTGCTCCGTTCATGGACAATGACGGCGGCATTTTCCGTTGGCGGAAGACGGCATGGAGTTCGGCTACATCGTTTCCGGTTTCGCTATCGGAATTCTCGTCGGGATGACCGGGATCGGCGGAGGTTCGCTGATGACCCCGCTGCTGATCATGGTTTTCGGCATTCATCCGACGACCGCGGTGGGCACGGACCTGTTGTTCGCTTCCGCGACCAAGGTCGTCGGCTCGATCATTCATGGCCGGCAACGAACCGTCTGCTGGCCGATGGTCGGGCGGCTTCTGCTCGGCAGCCTGCCGGGTGCCGCGCTGACACTTGTCGTTCTGGATCTGGTTGGAATTCACGGCCAGGTCGCGAACCGGGTCATCTCGCAGGTTCTGGCGGTGTTGCTCCTGATCACCGCGGTCCTGCTCGTTGCCAAACCGTGGCTGTTGCGCCAGGCGGGGCACAGAGAGAGCGAACGCATCACGTTCCTTGGGCCCACCGCCTCCCTCGTCATGACGATCGCAGTCGGGCTCATGCTCGGAGTGGTGGTGACGATCTGCTCGGTCGGGGCCGGAGCGCTCGGCACCATTGCGCTGCTCGTCCTCTATCCCCGCCTGCCGGTTGCGAAGATCATCGGGTCCGATATTGCGCATGCGGTACCGCTCACATTGCTGGCCGGCCTCGGGCATTGGTGGCTGGGCAGTGTCAACCCCGAGATCCTCATTCCGCTGCTCGTCGGATCGATACCCGGCATCGCGCTCGGCAGTGTCGGCGTGCAGATCGCGCCGGAGCCGCTGCTCAGGGCAGGCCTCTGCATTCTGCTGGCCGCAACAGGACTGCGGCTGCTTCACGTTTGATCGGGGAGAGAACAGGTGCCAGGCCCTGGCCGGGCTGCGATAAGCGCGGCATACTCGGGCCGACAGCATGCGAGGCGGCAATGGGGCTCCGTCTGATCCGCGATCTCATCCAGGGGCAGAGCCTGCTCACCTGCGGTCCGGAGGTGACGGTTGCCCAGGCGGCACGGCAAATGGCGGAGCGGAATGTCGGGGCGATTCTGGTGACGATCGAGGGCCGGCTCGAAGGCATCTTCACCGAGCGCGATGCACTGGTGCGGGTGATTGCAGCGGGCCGGGACCCTGAGGCGACAGAGATCGGCCAGGTCATGACGCGCACCGTCAACACGATCTCGCCGGATCGGCCGGTGCTGCACGCGCTGCACGAGATGCACGAAATGAGCTTCCGCCATGTGCCGGTCGTGGAAAACGGCGCGCCGGTGGGCATGGTCTCGATCCGCGATGCGCTCGGCGACGAACTGATTGCCTTCGAGCGGGAGCTGGCAGTCAAGCAGGCGATCCTGGAGATCCGCTAGCCCGGATTAAGCGTGACTGGAATCACGCAACGATCGAGGAGCGGGCTCAGGCAGGCCCCCCCACGATCTCTCTCTCTAGCGGCAGCCGGCGGATGCGCCGCCCCGTGGCGGCGAAGATCGCGTTGCAGAGCGCAGGCGCGGCCGGCGGCACGCCGGGCTCCCCGATGCCGCCCCACTTCCTGCCGCCCGAGAGGGCAAGGTGGGTTTCGATGCGCGGGCAATCGGCCATGCGGAGCATCCGATAGGTGTCGAAATTACCCTGCACGACACGGCCTTTTTCGATGGTGATCTCACCATAGAGAGCGGCGGTGAGGGCATAGACGACGCCGCTCTCCATTTGCGTCGCCAGGATGTGCGGGTTGACGGTATGGCCGCAATCGACGGCGATGACGACGCGCCCGATCGTGACGGTGCCACCCTCGCTCGCCTCGACTTCGACGACCTGGCCCACGATCGTGTCGTGCGATTCCGAGACGGCGAGCCCGCGGCCATGACGTGGCGGCAGGGGCCTTTCCCAGTTGGAGGCGGCGGCAAGCACGTCGAGGAGGTGGAGATAATCGGGGCGGTGGGCGAGCAGCCGGCGGCGGAAGGCGAGCGGATCGGCGCCGGCGGCGATGGCCATCTCATCGATGAAGCTTTCGACCGCGAAAGCATTCTGCGAATAGCCGACCGAGCGCCAGAACATCACGGGCGCGGCGCTATGCTGGAGCGCGCAGCCGACACGGAGATTGGGAACCGCGTAGGCGGTATCGGTAAGGCCCTCGACCGCCTGGAATTCGTACCCTGCGGCCGGGTGGTATCCGAACAGCGACATGTCGATCGAATCGACCGCGGTCAGCATCTCCCACGCCACAGGCCGGCCCGATTGGTCGAGCCCGGCCTGCATGCGGATCGCGGCCTGCGGGCGGAAACGATCGGCGCGGATATCATCCTCCCGCGTCCAGACGAGCTTCACCGGCGCGCCGACCGCCTTGCTGGCGGCGATCGCCTGCGGAAGCTCGTCGTTGGTGCCGCGACGGCCAAAACCGCCGCCGAGATAGCAGTTGTGAATATACACCTTGTCGGGAGGAAGCCCGCTCGCGCGGGAGGCACTGAGCAGCGCTGCGTCCGGATTCTGCGTGCCGAGCCAGGCGTCGAGGCGATCGGACTCGACCTGCGCAGTGCAGTTGAGCGGCTCCATGGTGGCATGGGCCAGGTAGGGAACTTCGTAGAGCGCCTCGATGCGGGTGGAAGCGGCTCTCAGCCCCTCCCCGGCGGTGCCGCGCGCGAACGCCGTTGCGGTCGGCCCATCGAGGGCGGCGCGATACCGGGCCCGGAGGGCGGTGGTTGCGAGACTGGCAGCCCCGTCACTCCAGACGACCGGCAGGGCGGCTGCCGCTTCCTTGGCGCGCCAGAAATTGTCGGCGACCACGGCAAGCCCGCCGGGAACCGGAACCACGGCCTTGATGCCGCGGCGGGACAGCACGGCGCCGGCATCGAAATGGCGGGGCCGGGCGGCGAGCACGGGCGGGCGGACAAGGGCTGCGTACAGCATGCCGGGAAGCCGCGTGTCGATGCCGAAACGCGCGGCGCCGGTGACTTTCACCGGCGTATCGAGGCGGGCGAGCGGCTTGCCGATCAGCGTGTATTGCGCCGGCGTCTTGATCGGCGGCTCGTGCGCCAGGCGGATGCCGGCAGCATGCGCGGCGAGTGCGCCGAAGCGGATGCTGCGCGCGGTCGGAGGATCGATGACGGCACCGTTCTCGACGCTGAGCCGGGAGGCGGACAGGCGCCAGACTTCCGCGGCCGCGGCACACAGGCGAACGCGGGCCGAGGCGCCGATCCGTTGCAGCGCGAAGTGCAGCGTGCGCACCGAACTGCTGCCGCCGGTTGCCATGCGGCCATACACCTCGCGCTCGCGGTGATTGCGGTTGGCGGAGGCGTATTCCACGCGTACTGCCGACCAGGCGCAGCCGAGCTCCTCGGCGACGATCATCGGCAGCGACGTGAAAACCCCCTGCCCCATCTCGGATTTCGGCACCCGGATCAGCACCGAATCGTCAGGCTCGATGACCAGCCAGGCGCCGAGGGCAATGCCCGGAACGGACGCCGGCCAGGGCGAAGCTGCCGCCTGCCCGCCGGCAAGAGCGGCCCGGGCGCCCTGATGGAGGCCGACTGCCAGCCCGCCCGACGCGGTCAGCGTCACGGTCAGGAAGCGGCGGCGGGAGAGAGCGATGATGGACATGCCCGTTTCCTCAGCCGTTGCCGAGTGAGGCGGCGCGATGGATCGCAGCGCGAATGCGCGGATAGGTGCCGCAACGGCAGATGTTGGTGATGGCAGCGTCGATTTCGGAATCCGACGGGGCGGGGTTTTTCGCCAGCAGCGACGCGGCGGCGAGAATCTGGCCCGACTGGCAGTAACCGCACTGCGGCACGTCATGCTCGATCCAGGCGCGCTGCACGGGATGGGAGCCGTCCGGCGAGAGACCCTCGATGGTGGTGACCGCCGAACTGCCGACGGCGGAGAGCGGCACCTGGCAGGAGCGGACAGCGACGCCTTCGATCAGCACCGTGCAGGCGCCGCACGCGCCGATGCCGCAGCCGAACTTGGTTCCCGTGAGGCCAAGCTCGTCGCGCAGCACCCAGAGCAGGGGCATCTCGGGCTCGAGATCGAGCACATGCGTGCTACCGTTGACGCGAAGAGAAAGCATCCGTCACCTCCGGAAAACGAAAATGGCGGCGGGCAATGCCCTCGGCACGGCATCATAGCCCGGGCCGAGCCGGATCGACATCGCCCATCGCATCAACTTTCGGTTCGGCCGCGGGTCCGGGCAGTGCGTTCCCGGGCCGGGCGCGCCTCTCTGCCCCCTCCTCCGCAATCGGCCATTACAGCCGGGAACGGCCTTCCGGTCTGGCTTCGGCGGCAATCGCCCGCACCCCTTCGGGGCGGAGGATGCGGACATGCATGCGGCGGCTTTCAATGACTCCCTGCTGCTCCCAGGCGCTCAGGATGCGGCTCACCGTATGCAACGTCGTGCCGGTCAGTTCCGCAATGTCCTGACGGGAAATCGGGAAGTCGATCTCCGCGCCCGCGGGGCTCTTTTCCGTTACATTCGCGAGGTGCAGCAGGGCGTGTGCGACACGCTGTTCGACCCGTTCGGTTGCCAGTTCGCGGTAGCGATCCTCAATCTCCCTCACACGCTCGCCGACGATCGCCAGAGCATTGGCCAGGATGACCGGATACTGCGCAGTCAGGCGATCGGTCGCCTCGCGGCTCCAGCGCGCCGCGGTGGAATCGACCACGGCGAGAGCGGTTGCCGGCCATGGCCCGCCCGAGAACAGCGGCACGGCCCCGAACACCTCGCCCGGCGCGATGTAGCGGAGCGTGACCTGCTGCCCGTCGGACGTGATCTGGACGATCCGGGCGCGCCCTTCGACGAGCAGGAAGAACGCGGTGGCGGGATCCCCCTGGGAGAAGAATTCGCCCCCGGCCGGGCGCGAGACGAGCCGCGCCATCTCGGCGATCCGGTGCAATTCCGCCCCCCCGATCCCGGCGAACAGCCGGGCAGCGGCAAGCAAGCCCTCGTCGATCGCGCGAGCCACGTGCGGCCAGGCTCCTGTCATTGACCTGGAGCAAAGACCTCCGGAGCCGGCACGCTCAGGGATCGTCGTCTCTCGAAGGCCCGGAGGCTGCCCAGTGACCTACGTTGTGACCGAGAACTGCATCCGTTGCAAGTTCATGGATTGCGTCGAGGTATGCCCGGTCGATTGCTTCTATGCGGGAGAGAACATGCTCGTGATTCACCCCGATGAATGCATCGATTGCGGAGTCTGCGAACCGGAATGTCCGGCGCAGGCCATCGTGCCGGACAGCGATGCGGCAGCGCCGGCATGGACGGAGATCAACCGCCAGTACGCGAATTTGTGGCCGAACATGAACCGCAAGGGCACGCCGCCGCCGGATGCGGAGGAATGGAACGGCAAGCCTGGCAAGAAGGAGTGGCTCTCCCCAAATCCACACCTGCCGGAAACCGCAGATGCCAAGAGCTGAGGAGTCATGGAATGGGAGAGGCGCATGTTCATCTCGCGGATGCAGGCCAGATCGATGCGGCCTTCGCGCTCTTCCTTCGCCTGCGCGCCGAATCGCCCGGAATTCCGTTTCACCGCTTGGCGCTGCAAGCCGTCGACACGGTCTATTGCACGCTGCTCGGCCTGACCTCGGAGAGCGTAGCCTGCCGGCTGACACCGTCCCGCGAGGACGCGCTGGCGAGAGCAGTGCTCCGCCGTGCCGGCCTCGGCGGGCGGGAACCGGAGAGAAATGCCACGGCGGATCGGGTCGAGCAGGCATCCGAACAGTCGTTTCCCGCCAGTGATCCGCCAGGCTGGATTTGGGGCCGACCGGACCCGCCGAGCCCCAGACGGCACTGAATATGGTATTCTGATCAGCGGTCGGCGCAATCCGGGAGCCTCACGGCATGGCAACTTTCCGATTGCCGGCAAATTCGAAAATCGGCGAAGGCCGAAGCTGGCCCGCACCCGTGGGGGCGCCGCGCACCAGGCGCTTTCGCATCTATCGCTGGAATCCCGACGACGGGCAGAAGCCGCGGCTCGATACCTTCACTCTCGATCTCGATCGCTGCGGGCCGATGGTGCTGGATGCGCTGATCCAGATCAAGAACGAGATCGATTCAACGCTCACCTTCCGCCGTTCCTGCCGCGAGGGTGTCTGCGGCTCCTGCGCCATGAACATCGACGGCGCCAACCATCTCGCCTGCACCACCTTCATCGATTCAATTCCGGGCGCAGTGCGCGTCTACCCGCTGAACGCGATGGCGGTGGTCAAGGATCTCGTGGTCGACCAGACGCACCTCTTTGCGCAGTACCGCGCCATCAAGCCGTGGCTGCAAACGGAAACCCCTCCCCCGTCGGACCGCGAGCGGCTGCAAAGCCAGGAGGAACGGGCCAGGATCGACGGCTACTGGGAGTGCATCCTCTGCTTCTGCTGCACCGGCGCCTGCCCAAGCTGGTGGTGGAATAAAGAGCGGTATCTCGGCCCTGCCGTGCTCCTGAATGCCTGGCGCTGGATCGCCGAAAGCCGCGACGAGAGCACGGAAGAGCGGCTGGATGCCCTGCACGATCCATTCCGGCTCTACCGCTGTCATACCATCATGAATTGCACCGAGACCTGCCCCAAGGGGCTCAATCCCGGCCGCGCGATCGCGCACATCAAGCAGGCGATCGCCAGGCGCGCAATCTGACGATTTCCCGATCACTGTTTGCTCGGGCACAAAGAGCACTCCGCCTGCCGCCGTCATTCTGACGCTTCCCGCACGGCTCGAGGAAAGGAGCGCCGGAATGGCAACGGCGGTCAGCGACATGATCGGGCAGGCCGCCGCACGCATCCTGGAGCGATGCCGCGGATCGGAGGGGCATGCCGGCCTGCCGCAGGGATTGCGGCCGAAAAACCTCCCAGAGGCCTATGGCATCCAGCAAATGGTGAGCCGCGAACAGGGTGCGATCGGCGGCTGGCAAATCTGTGCCGCGGAGCCAGAGGCCGGCCTTGCTTCGGCGCCGCTGCCGCTCGCCGCCGTTCGGCCGCAGCCGGCGCGGATTCGCATGGCTGGGAATCAGCGGATGCGGCTGAGGCCTGCGCTTGCTTTCCGCGTCGGCCGGAGCCTGCCCGAGTACGAGGCGCCGTTCGGAGAATGGGAGCTTGCCGCGGCGATCGAAAGCACGCATCCGGCCGTTCTCGTCTTCGGTTCCTCTGTTGACGGGGGCGCCGGCAACGATCCGCTGACGGCCATCGCGGAAAGCTGCGGCACAGCCGGGCTCATTTATGGGCAGGCGAGGCCCGGCCTGCCGGATCCGCGGGTGACGGAACTCGCCATCACCCACTGCTTCGGTGACAGGCGCGAACGCGCCTTCCGCACCTCTCCCGTCGGAAATTTCTTAGCGCCCCTGACGTGGCTTGCGAATTTCGGAGCCTCGTGGAGTGGCGGCCTGATGGTCGGCCAGATGGTGGCGCTGGCGCTCATCGCTGACGAATTCCCGATCGCTGCCGGCGGGCTGGACAAATATGTCATCGGCGATTTCGGCAAGATCCACATTCGCGCCGAGCGAGCGGAACCGTGAATCCCGGGAAAGACCGGATTTCGCGCTGGACGCCGGCCATTTTCACCTGCGCCCTCGCCAATTTCGCAGCCGGACTTCTGTTCGCGATCTCCGGCTTCGCCTGGCCGGCGGTACCCGCCGGCGCGCCGACGACACTCGCGATGATGCATTTCCTGACGATCGGCTGGCTCACGCTCTTGATGTTCGGCGCCCTCTTCCAGTTCGTGCCGGTGATCACCAGCCGCAACCTGCCGTCCCAGGTCCTGCCGCTGTTGACGGTCATCGGCGTGGAGGCCGGGCTTCTCCTGATGGTCTCAGGTTTCCTGGCGCTCGGCCACGGCAATGCGGCCGATCTCCTGCTGCCGGCCGGCGGCGCGCTGGTGGGCGTTGCCATCCTCGTCGGCAGCATCGCCCTTCTGGTGCCGCTGCTGGCGAAGCGCCGGCGATTGCTCAGTGCGGATTTCGTGCTTGCCGGGCTCGGTTTCCTGGTGCTGACTGTTTCGCTCGGGCTCGCGTTCGCCTGCGCACTGGCGATCCCTTCCTCTCGCGCCGCGCTCGTTCCTCTCTTTCCCGGCGCTGTTCCCTACCATGCGCTGTCCGGAATCGGCGGCTGGTTCACGCTGACAGCAATCGGCGTCTCGTACGAACTTCTGCCCATGTTCATGCTGGCTCCGCATGAGCGGGGCGCACTCGGCAGGCTCGTGTTCGTGTTCGCCGTGGCAGGGTTTGCCCTCGCCGTTGCGGCCGGCATCGCGACGATCTTCTCGCCGGCAAACTGGCTCCGGGTTGTCGAGCAGGCGGGAAGGCTCGCGATTCTTCTCGCCCTCGTCCTTTATCTCGTCGATCTGCTGCGGCTCTATCGCGCGCGGAAGCGGAAGAAGATCGAGCTGCACAACCGGGCGGCGATCGGCGCCTTCGCAAGCCTCGGGCTCGCCGTGCTCCTCGGTGCCGCAGCCCAGGCAACAGGGCGCCTGGCAGCGGCCACACCTCTTCTCGTGCTTCTGCTGCTGCTCGGTTGGCTGAGCGGGCTCGGCCTGACCCAACTGTACAAGATCATCCCCTTCCTTTCCTGGTTGCAGCATTTCGGCAGCCATCTCGGCCGCGGCCCGGTGCCGCGCGTGCAGGACCTCGTCAACGAAGCACACACAGTGCCGTTCTTCCTGCTCTACTTCGCCGCCGTGTCCGCGCTCACCATCGCCGTTGCTCTTGCCCGCCCGGATGTTGCGCGCGCGCTCATCGCCGCCCTCCTGCTCGCCACCCTGCTGCTCGCACGTGAATACCGGCGCGCCTGGACCGGCCATTACGCGCGCGGGGCAAGCGGCGGGAATGCCGCACCCGACGTCATCATCACCCGAATCAAAGGTGCCCATCCATGACCGAGACGGTTCCTCTGACCCTCGATGTGCGGCCGACACTTCGTGCCAGCGGCGAGCCGATGGCCGAGATCATGCAGGCGGTCTCGCGCCTCGAGCCCGGACAGGCGCTGCGATTGCGCGCCACCTTCGAGCCGATTCCGCTTTATGCCGTGCTGGGCCGCAAGGGCTTTGCTCACGCGGCGATCCGTCACGGCCAGGACGATTGGGAGGTCCTGTTCACCCCCGATCCCTCGACGGCAAGCGGGCAACGCAAACCGCGCCCCGCCGCCGGAAGCCATGCCGGGAATGGCGCGGGTTGGCCGGAACCGAGCCTCTCGCTCGACAATCGCGGTCTCGGGCCGCCGGAACCGATGATGCGGATTCTTTCCGCGCTCGAAGGGCTGGCGCCCGGCCAGGTACTCGAGGCGTGGAACGACCGCGAACCCTTGCTGCTCTATCCGGAGCTCGAGGCGCGCGGGGCGGCGATCGAGGTGCAACCCGGTCCTGCCGGCGTGCATCTCCTGATCCGGCGCGGAGGCTGAGCGATGGACGCGATTCCCATGGCACACTCTGTCGAGAACGTGCGCGAGGCACTGCGCGACGTGATCGACCCGGAACTTGGCTTCAATATCGTCGATCTCGGGCTGATATACGACATCGGTATCGAAGGCGGGCTGATCGACGTGGCGATGACGATGACCACGCCCGGCTGCCCGGCCCAGAACTATATCGTCACCGGAGTCGAGCGGCGCCTGGCCGAGCTTTCAGGCGTGAGCGGCGTGTTCGTCAACGTCGTGTGGAACCCGGCCTGGTCGCCGCGACGGATGTCGGCCGCCGCCAAGGCACATTTCGGAATTCGCGAGGACAGCGAATGACGCTGCCCATCCCGGTCGAGGAAGATGTTGCCCGGCTCAACCGCATCCTGCGGGAGGCCCTGCTGGCACTCGCTGCTCGCGGCGCGGCCGAGGAATCGTCCCGCCTTGCGGCGCGTGCCTGGTCGGTGCTCAGGGAACGCCACGCGCAGGAGGCGACAAGGCTGACCGCACTGCTGCACTTCCTCACCCGCCATACCGCTCCGATCCGTCAAGAAGGAAACCAAGCCCATGACTGAAACCGCTCAGCTCGACGTGCGCGCGCTGGTTCCGGCCCGCCGCCATCAGCAGATTTTCGCAACATACGACGCGCTTTTGCCCGGCGGCAGGTTCGTTCTCGTCAACGATCACGACCCGAAGCCGCTCTATTACCAGTTCGATGCCGAGCATCACGGCGAGTTCTCCTGGCGCTATCTCGAGCAGGGGCCGGAAGTCTGGCGCGTCGAGATCGGCCGCGTCGCCGCCGGCCAGTAAAACGGGCTCGGCCGCGAGGAGGGCGGAGCCGGGACCGCCATCCGAGAAGGTGCGGGCGGGCGCCGCCCAGCCCGCGATCGCCCGAGGCGGAATCGTCGGAGGGCGTGAATCGCGGGCTCGAATAAAGCGCGAGACCCGTGTCGGGCTGCACAGTCAGCCCGACACGGGTCTAATCGCCGAGCGAGGCACCGAGCGCGTCGAGCAGCAGGCCGGTGCCGTGCTCGCGCGCGCCGGCATCGTCATAGCCGTCGAGGAAGGCGCCCTGCTCGGTGAGCGTCAGTCTGGTCTTCTGCCCTTCGCCTTGCAGCGCAACGGTCGACAGCGAGACCGAGATCTTCCGCTCGTCAAGGTGCATTTCGTAGCTGTAGATCAGCCGCTCATTCAGGATCACGTCGTGATAGAGGGCATCGAATGTCGAAACGACACCGGCCTTCCACCGCCCTTTGAGACGCTCCCGGCCGTTCACGCGGACGTCCATTTCCCGTTCCAGCAGCGTCCATTCCGAGGCCGCGGCGCCGAACCATTTCGCTTTCGCTTCTTCGTCCGTGAACGCCTTCCAGACCCGCCCCACCGGGGCATCGTACAGCCGTTCGAGGCGGAAAGTGGCATGGACGACCGAGCGGCCTTCCCGTTCCTCTTGCATTTCGGCGAGCAGAACCTCGAGGCGATCGACAGTCTGCTGCCAGCCCTGCGGCGCGCCTTCGATCATCCAGAGCGCGGCAGGGTCCCGGACCGTATAGGTCTGCACCACCTCCATTCGCGTACCGCCGGCATCTTCTGCCAGGGCCACGGTTGTGTGGCAGGAGAACAGGAGGTGCCCGCCCTGGTCGCTGACGTCCATCTCGATCGCCAGTCGCACGAAGGGCACGACCTCGGTGAAACGACCGCGGATCCAGTGCCGCGCACCCTCCGGGCTTTGCATGCAGACCTCGAACGGTCCCTCGCCGTGTCCAGGCTGCACCCGTGCCTCGACCACGCTGTAGCCGGTGGGACAGAACCAGCGCCTGACATGCAGAGACGAGGTCCAGGCCTTGAATACCAAAGCGGGCGGGGCCGCATAGCGGCGCGAAAGGTGCACCGCGGGCAACTTCGTTGCGGTTCCGGCTTCACTTGTCCGGGGCATCGTGCTCTCCTTCACGGATCAGCGTTTCAAGGTATGCGCCAAGCCTGTCGAGGCGGCGCTCCCACTCGGTCCGGCGGGCATGGATCCACTGTTCGGCGAGGCTCAGGGCGCCTGCCTCGATGGAGAAGTTCCGCACCCGCCCGACCTTCTCGGAACGAACGAGGCCCGCCCCTTCCAGCACCTGCAGGTGCTGCAGCGCGGCCGGCAGGGACATCGGCAAGGGTCTGGCGAGATCGCTCGCCGATGCCGGCCCGCTGCTCAGCCGCTCGACCATGGCGCGGCGCGCAGGGTCCGCGAGCGCGTGGAACATTCGGTCGAGGCCGGGCTGTTGGTTAAGCATTTGCTTAACTATAGCGCCGGTCGATCAGTTTAGCAACTGCTTTAGTGACTCAGTGCCCAGGAAAATCGCGGCCGGGCTGCCCGGTCAACCCGCCACAGGTCCAGCCCGGCGCCAAAGCTCCCCTTCGCGCCGTGCCTGCCGCTCCGCCTCGAGCTTGACGAGGTGGCCGAGCAGGTTGCGTTCGGCCGCCGCCTGCAGCCGTGGGCTGATGCCGCGATAGATGGTCGCGGCAAGGTTGGAAACCGAAACCGGTTCCGGCCCGAGAGCGGCCAGGATCGCCTTTTCGCGCTGCACGCGATGCGCGATCAGCGCGCGGATGAAAGCCGCAGGCCGGCCGAGCAGCGGGCCGTGGCCGGGCAGCAGCCAGCGATCGTCGCGGGGGACGAGCCGGCGAAGATGGACGAGATAGTGGGCCATGTCGCCGTTCGGCGGGCTGACGACGCTGGTCGACCAGCTCATCACGTGATCGGCGGAAAAGAGCGCACCACCCGCCCGCGCGAAGCAGAGATGATCGGCGGCGTGGCCGGGCGTGTGGAGCACGGTGAGGCTCGCCACTTCGTCACCCTCGGAGAGGGCGTGATCGATCGGGATCTCGGGCTGCAGGCTGGGCTGGAAGCCGAACACCTCCGCCCCGGTGGCGGCGCGCAGGGCAGCGGTCGCGCCGACATGATCCCGATGGCCATGCGAGAGCAGGATGCGGCGGATGCCGCCCCCGCCGGCCGTCAGCACGGCCGCCACGTGGGCCGGATCGTCGGGGCCGGGATCGAGCACCGCCATCCCGTCTTCGCCCTCGATCAGATAGGTGTTGGTGCCGTGATAGGTCATCGGCCCCGGATTGTTGGCAACCACGCGCCAGACGCCGGGGATGACGGGCAGCGCAACGCCGCGCTCCGGCTCGGGCTCGGTGAGGAATTTGGCACCTCCCAGCGGGCGGGTGTGCTCCGGCGGTGGCGTGACGGAAGGGGGCGGCGTGTCGGACATTCAATGTGCCGCCGTGATCCCGGGTTGCCTTTCCTCGGCAAACCACGCCATCGCCGCATCCACTCCGCCCGGGCTGTGCGGCACGCCGTTGATGCCGAGACTCATCTCCACGGCGCCGAGCGCGCCGAGCACCATCGGCTCGTTGAGATCGCCGAGATGGCCGATGCGGAACACCTTGCCCCGGAGCGGCCCCAGGCCGCTGCCGAGCGCGACATTGAAGCGCCGGAGCGCCGTTTCGCGAACGGCTTCCGCATCGTGCCCGTCAGGCATCCGGATGGCGGTGACGGAATCCGAAACCCGCGCCGGGTCGGTACAGAAAAGCTCCGGGCCCTCGTTGCCGCTCCAGTGGCGGACAGCCCGCCGCACGCCCTCGCCGAGGCGATGGTGGCGGGCGAAGACGGCCATCAGACCCTCCTCCTCGATCAGGCGGAGCGCTTCCTTGAGACCGAAGAAGAGAGCCACCGGCAAGGTGCCGCAGAAACTCTTCTGGCGCCGGCGCAGCATCTCCGTCCAGTCGAAATAATAGCGCGGCAGGCCGGCGTTCTCATGCACCGCCATCGCCTTTTCGCTGACTGCCGTGAAGCTCATCCCCGTGGGCAGCATCAGGCCCTTCTGGCTGCCGCCGACGAGCGCATCGATCCCCCAGGCGTCCATCCAGCATTCCATCGACCCGAAGGAAGAGATGGCATCGGCAAAAAGCAGCGCCGGATGGCCGGTTTCGTCGAGCAACCGGCGCACCTCTTCGAGCGGCAGGCAGACGCCGGTCGAGGTTTCGTTGTGGACGATGCAAAGCGCGCGGAACGTCTTGCCCGTATCCGCGGCGAGCATGCGGCTGAGTTCGCCGAACTCGGCGCCGCGCCGCCAGTCCGCTGCCAGCGTCTCGACCGTGAGCCCGAACTTCCGCCCCATCTTCGCCCAGTCATCGGAGAAGTAGCCGGATTCCACCATCAGGATCCGGTCGCCCGGCGTGCAGAGATTGGCGAACGTGGCCTCCCACGCGCCATGGCCGGAGGCGGTGTAGAGGAAGACATGCTGCTCGGTCCCGAGCAGGCGCTTCAGCCCCGCGACGCAGCTTTCGTAAAGGGCGAGAAAATCGGCGTCGTTGAAATCGATGGTGGCGTGCGCGATCGCAGCGAGCACGCTGTCGGGGATATTGGTCGGGCCGGGTCCGAAGAAAAAATTCCGGCCGCGCGGCGGTTGCTTCACGTCGTTCTCCTTCCGGCTGACGCTCGGGGCATCCTGATGCGATTCTCCTCTGTCTTCCCGCATGACGAGTGAGCTTGCTGCGCCGATTCAAGCAGCAGGACAAGTGCGCGGCGGGCCGTGCTCACACGCGGTATTGCTCTTCGCTGACCTTTTCCATCCAGTCAGCGGTCTTGCCGTCCATCGCTTCCTGAATGGCGATATGCGTCATCGCCGTCGCCGGCGTCGCCCCATGCCAATGTTTCTCGCCGGGCGGAATCCAGACCACATCACCTGGCCGTACTTCCTCGACCCGGCCGCCCCATCGCTGCACCCATCCGAGCCCATGTGTGACGATCAAGGTCTGGCCGAGCGGATGCGCATGCCATGCCGTGCGGGCGCCGGGTTCGAATGTCACGCTCGCGCCGCGAACGCGCGCCGGCCCGGGTGCCTCCACCAGTGGGTCGATACGCACGCTGCCGGTGAAATACTCCTCCGGCCCCTTCCGCGACGGCTGCGAACCGCTTCGCCTGATCTCCATTCTCTCCCTCCTTCCGGCGGACGGCGCAGTCTCCCCACCCGGCGCGCACCCGCAACCCCGGGGAGGCAAGGCCCGCTGCCCCCGGCCTGCGCTCAGCCACACGACCGGCGGACTCGTTCCGCTCGCTCAATCGAGGGGCACAGGATCACTGCCGAAAATTTCGTGAACGGGCGGCAACAGAGCGGATGACCGGGGCCGATGGCCTGCCCGATCCGTTCCGCCGCCGGCCCCGATCGTTCCGGGATCGACAGTGCGTGAGCGCGGCGGATAGTTGTTGCGTCCTGAACGGTGGCCGGTTACGATACGCAATCGGTACGATCCGGCGCACCCGACGTGTCGCTTCGGCCTGGGCCGTGCCGGGACAGCGAAACGTGACCCGAATTCAGGAGGGAATGAAATGGCCTGCGGAATGCCGACGTCGGTCAGGGTTGAAGCCGACCTTGAAACGCGGGGACAGACCCGCCAGCAGGTCATCGATATCGTCGATGCCATCCTGCGGCAGAACAATGCCATCGAGTGTGGCATCATGGCCTACCTGGCACTGGAGCTGAAACCGAGCGCGCAGCGCGAGCCGGGTGCCGATCTGAAGAAGCTCGGTGTGGTGTCGCTGGAGACGACGCCCGGCTGAGCCAGCCCGGGCCTGCCGAGACGACGCCGGTGGCGGCTCCGGAAAGGCCGGAGCCCCTTGGTGTCGGGTTCGGTTGCCATCTGGCGCTGCCGGCCGCCCTTTACACGGCGGACCTGCTCGATTTCGTCGAGATCACGCCGGAGATCTTCCATCGCGAGGAAACCCGCGCAGGGGTCGCGAGGCTGGTGCCTGATCCGTCGCAGTACGACGAGGCAGAGCGGCGGTGCGAGGGGCTGCCGGTAGTGATGCATGGCGTCTCGCTGTCGATCGGCTCGGCGCACGGCATGTACGAACCGGCGCTCTCGATGATGGACCGGCTGTCCCGCGACTGGCCGTTCCGCTGGTACAGCGAGCACCTGCAGTTCCAGATTGTGCTGAGCGACAGAGGCCGGCCGATCGGCACCGGCGTGCCGTTCCCGCTGCCGCCGACCAACGAGGCGGCGCGAATGGTCGCCACGCGGGCGACGTCCATCCAGCGCCGCTACGAGGTGCCGTTCCTGCTGGAGAACCCGGCACACTACCTGAAGGACCTGCCTTCCGATCCGGACATCGGCGACGAGTTCGGGCTGATGGAACGCATCATCGAGCTGTCCGGCTGCCTGCAGTTGCTCGACCTTCACAACGTGGTCTGCAACGGACGCAATCTCGGCTTCGACGCGGCGGCCGCGTTGGAGCGGGTGCGGCTGGATCGGGTCGGCGAGGTGCATGTCGCTGGCGGCTCCTGGCGCGAGGGTTTCTACATGGACGCGCATGACGGGGCGGTGGCGGAGGAAGTGTGGGACCTCCTGGAGCTGACGCTGGCGCGGGCGCCGAAGATCGGCGGCGTGGTGTTCGAAATCCTCGATGAGTATCTGGGCCGGCTCGGTCCGGAAGGGGTGGTCGCCCAACTGGAACGCGCGCGGGCCATCTGGCGCCGCCATCACCGGGCAGCCGGGGCATGAGTGGGACACTGGCTCTGTTCCAGTCCGGTCTCGGCCGTACGCTGGCCGGCGCCGAGACCTGCCCGATCGATCCGGATTCGCCGGGGTTTCGCTTTACCTTGTCGGTTCGGCGATCATGGTGCGAAGGCCGCGCGATCATGGCGGCGCGCACGGTGATGACGGTCCTGTCGGACGAGGAACGAGCACGCCTCGTTTCCGAGTATGTCGATGCAGGCGGCGGGCTTGCGTGGTTCCTCGCCGCCGAGAGCGAGCGCTTGCTCGCGTTCCTGGCGCGGCGCCTGCCCGAACCGTCGCACGCGCTGACGCTGTGCCGGATGGCGCAGGCGATGGCGCTGGCGAAGGCCGGGGCCGAGAGCTTCGTGCCCATGCGGCGGACGGGGCGAGGGCGAATGGTCGACCGCGGCCCGCATGCGTCGCTCGTCTGGTTCCATGCCGATCCTGCTCAGGTGCTGGCGGCATTGCGGGGAGCGCCGTTGCCGCCGGTCGGACGGCCACAGGAGGCCGTGCTGTTTGCGCCGGGCCTGCCGGGGCTGTTCCGTGTCGCAACCAGAGCCGAGGCGGCGCTCTGGGAGCGGCTGCCCGAGGCGGATGAGGGCGAGCAGATCGCGAAGCTGCTGGCGGAAGGCGTTGTGGCGTGCATGGCGGCATAGCCCGCGATCGTCCGAAGCGGAATCGTCGGAGGGCGTGAATCGCGGGCTCGAATAAAGCGCGAGACCCGTGTCGGGCTGCACAGTCAGCCCGACACGGGTCTAGCGTCCTGCCCCTTTCGTTTGCTGCCGCCGGCAGCAAACGAAAGGGGATGAGAGGCCACTGAAAATAAAAAGGCGTGTGCCGACCGCTAGAGTGCATCCTACGGTATCAAGCGTTGGAGTCGGCACACTAGAGTAAGACGAAAGTAAGATCATCCGGATGCGGCCGGATGGCAAGGCTCCTCTCGGACGGGCAGCGTCTCACTTTGAATTTCGGCTTAGGGCGGAAGAACGAACCCGCTTCGCGGGAGAGACGCGGATGTTACTCAACAGGCGGTGATTTGGCCACCTGCCACCGGGCAAAAGCTTAGATTATACCTCATGGTACCGGATCTATATGTCGCCTTACTTGCCGACTTCTGAGTAAGTGAGTGGTCACTTGCGATCAGAATGCCAGCGCGTCCGGCTTATCGACGGCTGAACCGCCCGCGCCGTCTGGGTGCCGGCGAGCGCGTAGAACCGGAAAACCTGCTTGTCGATCCCCGCCCTCTGGACGCGCCCGCCATTTGGCCGTATCCACCCGGTGGAGACCGCCTTGCCGGCGCGATCGGGCCTTTGATCTAAAGGGCGCTTCTAAGAGCGCCGCTAAGATCAGAGGCAGCCGTCAAGATGGAGATCATCACCGGGGTTGAGCGGCGGCGGCGTTGGAGCCTGCAGGAGAAGCTCCGGATCGTCGCGGAGAGCGAGCGGCCTGGCGGGGGCGTT
>JASHOA010000027.1 GCA_030041375.1 Acetobacteraceae bacterium
AATCGAGCGGGTGCTGCGCCGGGTCGCCGCCAGCAGCACGATCCGTGCCCGCCTCACGTCGCGCTGTGCCGTCAGCGCAGACCGGCAGCGGGCCTCAAGCACCTTCCGTTCCTTCGGCTTCAGCCGAACTTCTCTCGCTTCGGGAATCATCCCCATCTTGAATCACGACTCACCCAAGAAGAAAAGCGGGTACTAGCTGCTACCCACCAGCTCCGGGAGCCGCTCGATCACGCCGGCGAGCAGGGCAGCGCGCTCTGCCAGCGAATCGGCGATCACGTATTGCCCTCGATCGTCTCTGCCGCCCCTGGGGCCGAGCCCGTCGAGCGAAGGAACTCCCATTGCGGCGCCGAAACTCCCGTCGGATCCGCCGCGGCTGGTGGGAGCTTCCTCAAGATCGAGGCCAAGCTCGTGCCCAACCTCCTGCGCCATCCGGAGCATGCGCAGGCTCTCCTCGTTACGAGGGAATGCCGGCCGGGTGATGCCCCCGGACATGACCGTTCTTGTGCCCGGCGTCCAGACCTTGTCGGCTACCGCGCGAACCGCAGCCACGAGTTCTTCGGCATCCTTCTGGTTTGGTGCCCGCAAGTCGATACTGAGCCAGGCCCTTGCAGGAACCGCCTGCCGGGCGCTGCCGCCCTCTATCAGGCCCACGTTGAGGAGCCTCTCGCGCGATCGATCCGAGAGCCGCTCGAGAGCCAGGATCTTGTGGGCTGCCTCGACGACCGCGCTCGCGCCTTGCCCGGATGTCGCCGGCGCAAACTGGCCGCTGATCGTCAGATAGATCGCCCCGACGACACCGCGGGATATCAGCAATCTCCCGCCTTCGCGGGCGGGCTCCATAATCAACTGCCAGTCGGCGTGCCGGGCCTCTTCCTCGATGTGCGGCCGTCCGGTCGGGCTGCCCAGTTCTTCGTCCCCGCATACAAAGATCGTTGCCGACGCCAAGCCGTCCCAACCGGCGGCGCGAAGCGCCCGGAAGGCGCCGAGCAGCACAACCCAACCCCCTTTCATGTCGATAACACCCGGGCCGTAAATGCGGCCATCGCGCTCTTCGACCGGGTTCTCGGCGATGGTTCCGGTGGGGTCGGTGGTGTCGAGATGCATGTGGCACAACAGGCGCCCCCTGCCCTTGCCGGTGCTGCGGGCTACGATGTGGTTGCCGCTTTCCGCCTGGGCGATCGTCCGGGTCGTGAAACCCAGTTCCTCCCATGCCTTGACCACCAGCGCGCCGACGCGATCGATGCCCGCCTTGTCCCGCGAACAGCTCTCGATGGCAGCGTAACGCTTGAGTTCCCCGGTCATCTCGTTCTGCCGCGCCTTGAGAAAATCAAGGTAGCTTCCGAGCATCGCCATTCGTTTCCCTTTCGATCAGATCCAGGCCCAATTCTTCAACACCTCTTCCTCGAGGTCGCAGATGGGCCCGATGGAGCGAAAGCGCCCGCCGACAAAAACCAGAGGATGGCCGGCCGCCGCTTCCGCACTGTGGACCCTTCCGATACAGATCACGTGGTCGCCGGCCGGATGGGTGGCATGCAACGCACAGTCGAGGTAGGCGACGGCGCCTTCCAGCAGCGGAAATCCCGATGGTGACGGCTCCCAGCCCGGCCAAGCCGGTTCGCGGTTGCGCTCCGGCATCGCAAAGAACCTGACCAGGTCCAGGTGGTCATCATCGATGATATTGATGGCAAAACCTCCGCGCCCGATTGCCGCGGCCAGAAACGCGCTGTCGCGGTGAATGCAGATCAGGATCAGTGCCGGTAACAGCGACACAGACGTGAACGAGTTGACGGTGAGGCCGCGCGGGCGACCGCCACTCATCGTCGTCGCCACGGCAACCCCGGTGGCAAAGCGACCGAGGACACGGCGCAGCGCGCCGGGCGACAGCGGTTCGCGCGTGAGCGCCATGCCTTGGTTGGGATCCAGACCGGAGAGTGCGGGCATTGCCAGGTCGTGGTTATTGCAAACTGGCGCTGCTGGCAGCGTTGCCGTGTACCACCCTGCCGTCGATGACGACCTGCTCGATACTGGCAGCGCCGAATTCGAATGCGAGCATCCGGTAATCCGGGATGTCGAGCACCAGAAGATCCGCCCGTTTGCCTTCCTGCAGCGTCCCGACCTCGCGGCCCATCCCAACCGCATAGGCGGCGTTGACGGTCACCGAAGCGATCAGCTCTTCCGGCGTCAGGCAATACCACGCGGCGGCCAGCGCCAGGAGCGGATGGAGTGCCGCGCAATGAATGCTCGAACAAAAATCGCTGGTGATGGCGACGGCAACGCCGTTCTCTATGAAACACCGGGCATTGGCGCGCCGGCTGGTGCGGTAATAGAGTTCCGCCGCCGGGATCAAGGCGGCGATGGTGTTGGTGGCCCCAACCGCCGAAACTTCCTCGTCGGGAGTAAAGGTGAGATGGTCGGCGCTGACTGCCGCGTGGGCGGTGGCAAAACGCCAGCCGCCGCAGGAAATACCGCCATCGGTATGTACGCGGCCCGGAAGCCCCAGTTCGGCGGCCCGATCGAGAATCGGCCCCGCTATTTCGGCCGGGAAGGTGGTCGGGCTGCAGGAGACGTCGCAGAATCGCGCGATCCCTTGATCGGCAACCGCCGGCAGCATCCTTTCGATGATTTCGCGGGCGTAGGTGCGTGCATCCGGGCGGTCGCGCGGCACGATATGCGCGCCGAGGAACGTCGGCACGATCCGCAGGGGTGTGGCCTGCCCTAGCGTCTGCAGGATCTCGAGATGCCGAAGCTCCGTTTCGAGGGTAAGACCATAGCCGCTCTTGGCTTCGACGGTTGTCGTGCCGGACTGCACCATCCGCGCGAAATACCTGCTGACCACGGTCTTCAGGTCGTGATCGCTGGCGGCGCGCGTATCCACGACGCTCTGCCAGATGCCGCCTCCGCGCCGGGCAATCTCCTCGCGGCTGAGACCGGCCAGCCTGTCCGCGTACTCGCGGTAGCGCAGTCCCGCGAAGACCGGATGGGTGTGACAATCGACCAATCCGGGCATGACGACACGCCCTGACGCGTCAATGACCCGCGCCTCGCGGAGATCATTGTGGTCGAGCAGATCTGCGGTTTTACCGACCTCGACGATGCGGCCATCACGGGCAAACAGCGCGCCATCCTCGATGATGTCGATACGCCCCTGCTCCGAGCCGCGTCTCGGGCCATCACGCCCCTCGCCGACGGTCACCAACTGCGCCGCGTTGAGGACGGCAAACGTCTCATGCATTATGCAAACTTCCTCCCCACGCGCGGGTCCAGGACCGCGATGCCGATGTCCGCAGCCAGATTCAGAACGATGTACACGATCCCGATCAGCATCGCGGCTCCTTGCACCATCGGCAGGTCGCGTTGTTCCACCGATTCAAGCAGAAGGCGACCGATTCCGGGATATTGAAACAGCACTTCCACGACCACGACGCCTCCCACCAGCCACCCCATGTTCAGCGTCAGCACGTTGATCATCGGGACCAGCGCATTCGGCAAGATATGCCGCCAGATGATGCGTCGGCGCGTCAGTCCTCGCAATTCCGCCATCTCCACGAAATCCTGCTCCACCACATCCAATGTCGCCGAGCGCATGGTGCGAACGATATAGGCCCCGGTCACCGGGATGACGGTGACGACGGGAAGAACGAGCATCGTGATCCAGCCCGTGATCGGCGTCTCCGAATCGACGAGGCTGAGTGCGGGCAGGATCGGAATCAGGATGACAAACAGCCAGATCAATATCGAGCCCAGTACGAATTCCGGCATCGAGAGGCTGATGAATGTGAGCAACGTGACCAACCGATCCCAGGTCGAGCCGGCGCGCAGCCCCGTCGAGAGACCGATCCAGACCGATCCAGAGACCATCACCACGGCAGCGACGCCGGCGAGGATCAATGAATGACCGAAGGCCTCTGCCACGGTCGGGAATACCGGCAGCCCCGACTGCAGAGAGGTGCCGAAATCGAGATGCGCAATCCCGGCCATCCAGCCCAGGTAACGAACGGGTGCGGGCTGATCCAGGTGGAGCTGGTGAATCAGCGCCGCGCGCGCGGCGGGCGTGGCATTCTGGCCAAGGATGACGTCCGCAACGTTACCCGGCAGCACCGTCGTTGCTGCGAACACGAGCACACTCAGCACGATCAGGACCAGCACTGAGAAGAGGGTTCTGAGAGCAAGCCACCGCAGGAACGACCACCGCTCCGACAGGGAGGCGGTGGGCTCCGCCGCCAGGCCTGCCGTGACGGCGGTGTTCGCCCCCTGGAGCACTACCGGCTCAACCCTCTGCCAGTTCGAGCTGATAGTAGGTTCTGTAATAGAACATCGGATTGGGCCGATAGTACAGCACTTTCTTCGTATGGGCATCGACCACGTTGATGTATACAGGGCTGACGGACGGACCCTGCTCGCTCACGAATTTCTCCAGCGCCGTGAACCTGGCGAGACGGGATTTTTCGTCCGGTGCCGTTCGCGCAGCTTCGAATAATGCCTGGAATTCCTGAGGATACCACTGCGTCGGCGCCAATTCGGCGCCGCGCGGGGCGTACTCCAGGAAGAGCAGGCTGTCGTCGGGACGCATCGCCCACGACTCCACCCAGAAGTCGAATTTCCCGGCATCGACATTGTAGTAGTACCCGGTCGCCGGCACCTGCTGCACCTTGACCCGGATTCCCGCCGGCGCCGCCTGTTGCTGGTAGGCTTCCGCCTGCTCGACGGAGCCGGGAGCGATGGTCGATGTCACCAGGGTCACATCGATGCCGTTGGCGTAGCCTGCCTCTGCCAGCAACTGTTTCGCCCGGGCGATGTCGTACGGCGGAGGCTTGATGCCGCCCCAGATCCTGCTCACGGGCGAGATCGGCTGATCGCTACCCTCGATCGCTTCGTCAAGCCAGATCTGCTTGATCAGCTCGCCGCGATTGCAGGCCAGCTTCACTGCCTGGCGCACCCGGTTGTCGTCGAACGGCTTGCGATCCGCCCGCATGTTCAGGTTCAGGCAATTGCCAGACTTGATACTCGCAACGGTAAACCTGCGGTCGTTCCTGATCGACTGGACGACGACCGGGGTGAGGCTCAGGATCAGGTCGAACTGTCCGGAGATCATCCCGGCAATGCGCTGCGTGACATCCGCTACATTGAAAAAGCGGATCGCATCGAGCTTGGGATAGCCGGTGCGCCAGTAGTGCTCGTTCCTGGTCGTAAAGAGGTGGTTGCCGGCTTGAAAATTCTCCAGCTTGAACGGGCCGGTGCCGACCGGATGGGCAATATAGGCATCGAGCGGTGAATCCTCCGGCACGATGCTCGCGTGCGTATCGCTCGCGATGGCCGGCAGATTCCAGAATGGCGCCTTGCAACTGAATTTCACGGTATGGTCGCCGTTGGCTGCGATTCCATCCGGATCAAGGGAAAGCGAGAGGATCCGGTACGACTGCGATCCGAGCTTGGCATTGAGAATGCGCTGAAAAGTGCGGACGACGTCGCGGGCGGTAAAAGGCCGCCCGTCATGAAACTGTACCCCTTGACGCAGGGAGAAGGTCCATTCCTTGAAGTCGGCACTATGCTCCCACGTGGTGGCCAGCTCCGGAACGACACTCTGGTCGGGGCTGATCCAGGTCAGGCGGTCGAAGAGGGCGTGCGTGAATGTCTGGGTGCTGTAACCGCCTACGGGATCGATCGGCTCCGATGGCCCGCTCGCCTCCATACCCACGCGGAGCGTGCCGCCGCCGGTGGCGGCCCGCGAACGGGCGGCCGGCAACGCGGCAGCCACGCCCGACAAGCCGGCGAGCTGCAGGGTCCGGCGCCGCGACAAGGCGCCGTTCGAGACGCTGGACGCAGTTTTCCTCATGTTTCCATCTCCCTTATTTTGGTGTCCGTCGTTTCGGTAAGATAAGCGGCTTCGACGAGCTGCCTGGTATACGGGTGAGTCGAGTTCTGCATGATCGCACCCGCATCGCCGCACTCGCACAGGCAGCCGTTCTGCAGGACTACGATGCGGTGAGCAATCGCGCCGACGAGGCTCATGTCGTGCGAGATGAAGATCAGCGAAAGCCGCCTGGTCCGCTGCAGAACGCGCAGCAACGCGATGATCCGCGCCTGCGCCAGCACGTCGAGCGAGGAGAGGATCTCGTCGCAGATCAGAATCCGCGGCGAGCCGATGAGCGCCCGGGCGATCGCCACGCGCTGCCTCTCGCCGCCGCTGAGTTCCTCAGGCCGGCAGCCGGAACAATCGGCGCGCAGCCCGACCGCTGCCAGGAGATCGATCAGCCGATCGCGCATGGCCGCCCGGGGAAGACGTTCGAACAGCCGGAGCCGCCGGTTGAGGATTTCCTTTACGGAGAGTTGCGGATTGAGTGCGTTGCCGGGATTCTGAAAGATGATCTGCAACTCGCGGCGGAGTGCGAGCGACCGCGCAGCGGCCGCTTGAGCCAGCGACCGCCCGTCGAACTCTATCCGACCCCGATCCGCCCGGTGCAAGCCCACGATGATCCTGGCAAGCGTGGTCTTTCCGCTTCCGCTTTGACCGACCACGCCGAGCACCTCGCCCTCCATCACTTCGAGATCGACGCCGTGGAGCGCCGGGGTGCGGCGCCGGCCGAACAGGCCGGACCCATAGGAGGCAGAGATGCTGCGCAGGGTCAGAAGAGGGCGCGGCGAGGGCGTTGTGACATCGCCCATCCGGGGGCGGCGCGTGCGACCCGCGCGCGGCTGCCCGACCTCGTCGCGAAACCAGCAGCGCACCTCGTGCCGGGTACCGACGCTCGCCCATGGCGGGTCCTCGTCACACTGCGGGCGCGCCAGCGCACACTGCGCGCGGTAGGTACAGCCAATACTTCCTTGACCGCCGCCGCCCCCGGCCCGCGGTACCTCGCGGAGTTGCTCTTCACTCTCGGCTGCGCCCAGGTGAAACCGTTGCAAGAGCCGGAATGTGTACGGGTGCCGGGGATTGGCCATCACCCGCCCGGTCGATCCGCTCTCTACCGCCCGCCCACCGAACATGATGATGAGCCGGTCACACATCTGCGAGAGTACCCTGAGATCGTGGCTGACCATCACCAGCGAGAATCCATAGGCAGCCTGAAGCTGCTTGATGAGATCGAGGACATGATGCTGGGTAACGACGTCGAGGTCGGTGGTCGCTTCGTCCAGGATCACGATGGAAGGTTTGCCGATCAGCGCCATGCACAGCGCGACGCGCTGGCGCTGCCCGCCGCTGAGCTGATGGGGATAGCGCCGCATGATCGCGGCGGGGTCAGGGAACCCCAGTTCGCGCAGCCGATCCGATATGCCGCTGACGGACTGGCTGCCGGGCGCGCGGCGGGAAACGGCGCGATATGCTTCCGTCAACTGCGCGCCGACGGTCATGATGGGATCGAGGATCGAATCCGCGCTCTGCGGCATCAGGGTGATGACACGGCCGCGCACCGCGGCGAATGTCATCGGGGTGGTGAGGACCATGCGCCGTTCGAGGCTGGGATCGGACGTCCGCAATGTGACGACACCGCCGGCAGCCGACATGCCACGCCGCACATGGCCGAGGAGTGCATGGACCAGGGTCGTCTTGCCGCTGCCGGACTCGCCGGCAATGCCAAGAGTCTCGCCGGGCGCGAGCTCGAAGGACGCATCATTCACCGCGTAGATCGCGGAACCGTCCGCCGCGAGCCCGCGCGCTACCCCGATGTCTTCGACGAGCAGCGAGACCGACCGGGCCGTGCTCGCGCTATCCATCGGCTCGCCGCTCACCTCAACAACCGACCGAGGCCGTCCGCCACCAGATTGACGGCGCCGACCAGCACCGCGAGCCCCAGTGCCGGAACCACCACGACCAGGGGCGCGAGCATCATCACCGCCCGCCCCTCACTGATCTCGAGGCCCCAGTCCGGCGTCGGTGGAGAGACTCCCACCCCCAGAAAGTTGAGCGAACTGATGAGCACGACCGCAAAGCCCGTGCGCAGGGCCACTTCCAGCAGCAGGCGGCCGCGGATATTGGGCAGGATTTCTTCCCACAGGATACTGTACCAGCGCCCGCCCGCCGCTTCCGCAGCGGCGACAAACTCGCGCGCCGCCAGTTGTTGAGCGAGACCGCGCAGGATTCGCGCCGCCCCCGGAGCAAGCAGGATCCCGACCAGCACGACCAGCATGGTGCTGCTGCGCGGCAGCGCCGCCGCGACGACGAGAATGACGAGGATGGCGGGAAGCGCGAGCAGCACGTCCACCAGGCGCATCAGGATGACGTCGGCGGCGCCGCTCAGGTATCCGCTGGTCAGGCCGATCAAGGCACCGAGTGAGGTTGCCAGAATCCCGGCCAGCAAGGAGAGCACCGTAATCAACTGCCCGCCGGCAAGGAATCGGGAAAGGATGTCGCGCCCCAGGCGGTCGGTTCCCAGGAGATGGTGCAAGGATGGCGGGCGGAGAATGTCGATCGAGGTCGCCAGCGGAGGCTGCGGCGCGAACGCCGGGGCGATCAGAATGACGAGGAGGATAACGGCCCCGATGCCGAGCTCGATCCGACCAAGCCGGGCAGATTGAGGGCGCCCGAACGATCGTTGTACGACGAAGCCGAGATCGCCCGCTTGCACGGTGTTGTGCCGGATCACGCGCCCGCAACAGCGACGGCCGGCCGGTCCATCCGCTTATACTTGCCCTTGGCCTCGAAAGTCTCCGGATCGAGCAGCCCCTCGGCAACCCGGACCATGTAGAGATCGTCGCGGAAGTGCAGCGTGAAGGTGCGGATGTCACGATAGATCTGCTCGAGCGGCATGGTCTTGAAGGCTGCCCGGGCGCCGCAGATATCGAACACACGCTCGCTCACATCGAGTGAACAGCGCTTGGCCATATGCAAGGCCTGCAGTGACATCATCTCCGCCCGGTCGAGTTCCGGCCGATCCCAATCCGCGGCGGCGGCCACTTCCCATTGTCGTGCCGCAGCGTAAAGCGCGCTGTGGGTCGCATAGAGGCGTGATGCCAAGTCTCCGATCGCCACCTTGATCGCCTCGCTCTGGGCGAGGTAGCCGCGTACCCGCACGAATTCGAGCGCCGCCTCGAATGCCCCTTCCGCGGCTCCGAGATGATTGGCGACGTAGGCGAGGGTAAAGGTGCGCGGGTCGCCAACCCAGCAGCCGGGTGTTCCGATGACCCGCTCGGCCGGCACGAAATGATCTGTGACCTTGATTCCCCAGCTCACGGTCGAACGCATGCCGAGCGTGTCCCATTCATCGACAAGCTCGACGCCGTCGCCGTCCCGCGGCACCAGCACGAAGAGCTGCCGCTCGGAATGCGGGGCGGCGCCCGGCACCGCGGTCCAGATCAGGTAATAGTCGGCGGCGGCGGCGAGTGACGCAAAGTGCTTGAAGCAAGTGAGGCGATATCCTCCGGGAGCGCTCCTGAGTTCGGAGCGGCCGACTTCCGCGGTCCTGGATTTCGGGTCCGCCTCGCTGCCTGCCGAGGCAATCAGCTTGCCATGTTCGACGACCTCGGGCAGAAATTTTGCACGTTGTTCGGGGGTCGCATGCCAGGCGACGATGCCGCTCGCGTGTGTATGCACCTGGAGAAGCTGCGCGGTGCAGGAATCGGCCTTCGCCAACTCTTCGAGGAGGCGATAATAATCCACGAAGCGGTCCCGCTGCCATAGTCCGTGGCCTCCGAACTCTTTCGGGATGGCGAGCGTCAGGAGCCCGGCGGTCCGCAATTCCTGGAAATTGGTTACCGGAAATTCGGCCGAGTCATCGTATCGCCGCATCCTCTGGCGAAAGTTCGCAAGCAACGGCGCGAGCGCCCCCAGGAGATTCGAATTGGCGATCGTGGTGAAAGCGGTTTGCACGGGTTCCTCCGAACTTGGGTAAATCGCCGGCGCTTTAGGGCTTCCGCGACCGGGCTCGGGCTTTGGCGCGGGACTCCGGCGCAGCGTTTTCCGACCGCCCATGGGCAGGCCCGGCATGGCCGCGGATGATCGCGGCGGCATCGGCGAAATGCTCTCGTACAAGCTGCTCCGCCAGCTTGCCGTCGCGTGCCCGGAGCGCTGCGATGATGGCTTCGTGTTGACCTTGAAGCTTCTGCAAGTCGTCCCGGCCGTACAGGCGGAGGAAATCGGAGCTCAGGAAGTAGTCGCGGTAATTGCTGATCAGATGAACGAGGCGCGGGCTTCGCGAAGCTTCGGCGATGCGCAAGTGAAAGCTGTTGGTGAGCTCCGCGTGGGCCTGGAGTTCGGCCTCGTTCTCCTCGGCGCCTCGGATCCGGGCGCCGATTTCGTTGCTGAGCTGCTCGACGCCGCTGAGTTCCTCGGTCGTGATGCGGGCTGCTGCAAGCCGGGCGGCATAGCCTTCGAGCACCTGGCGCAGGCCGTAGATGTCCTCGAGCTCCTGTTGGATGTCCCGCACGATCACCCCGCGGGAGTCTGGAATCTGGTCTGCCAGTCCCTCTGCCACCAAACGGGCGAGGGCCTCGCGGACGGGGGTACGGCTCACGCCGAGCTGCTGGGCGAGCCTGGCTTCGAGCAGGCGTTCGCCCGGTCTGATCGCCCGGTGCAGCAGGGCACGGCGGAGCTCCCAGTAGGTACGCTTGGTAACGGTTGCCACCGGCTCGAGGCGCCGCACCGCGGGCGCTTCGGGTGGTTCCGGAGGATCGGCCCGGACGCTTTGTATACCGTACACCATACACTGTACCCGTCTTGTCAGGCGCGGTACCATAACGGCCAAACTGTGTCAAACCACCCCGAACCTCCACTTTGCAACGTTCTCCGCCTGACGAAAGAAGGGCGGATCTTCGCCATTCGCGGCGGCGATTGCTGATGGCGGGCGTGGTGGGGAGGTGCCGGGAGTTCCGGTCGAGGGCTTCCGCTTCCGGCTGCGTTGCCCATCTCGGTGATGGTGTTGAAGAGGAGAGACGCGATGCCCGCGCCGAACGCTGCCGCCGCCGGTCGGTTCGCCATTGGCGGCGAATCCTTCGTCAATCGTCTCGGTTTCGGGGCGATGCGGCTGACCGGTCCCGGTATCTGGGGAGAACCCAAGGACCGCGCGGAGGCGCTGGCCACGCTCCGCGCCCTGCCGGGCCTCGGGGTGAACTTCATCGACACGGCTGACAGCTACGGCCCCTATGTCAGCGAGATGCTGATCCGCGAGGCGCTGCATCCGTATCGCGAGATGCTCGTCGCGACCAAGGGAGGCCTCGTGCGCATGGGGCCGGGGCGGTGGGCTCCGATCGGCCGCCCCGAGTATCTGCGCCAGGAAGCGATGATGAGCCTTCGGCGCCTGGGGGTCGAGCGCATCGATCTCTGGCAGCTTCACCGGATCGACCCGAAGGTGCCGCGCGACGAGCAGTTCGATGTGATCCGCGCCCTGCGCGCCGAGGGTCTCATTCGTCATACGGGCCTGAGCAACGTGAGCGTTGAGGACATCGAGGCGGCGCAGACATTCTTCCCGGTGGCCACGGTGCAGAACCGCTACAACCTCGCCGATCGTGCGAGCGAGGCGGTGCTCGAGTACTGCGCCCGCCACAAGATCGGCTTCATCCCCTGGTACCCACTGGCCGCCGGCGATCTCGCGCGTCCCGGTTCGGCACTGGATGCGGCAGCCCGGCGGCACGATGTCCGACCGGCCAGTGTGGCGCTCGCCTGGCTTTTGCAGCGGAGCCCGGTGATGCTGCCGATCCCGGGCACGAGCCAGCGCGCGCACCTCGAAGAGAACGTCGCCGCCGCCGCGATTCGCCTGGACTCCGCGGAGGTCTCCGCACTCGACCGCCAGGGAGCCGAGGCCGGGCGAGCCGCGTCCTGACGCCTCCGCGCTTCCGGTTCACGCCGGCGCCGATGGTGTGGGCGGGAGTGCCATTGGAGCAAGAAAATCCGCGATCGGTGATGAGTTTGCCAGCGCGGGTGAGCATGGGCGGCACTGCTGAGAACAGCGGGATAACAGCGGGATCGACCGGCCTCTGGGGCACATTTTGAAGTTGTGCCAGCGATTTATCGGGAAGCTGCGAGCCCGGGCGGAACAGCGAGATAACAGCGGGTTTGGTCGTAAGCTTCTGGCGTGAACAGCCTGGCGGCGACATTCCGTTGAGGGGACCGCATTTCCGACCTAGTCTGTGATCAGTGCCGCCCTGCGCTCTGTTAGACCCGGGCACTGAGGGCGGCGTTGCGCGCCTAGGGAGATTCATGTTACGTCGTGTAGTCGCCATCAGGAACGTCGGGCGCTTCCGAAGCTCGGCGTTTGTTCCCAATCCAGAATTTGCAAAGCATACGTTAATATTCGCTGCGAACGGTTACGGGAAGACAACATTTTGCAGCATACTGCGATCCGCTCAGTCTGGCGATCCGGCGCCAGTGATCGGCCGTCGGACCTTGGGCCGCGGTGATGCCGCGTCGAGTATCGAGCTACTGTTCGCAGATGAACAAATACGGTTTCAAGCGGACGCGTGGTCTACTCAGTCCCCCAGTATATCGATTTTTGATGGAGTGTTCGTCGCCGAGAACGTGCACTCTGGAGATTTCGTCGACGTAGTCAGTCGGCGCAATCTCTACCGCGTGATCATCGGGCGGACAGGCGTTGAGCTGGCTCACCAGGAGCAGGCCCTCGCAGAAGAAAGTAGGATGACGCAAGCCGCGCTGACGTCCGTTGGGCACGCGATCCAGGCAGTTACACCGCCCGGGATGACGTTGGCGGACTTTCTCGCCATTCCACTCGACAGAGACGTCGAGGCAAGGATTACCGCACAGCAGAAGGTGCTTGCTGCGCTGCAAGATGCGGCAACGATGCGTGCGCGCGGACGATTGGCGACGCTGCCAATGCTGGCACTATCGTTTGATGCTCGAGCGCTACTCGGGAAGTCTCTTGAGGGCATCGGAGCCGATGTCGAGGCAGCGCTGAAGACGCACGTCGAGCAGCACCGGATGGGCGAGAACGGCGAGCGGTGGCTTGTCCAGGGCGTCGGTTACATTCGGGACGACCGCTGTCCGTTTTGCGGACGCGACGGCCTTGACGCACTTTCGTTGGTGCGGGCCTACCGTGCGATTTTCAGTGGCGCTTATCGCGTCTTGTTGAAGGAGCTTTCCGAAGCTCGTCGGGGTGTCGAAAGCGCTCTTGGCGAAATCGTGCAGGCCGAGCTTCGGACGACGGTTGCACAAAATCTGGCCGCAGCGGAATTCTGGCGGCGCTACTGCGCGATCGACCCAACGAAATTTCCGGTAATGGACGATGCGCTTGCGGCCTGCGCCAGCGCTTGTCTCAAACTCCGCGAGCTCCTGGAGCGGAAGGCGCGGTCTCCTCTGGAGCCCTTAGAGCGGCCAGCCGAGCTTGACGCTGCTGGTGCAGCATTAAGGGGCGCCCAGGCGGGCATCGAGCTCTATAACGGCTGCATCGCCGCGGCCAACGATTTGCTGGATGCCGCCAAGATTGCCGCAGCTGCAGGTGACCTACCTGCCGCACAGGCGGAGTTAGCGCGGCTGCAAGCGACCAAGCGTCGGCACGAGCCGGCAGCGATCGGGGCGTGTGCCGAGTATCAGCGCCTCGATGCAGAGAAAAGGACGATCGAGCAACGCAAGGCGGCAGTTCGGGAGGAGCTGGAACGCCATGCGCAGCGCGCAATTCGACCATTCGAGGAGCGTATCAACCATTACCTTGGGATGTTCAATGCCGGCTTTCGTCTCACACAGACCGGCTACGGGTACCCGGGCGGCGTCGCCACATCGATGTACCGGCTCAGTATCAAAGGTTCCAACGTCGACCTCGGAGACAATCGGACACCCAATGATCGCCCGAGCTTCAGAAACACGCTGAGCTCAGGCGATCGCGTGACACTCGCTCTTGCTTTCTTCCTTGCGCATCTCGAACGTGAGCCAGATTTGGCAAGGCGAATTGTCGTTTTTGACGATCCATTCAGTAGCCAGGACTCGTTTCGCCGCAGTCAGACCGTTTACGAGATAATGCGAGTTGCACACACCTGCGCCCGGGTTATTGTGCTTTCGCACGACGCCGTCTTCCTCAAGCAGCTCTGGGACAAGAGCCCGCCGGACGAACGTGCGGCCGTGCAGTTCGTGTGCCACCCGGCGACCGGCTCGAGGATCTGCAGCTTCGACCTCGACAAGGCCTGCCGCGGACGCGCGGCCGCCGAGCTCGATGATCTGATGGCCTTCCGCGCCACGGGCGCAGGAGACCCCCGGGAGGTCGTCAAGAAACTTAGAGTTGTGCTCGAGACTCATTTCCGGACAAGCTACCCCGGAGCGTTCCTCGCCAACGACAATTTCGGAGCGATCTTGGGTAAGATTCGTGCTGGAGGCGACCAACACTCCGCGCACGCGGCATACGACTTATTGGATCGCATCAACGACTATACCGCTCAGTATCATCACGGCGAGGACGCGCGAGGCGCACCAGAGCCGCCGCTTGATCAGGCGGAATGTATCCACCCGGTGGAGACCGCCTTGCCGGCGCGATCGGGCCTTTGATCTAAAGGGCGCTTCTAAGAGCGCCGCTAAGATCAGAGGCAGCCATCAAGATGGAGATCATCACCGGGGTTGAGCGGCGGCGGCGTTGGAGCCTGCAGGAGAAGCTCCGGATCGTCGCGGAGAGCGAGCGGCCTGGCGGGGGCGTTGCCGAGGTTGCGCGGAAGTATGAGATCAGCCGCGGGTTGCTGTGGAACTAGCGGAGCCAGGTGCGGCGTGGCGTGCTTGGGCCGGAACCGCCGGCGGTGTTTCTGCCGGTACGGGCGATCAGCGAATCGGTCAACGGCGGCGGCACGGTCGAATCAACCGCGGCGAGCCGAGCGGATGCGGCGTCTGGCGGCAGGATCGAGATCACGCTGCCCGATGGAACGTCGGTGAAGGTTGGGCATGATGTCGGGCTAGTGGCGCTGCGACGTGTGCTGACGGTGCTGCGCCGATGATTGTTCCACCGTCGGGTGTTCGGGTCTGGCTGTCGACCGGCACGACGGACATGCGCCGTGGGATGAACAGTCTTGCGCTGCAG
>JASHOA010000004.1 GCA_030041375.1 Acetobacteraceae bacterium
CTGGAACGAGGCCAATGGCACCCGATCCACCGCTGCGACGATGAAGTGGGCAACATCATTCGCTGGCAGCCAGTCCTTGAGGTCCGGCGGCAGCAGAAAAGACTGGTCACGGTTGAACGGTACGAAGTTCGACATAGCTGGATGCTATCCAGCTATCGAGAATTTGGGTACCCCCCAATCCGACACGCTGCTAGGCAAGAGCGATGGGGGAGAATGTCCATGGAGGATGCTACCGCCGCGTTGCGGCCGGCTTCACGCGTAACGACCTGGCTGGCGCTGTTGTTGTTCGCGGTCATCGCGGTGGGCGGTCTCTATCACGTCAAGTGGGCGCCGTACTACGCGAAGAGCTTCGTCGCCGCCGCCCATCATTCGATTGGCGCGTCGATTCTGACCGGTGCTGAGGCCGGGCCGGCCAGCGTCGGATGGCGGGCGGGGCTTGCCTATTCCGCACAGTATCTGAAGGCGATCTGGCAGGCGCTGGTGCTCGGCCTCGCCCTTGGTGCGGGAGCCCAGGTCCTGCTGCCGCGGAGCGGGCTGGTGCGTTTCTTCGGTGGCCGTGCTGCCTCGATTCGCGCGGCAGGTCTCGCGGTGCCGTCGATGATGTGTACCTGTTGCGCCGCGCCCGTTGCCGTCGGCCTCCTGGAAAGCGAAAGCGGCGCCGCCGCCACTCTCGTCTACTGGCTTGCCAACCCCGTTCTCAATCCGGCGACCCTGATCTTCATCGGCTTCGTGCTGGGCTGGCAGTGGACGGCACTCAGGCTCGTCATCGGCATTCCGTTGGTGTTCGTGCTTGGCCATGCGGCAGCCTCGAGGCTGCCGCGCGGGGTCGGGCTCGCACTGCCGCCGCCACCGGCGGCGCCGAGCCGCACCTTTCTCCTCGAATGGGCCCTGAGCTTCGGCCGCCTCGCGGTTCGCCTCGTCCCCGAATATGTCGTCATCGTCTTCGCGCTCGGCGCGCTTCGCGCCTGGCTCTTTCCGGTGATGACGCCGGCCATCGGCCACGCACCGTGGATTGCACCGGTGCTTGCCGCGGTGGGAACTCTGTTCGTCATCCCGACCGCCGGCGAAGTGCCGATCATCCAGGTGCTGCAGCATTTCGGGCTTGGTGCGACGGGCGCCGCGGCACTGCTGATCACGCTTCCTGCGGTCAGCCTGCCCTCTCTTGCGATGCTCGGCCGGGTGCTGCCGTTGCGCATGCTGGCCGTGCTCGGCATTGGAACCTTCCTGTTCGGGCTCATCGCCGCCGGACTGGCTTCCGCACTCGGGCTTTGATTGTGCAACCGCCGGAATTCCTCCGCGGAGAGAGGTCTTTGGCCTGGAGCGGCGATTGAATTGCCTGCCTGCAGGGGACATATCGCGCCCCGCCGGCCGCCTTTGCGCGCCGGCTGAGATCGCGGCCAGGTCATTTCCTTCCGCGCGCCCTTGGGCTTCAGGACAACGGGCCATCCATTGGCGCGCGGCAGGCCCGGAGACGGAGAGAGACGAATGCCAGCAGAGACGGCGGAACACATCGAGCGCCCGGAGCGGCATGAATTCGCAGCCGAGGTCGGGCGGCTGCTCGATCTCGTCGTTCATTCGCTTTATTCGGAGCGGGAAATATTCCTGCGCGAGCTGGTTGCCAATGCTGCCGATGCGATCGACCGGCGGCGCTTCCTGGCCCTGACCGACCCCGCGATGGCGCTGCCGGAGGGAGGGCCAGGGGGAGCCCCAGGGGGAGCCAAGGTGCAGATCATTCCCGACAAGGCCGAGCGCATGCTGACGATCGCCGATGACGGCATCGGCATGAGTCATGACGAGCTGGCGAGTCAGCTCGGGACGATCGCCCGCTCCGGAACCCGCGCGTTCGGCGATGAGCTGGCAGCGGCGAAGCCCGAAGACCGGCCGAGCCTGATCGGGCAGTTCGGCGTGGGTTTCTACTCCTCCTTCATGGTCGCCGAGCGTGTCGAGGTGCTTTCGCGGCGTCCGGACAGCACCGAGGCGTGGCTCTGGGTGTCAGACGGGCAGGGCTTTACCCTTTCCCCCGCGGCCAGGGAGTCCGCGGGCACGTCCGTAATGCTGTTTCTGAAGCCGGACTGCGCGGAATTTCTCGATCCCGCCAACCTCGAGACGATCGTGCGCCGCTGGGCAGATCATATCAGCGTGCCGATCACGATCCGCCGCGACGGGAAGGATCTGGCGGCGAATGAAGGTGTTGCGCTCTGGCGGAAGCCGCGGAGCGAGATCTCCGAGCAGTCCTACAGTGCGTTCTACCGGCATCTCGGCCATCTGTTCGATACTCCCGCGGCCACGATTCACTGGCACGCCGAGGGTACGCTCGAATTCGCCGCATTGCTCTTCATTCCCGCCACCCCTCCGCTCGATCTCTTCGAGCAGGATCGGCGCGCCCATGTGCGGCTGCACGTGAAGCGGATGTTCATTACCGACCAGGCCGACCTCATTCCTCCGTGGCTCCGTTTTGTCCAGGGAGTGGTCGATACGGAGGACCTTCCACTCAACGTCTCGCGGGAAATGCTGCAGTCAACGCCGGTGCTTCCGCGAATTCGCAAGGCACTGGTCAACCGCGTTCTGACCGAGCTCAAGGCACGCGCGCAGCAGGCAGAGGAATATGCAAAAATCTGGGAGAATTTCGGCGCCGTACTGAAGGAGGGTATCTGGGAGGAGAACGAGCACCACAAGGAACTGTCCGAGTTGTTCCGCTTCCGGTCTTCCAGCGCTCCGGGCCTGACGTCCTTTGCCGACTACGTGGCGCGCAAGAAACCGGATCAGGCAGCCATCTACATCCTGTGCGGGGACAATCCCGAACAGCTCGCCCATTCTCCGCAGCTCGAGGGATTCCGCGCCCGCGGGCTCGAGGTACTGCTGCTCTCCGACCCGATCGACGCCTTCTGGCCGGACCGGCTCGGCGAGTTTGGGGGCCTGCCGATTCGGAGCGTTACACAGGCTTCGGCTGATCTCGAAAAATTCCCGTTCGCTGCCGGCGAAGCGGCGACGGAACCCGGTGCCGAGGAGCTTTCGGCGGGGGAGGCGGACAAGCTGGCGGCGCGGCTGAAAGCCGCCCTCGGGGAGAAGGTGAGCGCCGTACGTCCGACCGGGCGTCTGGTTGAAAGCGCAGTCGCACTCACCGCCTCTGACAAGGGCCCGAATCTGCACCTGCAGCGCCTGCTCCGCCGGTCCGGCAGAGAAGTCCCCGCGGCTCCCCCGATCCTCGAGATCAATCCGCGGCATCCGCTGATGCGGGCGCTGACGACGATTTTGCGTCCGCTTAACGACGAAGCCGAACTGCTGTTCGACCTTGCACGCGTGCAGGAAGGTGATCCACCCGTCAATCCGGCCCGCTTCGCCGGAGGAGTCGCCGCCGCGCTCGCGCTTTCCCTGGCTCAGCCTGCCGGCGGTTCCCGGGGTGACACGGCACCATGAAGAGCGACGTTGCGGATTGCGGCTGTCTGCTCGATTCGAGCGCGACAGAGGCAGCCAGCGCATTGCCGCTTTATCCGCTTCGACCCGCTCAGGTTGAACAATTTCGCCCCGGCTCGCCCGAGGCGGGTTTTCTGGCACGGATGGGCTTCTCGGCCGGGGCCGGCCAGCTTGTGATCGGACCCGACCCCGAAACGGGACTTTTTGCCGCCCTCGGTCTCGGCGCCGACTCGTCTCCGTTCGCCTACGGTGGACTGGCGAGAGGACTTCCCGAGGGGACGGTCTGGCGCTTCGCGGGACCGCCACCCGATCCGGCGGCGGCGATTTTCGGATTTGCGGCAGGCGCATATCATTACGGAAAATTCATGAAAGAGACGCGTCGGCCGGTCCGTCTCGTCTTGCCAACTCGGGTGCCGCCATTCGTCCTGGCGCAGATTGCCGCCACCTGGATGGTGCGAGATCTGATCAATGCTCCCGCCAATCTGCTTGGACCGGCGGAGCTTGCAGAGGCAATTTCCAAAATCGGGAATCGGTTCGGTGCGACCGTGAGTTGTGTGCGGGGGCCTGAACTTTCCGAGCGCTACCCTGCGATTGCCGCGGTCGGGGCCGGCTCTGCCCGGGCGCCCCAAGCCGTGCAGCTTGCCTGGCGCGGCAGCGGAGCGGCAGAGGAGGCGCCACTGGTCGCAGTTTGCGGCAAGGGCGTGTGTTTCGATTCCGGCGGTCTCGACGTGAAGCCTTCGGCTGCGATGCTGAAGATGAAGAAGGACATGGGCGGCGCTGCGGTCGCGCTCGGCCTGGCCCGCCTGATCATGCAAGCCGATCTGCCGATTCGTCTTTCACTTCGCATCGGTGCAGTCGAGAACAGCATTTCCGGGAGCGCGATGCGACCGCTCGATGTCATCCGTACCCGGCACGGGCTGGCGGTCGAGGTCGGCAACACCGACGCCGAGGGGCGTCTCGTGCTGGCTGACCTGCTGGCGGAAGCGGCGGCAGAAAATCCGGCGTTGCTGCTGGATTTTGCAACCCTTACCGGGGCGGCAAGAAGCGCGCTCGGCCCCGATCTGCCGGCTCTCTTCTGCACTGACGATGCCTGGGCCGAGCGTCTCCTTAAGGCCGGGGGCGAGGTGCACGATCCGCTGTGGCGCCTGCCGCTCTGGGACGGATACGCGGACTGGCTGACGAGTCCGATTGCCGATCTCAACACGGTTTCCTCGAAGCCGCATGCCGGTGCCATCGTGGCCGCCCTCTTCCTCCGCCGCTTCGTCGCTGCGGCGACACCGTGGGCGCACGTTGATCTTTATGCGTGGAACGACGAGTCGCGTCCTGGCCGTCCGCAGGGCGGGGAGGCGCAGGCGATGCGAGCGGCGTTCGCAGCCATCGCCCGGCGATTCACCGCCGGTTGAGCCGGTCGGGTCCTGCACGGCACGGCCCCGGCAGCGGGCAGGACCGTCCCATAGGCTGATCGGCATGGCCACGTATCGGAACAGGACCGGAACATATGCGTGAGGAACATTGAGGAAATTAAATCACTTCGCCACTGCAATTGATCACCGCGACGCTTTAGATTCCAGGGACGCGGGCGCGGGAGACGACGGCCCGCGGAAGGGCAGATTTTGTTGCTCTGAAACAACGAAAGGACCTAAGATGGCGAGCCCCTCTACTGCCGACCAGCTGGTCGGCATTCTGCGCGAGACCGTGGTTGCCCTGGTGCGTCGTGACGGACCCGATCTGTCGGCACGGCAGCTTGGTGTGTTCCTCACCTGCTATCTGCAGGACGGCGGGCACACCGTGCGCGGCCTGGCGGCGGAACTCGATGTCTCGAAGCCTGCGATCACCCGTGCGCTGGACCGGCTGGGCGAACTCGATCTCGCGCGGCGGAAGGTTGATCCGGCGGATCGCCGCAGCGTGCTGGTGCAGCGCACCCTGAAGGGCGCAGCCTTCCTCAGGGACCTCCGCGCCATCATGGTCGAGGCGGCTTCGCACGCGCGCCGGAACGGTCACCACGGCGAGTCGCGCCGCGCTGCCAACGGCTGATTCCGCAAGGAAGACCGACCTAGCAGCGTGTCGGATTGGGGGGTACCCAAATTCTCGATAGCTGGATAGCATCCAGCTATGTCGAACTTCGTACCGTTCAACCGTGACCAGTCTTTTCTGCTGCCGCCGGACCTCAAGGACTGGCTGCCAGCGAATGATGTTGCCCACTTCATCGTCGCAGCGGTGGATCGGGTGCCATTGGCCTCGTTCCAGGTG
>JASHOA010000028.1 GCA_030041375.1 Acetobacteraceae bacterium
TCTGACGCACTTTTGGTGAAGGTCGTTCCAGGATGGCGCAAGAGAAGATATTGATATTGCTTCGGAAGCCGCGTACATTGGCACCCGCCGGAGCGTTCGGCGCACCAAAGGCATTCAATCCGCTGAACCTCACGTCGGCATGGGCATCCTTAGCAAACGAGCCGGCTTGCTGATCATCAGAATTGAGTCAGAGCCAATTTTGCACGCCGATTGACAGCTCCGGGCACAAGGTGCCGCCGTTCCCGGTGAGCTGCTCGCCCACGTCGCCCCGCTCGGTTGGGAGCACATCGCCCTCACCGGCGATTACGTCTGGTCCGCCGTCAAGCTCGAGCCCGGCTTCCGACCGCTACGCGATGTTCGCACTGCGTTCCTACCACGAGCAGCTTAGCGTGCAGTTTTGAACAAATCGTCCGCTGACCCCAAGGCTGCGGAACGATAGCACGAACCGTTGTCGGTCATGACGCGTTCGACCTTGACGCCGAGGCTGGCGTAGTAGGCGACGGCGGCTTTGAGGAAGGCGCAAGCACTGCCCTTGCGTTCATCGGGCTTGATCTGGGTGAAGGCGACGGCGGATCCCTCAATCCGACCTGAGCGCCACCTCGCCAATTCCGTCACCACCTTCCGCGCCGCCATCGCCCACCAACTCGCCCGCTCCCTCCCGCGCTGTCCCTGCTGCCAGCGCAAGATGACGCGGCCCGATCACTTACGGCACAGTAAGGCTAGCTGGTGACAGTGTCTTCCGGTTCTTTCCGATGGTGCAGCCGGCGGTCGGGCGGGGCCTCGAAGTCAATCGCCGGCCCGAGCGGGACGATGCCGGTCGGGTTGATGGCGGTGTGGCTCTGATAATAGTGACGCTTGATGTGGGTGAAATCGACCGTGTCGCAGATTCCGGGTGTTTGATAGAGCTCGCGCGTGTAGGACCAGAGGTTCGGGTAATCGACGAGCCGGCGGATGTTGCACTTGAAGTGACCGAAGTAGACCAGATCGAAACGCAGGAGCGTGGTGAAGAGGCGCCAGTCCGCCTCCGTTTGACGATCACCGCAAAGGAAGCGCCGGCCCGAAAGATGGCCTTCCAGCCAATCCAGGCTCTCGAACAGCGGGCGGACGGCTTCCTCGTATGCGGGTTGCGTCGTCGCGAACCCCGCTTTGTACACGCCGTTGTTCACGGTATCGTAGATCCGCCGGTTCAGAGCATCGATCTCGGCCCGCAGATCCTCCGGATAGTAGTCGCCCTCACGTGCGCCGACCTCGTCGAAGGCGCTGTTGAGCATTCGGACGATCTCGGAGGATTCGTTGGAGACGATCGTGCGGCGTTCCTTGTCCCAGAGCACCGGTACCGTCACGCGTCCAGTGTAGCGCGGGTCGGCGCGGGTGTAGATCTCATGCAGGCAGCGTGCGTCGTTGACGGCGTCGGGAATCACTCCTGGCCCCGGCTCGAAGGTCCAGCCCCCTCTGCCCATGAGCCAGTGGGTGACCGAGACCGAGATAGCGCCCTCGAGCCCCTTGAGCGCACGGAAGATCGTGGCGCGATGCGCCCAGGGACAGGCGCGGGAGACGTAGAGATGGTAGCGCCCCGGCTCGGCGGAGAAACCGCGCCGGCCGCTGCGGCCGGGGGCTCCATCTTTGGTGATCCAGTTGCGGAACCGGCTCTCACCGCGAACGAACTGCCCGCCGGTCTCACCGGCATCGTATCGCCGGTCCTGCCACTTTCCCTCGATCAGCAGTCCCATCTCATGTCTCCTCGCGATCCGCCTGACACATGGGGCGGGCGCGCCGGGGTGCGACGAATTCCGGTCATCACGCACTCAACGTCGTGACGCGGAATGGCTCCCGCGCCACGAACCGCTGAATGAGGATTGCCGCGGCGGCACCGGAGTGCGGCCGGCGAACGCGGAGGCTCAGCGCCCGCCCCCGGTCCCGTTGGCGAGGGACGTCGAGCCGAGCTGTCCGGGCAAGCCCGACACGTCCCCGGTGACAGCGAACGGGCTTGCGTACAGCGGGACCGCACCACGGTAGTCGAAGACGGGCAACTCGTTCGATCCCCTGTTGCCGATGGTGTACGGGGTGGAGATGGTGACCGGATCGCTGGCCGGGGCGTTGTAGTTGAAGACGGGCATCTGGTTCGACCCCCTGTTGCCAAGGGTCTCGGACGTTGAGACGACCCCGACCATATTTGCCGCATCTCCACCGCTTGCGGCTGTGGCGATTACTGGAGCCGAGAGCAGCAGCGCGCCGAGCGCGACACCAAGGAAAGTTTTCATCGACGAACTCCTCAATCTGGTTGTGCAAGGAGGCCATTCGGCCGGCGCCCCCTTCGACGAAACGACAACTGGGATGGGATGATTCGTCGATAAATGCTCGTTCGTTTGACATATTGTCTTGCCTGACTGACCAATTTCGTGCCGACTATCGGCGCGTGGCGGGACATGCCGGGCAGAGGGACACCGCGCATGGACCGGCTCGCGGCAATGCCGGCCTTTTCTTTCGGCTTATCCTGGTCACGGCAGTCCGAGCGCTCCCGGCCATTCGGCCGCGCAGAATCTAGTGTGCCGACTCCAGCGCTTGATACCGTAGGATGCACTCTAGCAGCGTGTCGGATTGGGGGGTACCCAAATTCTCGATAGCTGGATAGCATCCAGCTATGTCGAACTTCGTACCGTTCAACCGTGACCAGTCTTTTCTGCTGCCGCCGGACCTCAAGGACTGGCTGCCAGCGAATGATGTTGCCCACTTCATCGTCGCAGCGGTGGATCGGGTGCCATTGGCCTCGTTCCAGG
>JASHOA010000029.1 GCA_030041375.1 Acetobacteraceae bacterium
TCGTCTCGGAGCCACAAGCGGGCCAGTGTCGCGACCTGCTGCGGGGTCGCCCCGACAAGCGCCCGGTAGCCCTGGCGTGCACCAGCGGTGAAAACTATCGCCCCGACGAGATCGGCGCCGGCAAAGACGCCGAAACAGCGCCACGCCGCAGAGGGCATGCTGTGCAGGTAGTGGCGCTCGACGATCAGCGGTCGGACAACGGCTGGCGGCGCCGGCCGGACGATCAGCGCTTTGGGCGAGGGCAGCGTGGCCGGCAAGGGGAGCGTCGGGGTCGGACTCGCACCGCCATCTGCGCGGGGGCTCCGCGCCGTCCTGCCTTGAACGACCGACGCAACGGGATCCGGAGCGGCGCTCATGACGGCTCGTCCCGGTAGCCAAGAGCAATCGCAACATCGAGGATGTTCCGCGCCGACCAGCCGAGCTGCTCGCCGAGCTCCTTGGCCTTCTCGGCACCGAGCACGACACGGCAAGCCTCAGCGCCGGCGGCGATGGTCTCGAAGCCCGTGAGTTCGTTCTGTTCCTCGAGTACCGCGGCCAGCCGTTCCAGGTAGCGGACGAGGTTGCGCTGGGCGATCCGTTCGGCCGGGGTGATGAGGCGCTCCAGCGCGTTCGCCAAAGGTGCCAGCGCGGCGGTAATTCCGCTGCCGCCGGCGACTTTTCCGGTCGCTGGGTAACTCCGCCCGTCACGTCCCTTGCGCACTTCGGCCGGCGCGATCTCGGCTTGACGCTCCAAATCCTCGCGCACCTTGGCCACGGTCGGCTGCACCAGTCCGACGCGACGACCGATCTCGCGATCTGACCAATCGGGATGGGCACGCAAAAGGCGGGCCGCAAAAGCCCGACGATCCGAAAGCGTCAGGGGCTTGCCGTGCGCGGCGTTGAGTGAGAACGCGAGCGCGGCAAGGTCGCCATCCGCCGGCGCTTCCAGCACTTCGACCGGCACGCGCTCAAGCCCGAGGTTCTGGGCGGCGGCGAAGCGGTGGAAGCCGTCCACGAGGACGTATCGCTCGCCGCGTTTGACCACCTTGAGCGGAGGCCAGGTCTCCGCAATGCCTTCGAGCTCTTGAACATGATCGGCATCGATGCCCTCGACCCGGGGTTGCAGGTCCGGGTCACAGGTGATCTCCTGCAAAGCGACGGGAAAAGTAGGCTGCATGGCGAGTAAGACTCCATCTGGGGTCAACGACTCCGCCGAACATAGCAATCCGGGTACGGACTTCTTGCAGGGTGTTATGTAGGGCTGTATTGTCTGGGGTATGGTCGATGACGAAACCCCTGAGCCAGCGTTAGCTGTCCTCCACAGGGCAAGAGAGGCTGGTTTCAAAGTGTCGGCGGCCCAGTTGGCCCGCTGGCATCGGTCCGGGCTGGTGCCCTCGCCGCGTCAGCATTCTCTGGGAAGGGGAAAGGGAACCCAGTCTCTATATCCTGCCGGAACTGCCAGTCAGGTCGTCGCCCTCTGTCAAATGCACAGGACAACACGCTCACTGAACGACGTCGGTTGGTTTCTTTGGTGGTATGGGTTCTCCGTCGCCGAAAGATACTGGCACGAAAGACTCTCGGAAGCGGCCGCAAAGTGGGATGGTGCAATCGGTCGGATGAAAAGGCACGCCAGACGGCTTGACAGTGAGGACGATGAAGTAGCTGACCAGGCCGATCGAGATCTGATGCGTGCCCGTGACGCGCGCATCAATCTCAAGCTGCTGCGTCGGATACGTAAGCGCGTCGGAAAGGATGAATTCCCTTCGGTTCTGCGGCTAGTGATCGGGCTGGCGGTTGGCCAATTCAAGGATGGTCCAGCGATGGCAACGGAGGACCGTGTGATCGATAAAACCCTGGGCCTTGATACCGCACGGGAGCATAGTTTGCCCGGGACGTCGCCGTGGCTGGACGGTTCCGTCAGGCCGGTGCTTGCACAGCTATCTGAGCTGTTGGCGACAAACCGCTTTGCAGCGGTTCTCAAACGAACGCCTGCCCGCGAGCTGCATCAGGCTCGCGACGAGATCCGCGACATTCTTCTTGGCCTTCGGGCGTTCGCCAGGGGCCTGCAGAAATCCTTCGGCAAGAACCCCTTCGGACTCGGGGTGCTTGCGGATATTTCCGAACAGGCGAAGCCCACCGATCTGGCTCAGCTTACCCTCGGATGGTGCTTGCTCAAAGGCGCTTGGCCCGGCTTTAGCGAGAATTGCCCACCGCTTCTCGCGGGGGCGCGCGCGGTGGTCTCAACTTTACAGGTGCAACGCGGATGACGCCTCCGCAATTGCCAATCGCTGGAACCGGAAGGGCAATTTCAAAACGCGTGCTGGGCCGGGAGGCGCTCGCGGAACTGGCAGCGCAAGACTGGGCAGGACGGGCCCGCTTTTGGGCGACGTCCGCCAAGCACGCTCGGCGGTCCCGACTGCGGGATTCCGGTGCCAGGCAGCCGCTCATCCTGAGCGGCCATGGCATGAGCCTACGGATCAACCACGGGACGCTCGAGGTCCGGAACGGATTTACCCACTACCCGCAAGCCCGAGAAGAGTGGCGCTTCTTCCGGGGCGATTCGGAGCTTCCGGCCCGCATTATCCTGCTCGACGGGAGCGGCGCCGTCACGCTGGACGTGCTCGCGTGGCTCGCGGAACAGAACGTCCCCCTGCTCCAGCTCGACTGGCGCGGCAACGTGGTCGCCGCGATCGGAACGAATAGCCTCGGAGCTGAGCCTATCCTTCTTCAGCGCCAGGTTACGGCCGCGAAGGACCGGCAGCGCGCTCTGCCCGTCGCCGTTTGGTTGATCCGGGAAAAGCTCCGATCGAGCCGGTTCACGCTGCTGCGGTCGGCGCCCGCCTCGCCAATTCGGGATGCCGCGGTGAGACGCCTCGAGGACGACATTGCTCGCCTCGGTCAGCCTTGGGCGGGATCGAAGGCGGCGTTACTGGGCGTCGAGGGCAGATGCGCCGAGGCTTACTTTACCGCTTGGCGCAATATCCCCTTGGTGTGGAAAGGCACCAGCCGGCGACCAATCCCTGACGCATGGCGGATCGTCGGCACCAGGGCAGCGAGGAAGCGGCGGAATCGCTATTCGCGGCACCCCGTCCAGGCGATGCTGAATTACGGCTACGCGGTGCTTGAGAGCCGCCTTCGCATCGAGACCGCCTGCATCGGCCTGGACCCAGGTATCGGCTTCCTCCACGAGATGCACTCCGGCCGGCCGGCGCTGATCCTCGACCTGATGGAACCGCTCCGGCCGGCAATCGATGCAATCGTGCTCAGCTTCGTTGCGGCGCAGACCTTTGCGCCGGCAGACTTCACCATCGGCAAGAACGGCACCTGCCGGCTGCATCCCGCCCTTGCCCGTCGGCTCGTCGCAGAGATCGGGCCGCTCGATGGGCTGAAACCCACTTTGGCCGGGCTGCTCGATCGCATTGGGCACAAGCCGCCGCCCGCATTGCCACACCGGAGCCGCCCCTGGTTGGCCCAGAGGGGGCTGCTACAGTCCTAAAATTTAGGAGCCACACTATGGCGACATGCTACGTGCCAGAGGTTGGTGAGGATGCTTATGAAAGCCTCCGGCAGAGGTACCCGAGAGGCTTTCCCGACGGATTCAAAGTGTGGCGCTTCAAGCATGACCAGTCCGCTGCGAACTGGATGGCCAGCGAGCATAAGGTTGTCCGTATTGCGGTCAACGCCGACGATTTCGTTCGACACTGCGATCAGACCAAATCAGCTTGCACCGCGGACGAACTCGATAGGTTTGCAGGATGGGTTGGACTCGGTGGAATTCCCACCACATAATCCGAGATAGCAATCGAGCAGTTACCCAGGGAGGATAACCGATGACACCTGGACCCTTCGCGAAACTGGCACTCTCTGCGGCTTTATTGTCGGCGTTGTCTCTGGCACCCATTAGCGCCGCCGCTCAATCGGCTCCGGAATTCCAAACGAAATAGCAGGCCCAGAACCACTGCCCGAATGATACGGTCGTGTGGGTGAACACCAGGACCGGCATCTATCCTTTAAGAGGACAGCGTTAGAGCGGTTTCATGCAGGGTATCCGTAGCCGCAATGGCGGAAGTAGTTCGAGCACTCGGGCGGGCTGAACATTGAGAGCTTCTCGCCGATGGTGCGCCATAACGTGTCACGGTCGCGCGGGGCAGCCTTTCGCAGCAGCGCTTTGAGCTTGGCAAACACCTGCTCGATTGGATTGAGGTCTGGCGAATAGGACGGCAGCAGCAACAGAATCGCGCCCTGGGCCTCGATGGTCTCGCGCACAGGGGCGAGCTTGTGGCAGCCCAGCCGATCGGCAATCACAATGTCGCCCGGCTGCAACTCCGGCAGCAGGAACGGCTCGACCCAGGCCCGGAACGCTGGGCCGTTGATCGGCCCATCGAGCACCAG
>JASHOA010000030.1 GCA_030041375.1 Acetobacteraceae bacterium
GGTACAGACCGGGTAGATTCCCGACATGTTAGACTGGGTTGATGGTCGACAGGTCAAGTTGCATCGGAGGGAGGGCCGCCGATGCCGTTTCTGGAGACCTGCCGAATGGAAGAGCGTGTTCGAATGATGCTGGACTACGATACGGGGAACTGGAGCGTTTCGGAGTTGTGCCAGCGCTACCGGGTCTGTCGAGATACGTTCTATGAGTGGCGCCAGCGCCGAGACGGCGGCGAGCCGGGTTGGTTCATGGATCGCTCGCATGCGGTCTGGCATTGCCCGCATCGGACGGGTTCGGAATTGGCCGCCGCGGTGATATCGGCGCGCCGCCGCTTTCCGCATTTGGGGCCCCGCAAATTGCTTGTGGTGTTGCGTCGGCAAGCGCCCGAGAAGCCCTGGCCGGCGCCGTCGACGATGGGCGATCTTCTGAAGAAGGCTGGGCTGGTTGAGCCGGTCAAGCGCCGGCGGCGAGCGATCGACCAGCGGCGGCCATTCGCGGCGGTCACGGCGGCGAACGACGAGTGGAGCGCGGACTTCAAGGGTTGGTTTCGAACCCGGGACCAGCGCCGGGTTGATCCTCTGACGATCGCCGACAGCCACAGCCGCTTCCTGATCGAGGTACGCGTTGCCCCACCGACGATCGCGGGCGTGCAGCCGGTCTTCGCCACCGCCTTTCGAGATTACGGCCTGCCGCTGGCGATCCGCTGCGACAATGGTCCACCGTTCGGCTCGGCGGGCGCCGGAGGGCTCAGCCGGCTGTCTGCCTGGTGGCTCAAGCTGGGGATCGATCCGCACTTCATCCGGCCGGCCTCGCCCCAGGAGAACGGCCGGCACGAGCGCATGCATCGTACGCTCAAGGCCCAGACGTCGCGCCCACCCGCCGCCAATCCGGCCGCGCAGCAACGCCGCTTCGATGCTTTTCGCCGGCATTACAACCAAGAGCGCCCCCACGAAGCCCTGAACCAGAGCACGCCGGCCGAGCACTACGCGGCCTCGTCCCGCTCCTTGCCGGACCGGATCGAAGACCCCTGGTATGACGCCGACCACCAGGTTCGACGCATCCGCACCTCCGGTGAAGTCATGTGGAAGGGCGAGCGCATCTTCATCAGTGAAGCCCTCGTCGGCGAGCTCGTCGGCATCGCCGAACTCGAAACCGGGGACCACGTCGTGCGCTTCTGCACACGCGACATCGGCATTCTCAACCGCAAAAGCCGGTTCCGTCGGTTCGCTCCGCCTCGCGATACGCCGCCCGAGCCAACGGAACCGGCTCACCCAACCGATCTGTCGGGTATCATCCCGGTCCAAAATGTCGACCATCAACCCGGTTGAACACTCCTCCACCCAAGAACTCCCGGTGTTATGTTGCCTCACCCGCCTCTCGCAGGAAGCCCGCCATGCCACGCTGCATCACCGTCGCCGCCGCCCAGTTGGGCCCGATCCAGATGGCAGAGCCACGCTCCGTCGCCGTCGAGCGGATGCTCCGCCTCCTCGAACGCGCCCACCGCCACGGCGCCGAGCTTGTCGTCTTTCCCGAACTCGCCCTCACCACCTTCTTTCCCAGGCACTATTACGACTCGGTCGAAGAAGCCGACCAATGGTTCGAAGCCGCCATGCCCTCGAACGAGACCGAGCCGCTCTTTTCGGCAGCGCGCCACCTCGGCATCGGATTTCATCTCGGCTACGCCGAGCTCTCGCTCGAGGCGGATGAAACCGGAAAAATCCGCCGCCGGCGCTTCAATACCGCGATCCTGGTCGGCCCCGAAGGCGATCTTCTCCTCAAATACCGCAAGATCCATCTGCCGGGACACGCCGCCTTCGATCCTGCCCGCAAGGTGCAGCATCTCGAGAAGCGCTATTTCGAGGTCGGCAATCTCGGCTTCCCGGTGATCCGGGCGCCGATGGGCACGCTCCCAGGCATCAATATGGGGCTCATGATCTGCAACGATCGCCGCTGGCCGGAAGCCTGGCGCGTGCTCGGTCTGCAGAAGGTGGAACTGGTGCTGCTCGGCTACAACACGCCGAGCCTCAATCTGGAGGGACGCGGCTTCCAGCCACATCATCTCCGCGTCTTCCACTCCCACCTCTCGGTGCAGGCCGGCTGCTACCAGAATTCCTGCTTCGCCGTGGCAACCGCCAAGGCCGGCACAGAGGACGGCGCCGAACTGTTCGGCCATTCGATCATCGTCAATCCGGAGGGCGAGATCGTCGCCATGGCGACCAGCTGGGACGACGAGGTGATCGTCGCCGACTGCAACCTCGACATGTGCACCCTCGGCCGCACCACCGTGTTCGCCTTCGAGAAGCACCGCCGCCCCGAGCATTACACGCGGATCACCGGCCAGACCGGGGCTGTCGATCCGCCGGTTTTCGAGAGGAAAGCGGCGGAGTAGCCGCCCTACCTACCTCAGCGCGCGTCGCGGAACGTCACCACCAGCACGTCGCGGAAGGCCGGCCGTGCCGGATCTTCGGGCTCGACCGGCGTCACCCCGTGCATCACCCGATGATCGTCCACCAGCGCCGCGGCCAACGGCTCGGCCAGGGTGAAGCTCCCCAGCGTGTGCCCCTCGAGATCGTGGATCGAGGTGACGCCGCTTCGGATATTCTCCCGCCGGATCAGCAGCACCAGCACGTAATCCACCCCGTCGCGGTGCATGCCCTCCGGTGTCGGCCGGCCCGCCACGCCCGGCCTCGCCTCGATGCGGAACTGGTGCACCTCGATATGCCAGGCACGGCCGGGAGCAAGCCGGTCGAACAGGCTCCGGCAGGTGGCGAGAATCGCCCGCATGCTCGGCCCCGCGCCCACCGCCTCCGCAATCGGGGCAAACCAGCGTTCGATCCCGCCGTTGAGCGCGTTGTAATCGCGACTCTGGTAATGCGGCTGGTGCGGCATGCGCACGATTGGTCCGTCTGCTTCCGCCGCAAAAACGCCGAACCGGCGCTTGCGGTATCTCCCGCCGTCCGCCATGTAGGTATCGAGCCCGAGATCATCCCAGCTCGCCGTAAATTCCGCCAAGTCGGCAAGTGGCCCCGCCGCCTCGAAAAGAGACCGCATGCGCGCCGCCGCTACATGGGCAAAGCCGTCGCGGGCAAGGGTATGGAAAAGATCGGCCTGCGGATCAGTGCGGGTCATGGCACGGCTCTCCGGCGCGGAGCCTCGGCAAGGCTCTGCCCTTCATCGACACGATAAAACGGGCTCGGCTGGTCGAGAACCAGCTTTTGCGTCGGATAAGGCATCTCGATATCGAGTTCCTCGAACCGGCGCTTTACGCGCCGGTTGAATTCGCGCGAGACCGACCAGCGCTGCGACGGCCCGGTCCGGATCCGGCAGGCGATGATCACGGAGGAGGCGCCGAACTGATCGAGCCCCCACACTTCCAGCTCATCGCGCACCATCGGCGCCCATTCCGGATCCTTGCGCATGTCGTGCGCAATCTCCTTCAGGACCGCGATGACGTGATCGACGTCCTCCTTGTACGCGACACCGATGTTGAACACCGCGTAACCGAAGTCCCGCGTCATGTTGGTCACCGTCGTGACGGAGCTGAAGGGAATGAGATGCACCGAGCCATCGGAGGCCCGGAGGCGAATGGTGCGCACCGAGAGATTCTCGACCACGCCCGAAAGCCCGCCGAGGCTCACCACGTCACCCACCTGCATGGCATTCTCGAACAGCAGGAACAGCCCATTGATGATGTCCTGCACCAGCTTTTGCGAGCCGAAGCCGATCGCAATGCCGATCACGCCGGCGCTGGCAAGCAAGGGGGCGATGTTGAGCCCGACCTCGCTCAGCACCATCAGCCCGACCAGCACGCCGATCGCGATGATCAGGCTGGTCCGCAACATCGGCAGCAATGTCCTCAGTCGCGCCGAGCGCGCGGCCTGCCCGTCGCGCGAGAGCCGTGCAAGGTGCCGCTCGATCGCACCATTCGCCAGCTCCCAGGCCATGAGGGCCACCAGCACGGTGATCCCGATCACCACGATCGCCTCGATCACGCGCGATCCGAGCGAACCGGAAGCAAACCACGAGAAGGCATCGATGCCCCAAAGCTCGAGCACGACGACGAAGGCAACGATGCCGACGACGAATGAGATCAGGTTGCGCAGGCCACGCACATAGTGCCGCACGCGCCGCTCCAGCCCCGGCAGACGTTCCGCCAGATCCTCGCTGATCCTGATATGCCGCTCGATGGCACGCCAGACCGAACGATTGCAGAGCCAGGCAAGCGCGATCACGACCGCCGTCACCACGCCGAAGCGGATCAAAAAGTGATATCGGTTCGGAACACCGATCGCCCAGACGAACCAGAGCGCGATCAGGTAGAATATCGCCACCCAGTGCCAGAGCGCGGCAACAATGTTGCGCAGGCCGGCGATAGGCCCGCGCGCGCCTTCCGGCGCACGGATCAGCGCCGCCAGGTTGCGGCGCTGCTGCAGCACCACCACGATCAGCATCAGGTGCACGATCAGCACCACCAGCTTGATCAGCGCGTGATGCAGGCTCTCGTAAAGACCGAACAGCAGCGCAACTTCGGCGGCGATGTAGCCGAACACGCTCACACCTACGATCCGCCGTGCCCAGAGCATGGTGTAGCGGGCCGCCTCATCCGAGACCGGCAGAATCCTGAGCGGGCCGCACTCCGCACCCATCAGCATCCGCATCACCGAAAGCAGGATGCGCGCCACCACGTAGGCGTTGGCGACGGCAAGAATTCCCAGCCGCACGCTCAGGCCATCGCCCGCTCCCCCGGCCAAGAGGCCGTTGGCAACGGCCGCAAACATCAGGACCGGAACGAGATCGAGCAGCAGCCCGACCGCCGCAAACCCGGTGCGCAAAAGATGCGCCGCCGCCGCGTGGCCGAACCCGCCAGGCTCCGTCTCCCCTGCTTCCGCCCGCGCTTCACCCTCGTCCACCGGGTCGGCCAGCGGCGGCGCTTCGCCGCCCTGCCTCCGTTCAGCCCGCTGCGCGCGCGCAACAACGCCCGCCCGCGGCACCCTCATGCCCCGGATCACCAGCCATTCGGCAACCAACCCGGCGCCGATCACCAGGAGAAGCCGCCAGCCGACATTGAATAGCTGTGCCTGCAGATAGGGTGAGTTCCAGAGCGTGCTGATCCAGACCGAGAGCAGCGGCAGCGAAACGATCGCCCGCACATCCGCGACCAACCCTCCGCTTGTCGCCGTCAGCGCTTTCGACAGTGAGACCAGAAGGTCCGCGCCAAGGCTGTTCGGCTGCAACGGGATGGCGAGGCCGGCGCCGGCTGTCGTGGCAGGCGCTGCCTTCGCCCCCGGCGCAGGCGTCGTGCCGGCCGCCCCGGCCCCGGCAGCCGATGGCACCGGCGGCGCCGGCGCCGCCGCGGGTACCGCCGCCGCCGGCGATGCCTCCACGATCGCCCTGAGCGTGGCGATGAAGGCATCCCGGCTCTTCGGATTCTCGAGCACGGTCAGCGCCGCCGCCGCTTGCTCCCGGCTGATCGGGAGTTGCGGTCCCGGTGCCGCAGCGGCCAGTCCCACCAAAATGACAACCAGCAGCGGGGCGCGAATCCACGCCCGCCACGACGCCCTTCGAGCCGGGATCAACTCACGCATTCCCCTCCAAAATACACATCCACGGCGGACCGGATCCGACCTATGTTCTAGCCCGCGATCGCCCGAGGCGGAATCGTCGGAGGGCGTGAATCGCGGGCTCGAATAAACCGCTCGACCCGTGTCGGGCTGCACGGTCAGCCCGACACGGGCCTAGTGTCCTGCCCCTGGTCTCTCGTTGCCCACGGCAGCGACTGCAACGGGATCAGCGGGCCACTGAAAACAAGGAGCGAATGTGCAGAACAAGGACGTGCATCATGGATCACAAGCGTTAGTGTCGGCACCCTAGCCGTGCGGCTCATTCTCGTCATCCTCATCGGCCTCGCTCTCATTGCCACGCTCGGCGTTCTGTTCGCCGGGGTGATCACCCTCGCCCAACCGCAACACGATCCCAGGCGCTCCAATATGCTGATGCGCTGGCGTATCGTGCTGCAGGGCACGGCGCTCCTGCTGCTGGCCCTCCTGTTCCTGGTGACCCGTTAGCTCCCGCGCACTCTTGTCCCCAACCAATGCGGCCGGAACGCGGCACGATCAGGACAGGTAGCGCCGCGTCAGGTGCGCCTCGAAGGCAGCGGGATCGAGCGGCCGCCCCGTCACTTCCCGCAGCAGTCCGTTGTAATCGAAGAGACTTCCCTTGGCGTGGACATGCCTGGCGAGCCAGCCCGTGAGCGGAGAGAGATCCCCTTCTCCGAGCGCCGTCTCCAGGCCCGGCAAGGCCGCGCGCGCCGTCTCCATGAACTGCGCCGCCGCCATCGCGCCCAGGCTGTAGCTCGGGAAGTAGCCGAAGCTGCCGTCGTACCAGTGGATGTCCTGCAGGCACCCCAGGCCGTCATCGGGCGGAACGATCCCCAGCAGGGCCTCGATTCCGGCATTCCAGGCCGCCGGTAAATCGGCAGGCTCGAGATCGCCCTCGATCAACGCCCGCTCGAGTCGGAACCGCAGGATCACGTGCGCCGGATAAGTCAGTTCATCGGCGTCCACGCGGATGAAGCCCCTTTCGACGCGCCGGCATAGACGGCCGAGGTTGTCCGCGCCAAAGGCGGGATCGGGGGCGAAAACGCGGGAAAGCTCGCCGCCGAGCCAGCCCAGAAAAGCATCGGTCCGGCACGCCTGCATCTCGACGATGAGAGACTGGCTCTCGTGCGCCGCCATCCCCGCCGCGGCTCCCACCGGCTGGCGGGCCCAGGCCGCCGGCAGGCCTCGCTCATAGAGCGCGTGTCCCGTCTCGTGCAGCACCGCAAAGACCGCCCGCAGGGCATCCCTCTCGTCGTAGCGGGTGGTGATGCGGATGTCGGTCGGGTTGCCGCCGCAGAAGGGATGGGTCGAGCGGTCGAGCCTGGCATGGGCGAACGAAAGCCCGGCCTGCTCGACAAGCCGACGGCAGAATGCCTCCTGCGCCGCCACCGGAAACGAGCCGGCAGGGCTGCGCGGCCTGGCAGGAAGCGCCGCCCGCGCCTCCGCCTCGGGCAGGGCGCGGGCAAGAAAGCGCTCATAGCGGGCGAAGACGGGTTCGACATCGGCCGCCTTGATGCCCGGCTGGAAGCCGTCCATCAGCGCATCGTAGGGGCTGAGCCCCAGCGCCGCCCCGAGCGCCCGCGCCTGCTCGCGCGCGAGGCGAACCACCTCGGTGAAAGACGGCAGGAGGGCCGCATAGTCCGCTCGTTCCCGCGCCTCCCGCCAGATTTTCTCGCAGGCCGAGTCCGCCCGCGCCACGGCCTCGACGAGCGCCCCCGGAACCGCCCGAGCGCGCCGCGCCGCGTGCCGCATGAGCCGGAGATTGGCTGCTCGCCAGGGATTGACATCAGGTCGATCGGCATCAGGCCTCGCCGCCTCGGCCTCCGCCAGCTCCGCGCCAAGCTCGGGCGCCGTCAGGATTTCATGTGCCAGCCCGGCCAGCACGGCGAGTTGATCCCCGCGCGCCGGTCCGCCGCCGGGCGGCATCATTGCCGCCGCGTCCCACCAGAGCAGCCCCTCCGCCTCCCCAAGCACGGCAAGGCGGTGAAACCGTGCGGCCAGCCGGTCATAGGCCTCGCTCATGGCCGGCCGCTCAGGCGCGAAGCCGCTGGCGGGACCAGATGCCGAACTCCAGTACCACCACGCCGGCAAGACCGAACCAGGTCAGCGCATATTGCAGATGGTTGTTTGGCGGGTGCGGCAGGTGCTCGGCCGGCATCGGATAGACCCCGGATTGCCGCTCACCAAGCGCAATCAGCGTGAAGGGAGCAACGTCGGAAAGCCCGAGCGCAGCACCGATCCGCGCCGGATCGAGCGTGTAGAAGCGCCGCCCGGCCGGGTCGTCGGGAGCCGAGAAGAAGCCCGGATGAACAGCCGGTGCGATGAATCCGTTGATGACCGTGGGGCCCGTGGGAAGCCCGGCCGGACGTTCGTCCGCCAGCGGCACCCAGCCGAGATCGACCAGGATCGGCCGCTCCCCCGCCCGTTCGAGCGGCACGACAAGCTGTCCACCCTGCACAGGTCCGGCCCTCGTATCCTCCACCTCGTCCCCGTAGATCGCCGCCAGGTCGAGACGGAGCCGCCCCTCCACGGCCACCTTGCTGAAGGGTCCCGCGTGCCCGGAAAGCGGAACGCCGGGGCGCGCCTCCGCGGCCGCTATCTCGGCCAGGATGCCGAGCTTCCACTTCAGCCGATGGAGCTGCCAGACCCCGAGCCCGACCAGCCCCGCCACCAGCAATCCGGCCAGCAACCCGGGCAGCAGCAACGCCCGCCAGCGTCCGCCCGCCCTGCCATCACCCGCGGCCATCGTTGAACCGCCCGCCAAAGCACGGCTTGTCATCGGCTCCGGCGCCGGCCGCCGCGTCCCCGCCCGCCCTCAGCCGACCGTGACGGCGCTGGCACCCCAGAGATAGACGCAGGTGAACAGGAACAGCCACACCACGTCCACAAAATGCCAGTACCAGGCCGCCGCCTCGAACCCGAAGTGACGCTCCGGGCTGAACTGCCCCGCCCGGGCCCGAAAGAAGCAGACCGCCAGGAAGCAGGTGCCGACGATGACGTGGAAACCGTGGAACCCGGTAGCGAGGAAGAACACCGAGGGATAAATCCCGCCATGAAACGGGAACGGCGAGTGCGTGTACTCGTAGAGCTGGCCGAGCGTGAAGCAGATGCCGAGGAAAACCGTCAGGCCCAGCCCCGATACCAGCCCCTTCTGATCCTTCTCGAGCAGGCAATGGTGCGCCCATGTCACCGTGGTGCCCGACAGCAGCAGGATCATCGTCAGCAGGAACGGCACGCTGAAGGGATCGTCGGTATGAATGCCAACCGGCGGCCATTGCGCGATCGTGGCGAACGAGACGTGCTCGGGAAACAGGGCGAAATTGAAGAAGGCCCAGAAGAATGCGACGAAAAACATCACCTCGCTGGTGATGAAGAACAGCATCCCGTAGCGCAGGCCGAGTCGCACGATCGGCGTGTGCATGGCGGGCACGCGGCTCTCGCGTAACACGTCGCGCCACCACATCAGCATCACGAACAGCACGCCGAGCACGCCGATGATGAGCAGCGTGTAATTGTCGAAGTTGCCGACCATGATGATGCCGACCAGGGTCAGCGCCCCGAACAGTGCGCCGACGATCGGCCAGGGGCTCGGGTCCACCAGGTGGTACGGCTGCTTCAGCCCCGAGCTCGTATAGAGTGGGCCCTCGTGCGTCTCGCTGCTCATGCGTGTTCCGTTCGCTCTCCGCCCCGCATCTCGCCGCGCGGCCGCGGCATCATCGCCAAAACGCCACGCGGTTCAAGAGCCGGAGGCGGAAGGCACGGCACCGCCGCTCAGCAATGGCTCGGCAGGATGCTGAGATGGACCATCCGTCCCCGCATCGAGAAGTTGGTGAAATCCATCACCAGGTCGTCCGCCACCCCGTTCAGGAAATAGCGCATGCCGATCTGGAAGTCCGGCAGCATGGCCGACAGCTCATGACCGAAGAAGGCAACCCGCACATACGTGCTCGGCATTTCCGCCAGTGCCGGGAAACGGGCCTCGGTGCCCTGCGCCCGGGGCGGGTCCCAACCCTCGATCGCAACCGAACTCCACGAGGCACCGGTCGTATCCGTCCCGTCGAACAGCGGCGTTGCCATGAACTTTCTGCCGGCACGAGCGGCCAGGATGATCGCCTCGGTCTGCGCCATCGGAAACAGCGTCCCCGCCGGCAGGGCGATCTTGCTGTGGGTGGGTTCGCTGTAGACCACCTCGCCGGGCCCTCCCGTCCTCTCCAGGCGCGCCTCGCCGGCGAGCCGGTCGGTCACATCGCCGTTCGTCATGTCCAGGGTGTGGAACCGGAATACCAGGCCGTTCTTCGCTTCCCAGGTTGCGTAATCGGACAGCGTGTGGGTCAGAGCACCCTCCGCACTGACGAGCGTCATCTCGAGCCGCTGGCGGACCGCCCATCCGTCGCAGGCATCCAGCACCTCGAAGCCCATCCGGCCGCTGCCGGCAACAACGCTGGTATCGCGTGGAGTCGCGAGCGTGAGCGTATAGAGGGCCCGCTGGCCGACGAAGGGCAGCGTCGAACCCGCTTCCGGCGCGGCCGGCGCTGCGCGGGCAGCCGAACCCGAAGCCAGGCCCAGAACGAGAAGAATCAGGATCAGATTCGGCAACTGGCGCATAAAGCCTCGCTCGTGCGTTGAAACAGGATAGTGAGGATCGGCGGCTCCTGTCAGCCCGTCTTCCGCTGTGCCGGCAGGGCGAGACGGATCGACAGCTCCCTGAGCCGCTCCGGCGCAACCTCGGCCGGCGCCCCCATCATCAGGTCCTGGCCCTGCTGGTTGAGCGGGAACAGGATCACCTCCCTGATGTTCGGCTCCTCGGCCAGCAGCATGACGATCCGGTCGATCCCGGGCGCCGAGCCGCCGTGTGGCGGCGCGCCGTAGCGGAAGGCATTCAGCATGCCCCCGAAGCGCCGCTCCACCTCGGCCGCCGGGTAGCCGGCAATGGCGAACGCGCGCAGCATGATGTCCGGCCGGTGGTTGCGGATCGCTCCCGAGGACAGCTCCACTCCGTTGCAGACGATATCGTACTGATAGGCCTTGATCGTCAGCGGATCCTGCGTCTCGAGCGCTTCGAGCCCTCCTTGCGGCATGCTGAACGGATTGTGGCTGAAGTCGATCTCTCCGGTCTCCTCGTTCCGCTCGTACATCGGAAAATCGGTGATCCAGCAGAAGCGGAACGCATCGCGCTCGCAAAGCCCGAGCTCCTCGCCGAGCTTCGTTCTCACGGAACCGGCGAATTTCTCGACTTCTCCCTTCTTTCCGGCAGCCAGGAAAACCGCATCTCCGGTCGCCAGCCCGAGCGAGGTGCGAATCGCCTCCGCCCGCTCCGCCTCCAGGTTGCGCGCGATCGGTCCCTTCGCCCCCTCGACGCCGAAGATGATGTAGCCAAGCCCGCTCGCACCTTCCGCCCGCGCCCATTCGTTCAGCTTGTCGAAGAAGCTCCGCGGCTGCCCTCCCGCTCCGGGAGCCGGGATGGCCCTGACCACCCCACCCTCGGCAGCGATGCGGGCGAAGAGTGCAAACCCCGAGCCCGCGAATTCTGCCGTCACGTCGCGGATACGGAGCGGATTGCGCAGATCCGGCTTGTCCGTGCCGTATTCGGCCAGCGCACGCTCGTAGGGGATGCGCGGAAAGGGCGGGTTCGTGACCGCCCGCCCGCCCGCGAACTCGGAAAAAACTCCAGCCATCACCGGCTCGATGGCGGCAAACACATCCTCCTGGGTCACGAAGCTCATTTCGAAGTCGAGTTGGTAGAACTCGCCGGGGCTGCGGTCCGCGCGCGACGCTTCGTCGCGGAAGCACGGCGCGATCTGGAAGTAGCGCTCGAACCCGGCCACCATGATGAGCTGCTTGAACTGCTGCGGCGCCTGTGGCAGCGCATAGAATTGACCCGGGTGCAACCGCGCGGGAACGAGGAAGTCGCGCGCGCCCTCGGGCGAGGAGGCAGTCAGGATCGGGGTCGCGAACTCGACGAATCCCGCCTCCGCCATGCGCCGCCGGATCGAGGCGATCACCGCCGTGCGCAGCATGATGTTGCGATGCATCTTCTCCCGGCGAAGATCGAGGAAGCGGTATTTGAGCCGCAAATCTTCCGGGAACTCCGCCTCGCCCGCCACCTGGATCGGCAGCATCTCCGCTGCCGACTGCACGAGAAGCGCCGTCACCCGAAGCTCGATCTCGCCCGTCGGCAGCTTCGGATTGGCGGTCCCCGGTGCGCGCGCCACCACCGTCCCGGTCAGCGTGACGACACTTTCGACGCGCAGCCGCTCCGCTTCCACGAAAACCGCGTTCTCGCGGTCGAATACGCACTGGGTCAGTCCGAAATGGTCCCTGAGGTCGATGAAGAGCAGCCCGCCATGATCGCGCTTGGCATGCACCCAGCCGGAAAGGCGGGCCGCGACCCCGATATCGGCGGCACGAAGCGCGCCGCAATTATGCGTGCGATAAGGATGCATCGGTGGCTTCCGCTGCCGGCAAGGCCGGCAGAAGCGCCGCCGGCTTGCCGCCTGTCAAGCCGCCGCCGGCTTCCCCCTCCGCGAGGGCCCGTGTAGAAGCCCGGGATGCATCGTCCCGCGGACCGCCTCCCGGCCACGCCGGCGCCATCGCAAACCCCACCCTCATCGATCCCTCTCCTCAACACCACCGCGGAGCTCGCCACTTTCTGCGAGCGCCTCGCCTCCGAACAATTCATTGCCGTGGATACCGAGTTCATGCGCGAGCGCACCTACTGGCCGCGCCTCTGCGTGGTCCAGCTCGCAGGCGTGAACGAGGCTGCGGTGATCGATGCCATCGCCCAGGGTATCGACCTTTCTCCTCTCGGCCACCTGCTCGCCGACCGGGCGGTCACCAAGGTCTTCCACGCCGCCCGCCAGGACGTGGAGATTTTCCTCCTCCTGTTCGGCGCGGTGCCCACCCCGCTGTTCGATACCCAGGTCGCGGCCATGGTCGCCGGATACGGCGATCAGGTCGGTTACGACCAGCTCGTCGCCTCCCTCACCGGCGCCAATATCGATAAGGCCCACCGCTTCAGCGACTGGTCGGCCCGACCGCTCTCACCGGCCCAGATCGCCTATGCGGCTTCCGACGTGACGCACCTTTGCACCGTCTATCAGAAACTCCGCGCCCGGCTCGAGCGCGAGGGCCGGCTCGCCTGGGTCGCCGAGGAAATGGCCGTGCTCGCCGACCCCGCGACCTACCGCAACGATCCGGAAACGGCGTGGGAACGCCTCAGGCCCCGCACCGCCAACCGCCGCATGCTCGGCGCCCTGCGCGCCATCGCCGCCTGGCGGGAGCGCGAGGCACAGCGAATCGACATCCCGCGCCAGCGTCTCCTGAAGGATGAAACGCTGCTCGAGATTGCGGCGACCGCGCCCGCCACCGCCGCGGCCCTGGCGCGCGCCCGTGGCCTCCCCCGCGGCTTCGCCGAGGGCAAGTCCGGCACCGGCCTGCTCGCCGCGATCGCCGCCGCGCGCGAGCTGCCCGACTCCGCGCTGCCGCTGCCTCCCTCCGCAGGCAAGTCCGGCCGTCCCGCCCCGGGGCTGGTGGCTCTCCTCAAGGTGCTGCTCGCGGCGCGGTGCGAGGCCCATCACGTCGCACCTCGGCTGATCGCCTCCGCCGATGAGATCGACCGTCTCGCCGCCGAAGAGACGCCTGACATCCCCGCCCTCCATGGCTGGCGGCGCGAGGTGTTCGGCGCCGACGCTCTGGCTCTCAAGGCCGGCCGGATCGCGCTGGCCATCGAGCGAGGCCGCATCAAGCTCCTGCCGATGCCTCCGCCGTAACCCTCGCCGGCTCCCCGATCACCGGCTCCAGTCCACCCTGGCGCCGATCGCCGCCAACCCCTGCGCCGCCGCATCTTCGTCTCCCAGCCTGACCCTCCCGCCCATTCCTTCGATCGCCCGCGCGTATTGTTCGGTCAGGCGAGGTTCGCCAAGCAAATGCACCACGGCCGGCTCCGGAAGTTCGGCGCGCACCTCGTGGCCGATCAGGAGGCCCGACAGATAAGAGGCAGCGGCGGCCTCATCGAGCCGCCCGGCCAGGCCGAGCGTCCGTACTCCGAAGAGATGATGCAGCCAGCCACCAGGATCGCCGGCGCGGGCAAACCCGAGATCGAACGCCGCCCAATCGGTCGGCCCCTGCCGCATCATCCGCCCGAGGATGCTGTGCTCCCTGAGCACGCCGAACACTTCCCCGCTCATGTGCGTGGCAAAGCCCATCATACGGCCGTCCCGGCAGGTCACCCACTTGCTGTGCGTCCCCGGCAGGCAGACGAGCCCGCCTCCCCCAAAATGGGGCGCAAGCCCTACGATCTTGGTCTCCTCCCCGCGCATGACGTCCGGCACACCCTCTTGATCCTGCGCCGAGACCCCCGCCACCAGCCTCACGCGCGCACCCTCGAACGGCACCGCCACGATCGCGCCTGCCAACTCGGCGATACCGGCCGGACAGGGCACGTAGGCGGCCTCCTGCCAGCCCTGCCGGCTGCCGATCATGCCGCAAAGCAGCACGCGGTCCTCGCCGCCATCCAGCCAATCGCCGATCTCACCCCTCAGCGTCTCGGCAAATTGTCTCCCGGCAACCTGCAGGATGCCCCTCGGCGCGGCGCGTCGCTCGAGGATCGCGCCGTCAGGCGCCAGCCGGTATGCGCGGAAATTGCTCGTGCCCCAATCGACGCCGATCATCGCCCTTGCCCGAAGCCGCTACCCCGCCGCTTTATTCACGCTTCCCCGCATTGGCGATATCCCAGTAAGCCGATCCCGTTCCGCCTGCCTCAGCTCGGCCCGATATCGACCATTCATCGTCGCTCCCACGCATGGCGGGCACGATAGATCAATCACCGCTCCGGGCCGGGTCATGCCCGTCGGGACTCCGTTTCACAGAGAGGCAGGGGCCGGGCGGACAACCCCTTGAAAGCTCCCCTCCAGCGGGTTCATTCGGGCCCGCTGGCGCTGACGACCCCGATTTGTGCAGCCGCCGGGACCCGCCCTCAACGTGAGTAGGTGCCGGTGACGCTGCCGCTCCCGCCGTTGAACCCGCTCCAGTTCGACGAATAATCGTAGATGCCGTTGCCGGCATTGTTGACCGTCGTCGTGTAGCTCGCTGTCTGGCCGTCCCTGAGTGTTGTCGAGCCGGTGCGCGTCAGGTCGTGATTCGCCGGATTGAACGTCTGGTCCACCGTCTGCGTATAGGCTTTTCCGTTCGGCCCCACGTCCGTATAGCTGTAAGCGTAATTCCCGCGGCCGGAACGGCTGAAATCGGTCGTGCTCGTCGTCGTCTTGCCGTTGAATCCGGTCGCGGTCATCGTCCGCGTGTAGCTGCCGTTGGCCGGGTTGAAGGTCCGGCTCACGTCGGTCGTCGCGGTGCGTCCGCCAGGCCCGGTCACGCTCCGGTCATAAGTGTAGTCTCCGTAGCCCGTCCGGCTGAACGTGCGATCATAGCCCACGCCTTGCCCGCCCGGCAGCCTCGTGGTGCGGCTGAAAGAGAAATTCTGCCCGTGCGGATAGGGATTCCGCACTCCGAAGCCGTTGCCCGAAGGCGCGCGGGGGAATGGTGAGGCGGCGCCCCTCCACGCGTTCGCCGGGCGTGACCCGCTGCCCTGCCAGCCGCCAGGCGTTGCGTGCCACCCACCGCCCTGCCCGCCTCCGCCCTGCCCATGCCAGCCGCCCGTCCAGCCGCCACCCGCCGGGGCGCGCACCGGGCCGGCAGCCAGCCCCGCCGGGGAAGCGGCCAAGGTGGCCGCACTGAGAAACGCGCCCATCAGGGCCATGCGACGCAACACGGAAGCACGCCTTGCCATCGGCTAACTCCAAATAAACGCAACGGGACCGTTTTATAGTCCCGGTGCCACGGCATTCCATAAAAATGTCGTAACGTCGTGTAACCCCGCCTCGCCACTTCCCCGCTTCAGGTGTCACACGCTAGCCCGCGATCGCCCGAGGCGGAATCGTCGGAGGGCGTGAATCGCGGGCTCGAATAAAGCGCGAGACCCGTGTCGGGCTGCACAGTCAGCCCGACACGGGTCTAGATCGACCGGGTGGCAGCGCGCTCCCTTGCACGCTGCTTTCGCTTCCTGCAGGCCCGGAAACTCCCATCAGAGACGAATCATCACCATGCCGATCACGATCGCACTGGCCGCCATCCAGCGCAGCGGCCGCACGTGTTCCTTGAGCGCAAAGCTCGCAATGCCTGCCGAGATCAGAACGCTCGTCTCCCGGAGCGCCGCCACCTCCGGAATCGGCGCCTTGGTCATCGCCCAGATCACGATCCAGTAAGCGCCGAGCGAAAGCGCCCCGCCGAGCAGGGCCGGCGCGAAATGCACACGGGCCGATTCTACCAGCAGCCGGCCGCGGATACTGAACACCACCAGCGGCAGCGGCACCGCATCCAGCACGAACAACAGCGCGGCATACGCGCCCGGGTTGCCGGAAACCCGCCCGCCCATGCCATCGACAATCGTGTAGCCGGCGATAATGCCCGCCGTCAGCAAGGCAAACCCGATCGCCCCGCCGCCCGCGCCGATCACCCGGCCGCGTCGGGCCGGGATCAGCAGCACGCCGCCCGCCAGCAGCACGACCCCGGCCAGTGCGTGGGCCGGGATCCGTTCTCCAAGCACAATGAGCGCGACCAGCGTCGTGATCAGCGGCGCCCCGCCCCGCGCCACCGGATAGACCTCGCTCATCTCACCCCGGCGATAGGCTTCCGCGAGCGCCAGGTAGTAGCCGAGATGCACCACGATCGAGGCTGCGACATAGGGCAACGCAGCCGGCCGCGGCATGCCGAACGCCGCCAGCAGTGGCAGCCCAATCAGCCCGCTGGCCAGGGTGAGCAACGTCATCGCAATCAGCGGCTCGGCTCGCGCCTTGACGAGCGCATTCCAGCTCGCATGCATGATGGCCGCGGCCAGCACCAGGCTGAACACCAACGTCGTCATGCCGCTCCTTCCCGCCCGGAAAAGAGAGAGTGGCATTGCAACCTGACTGTCACAATCGCCCGCAGAACCCAGCCGGTCCCGCCCCGTCGAAAGCGGCGCTGCTCTTCCCGGAGGGCCGGTTCGCGGCCCCGACCTTGCCGAACCTCCCAACCGGTGCTCTATCCCGTCGCGAAACGGGCGCGCCGGGACAGGAGAGAAAGCCCATGAACGGACGGACGCGGAGCGAGCGCGAACGGATGCTGGTTGAACTGGCACGCCGGGTGCTGCCCGCCGCTAGCTTCGGAAACACGGGGCTCGAAGTGGTGATCGCCGAGGGAAAAGGCGGCCGCGTCCGCGATGTGAGCGGCAACGAATACGTGGACTTTCTGCTCGGCTCGGGGCCGATGTTCCTCGGCCACGCCCACCCCGAAGTGCTCGCCGCCGTCGAGGCACAGTTGCTGCGCGGCACCACCTTCTTCGCCAACAGCGAGCCCGGCATCCGCCTTGCCGCGGCCATCGTCGATGCGCTGCCCTGTGCCGAGCAGGTGCGCTTCGTCTCCAGCGGAACCGAGGCCGACGCCTACGCCATGCGTCTCGCCCGCGCCTTCCGCCGGCGCGACAAGATCCTCAAGTTCGAGGGTGGCTATCACGGCATGAGCGACTATTCGCTGATGAGTCTCGCCCCGAAACGACCCGGCAATTTCCCGCGCCCGGTGCCCGATTCGGCCGGCATCCCCGCCAGCGTCAGCGAAGAGGTCCTGATCGCACCCTTCAATGATGCCGCGCTCGCCGCCAGCCTGATCCACGAGCACCGCGACGAACTCGCCGGCGTGATCGTCGAGCCGCTGCAGCGCCTCCTGCCGCCGAAGCCCGGTTTCCTCGAAGCGCTGCGCAAGGTGACGGCCGAGCACGAGATCCCGCTGATCTTCGACGAAGTGGTGACCGGCTTCCGTCTCGCCTATGGCGGGGCGCAGGAATATTACGGTGTCGTTCCGGATATCTGCACGCTTGGCAAGATCGTGGGCGGCGGCTTCCCCCTCGCCGCGATCGCCGGCCGGGCAGACATCATGGCCCATTTCGACCGCGCCCTGGTCGGCGATGAGCGCTACCTCATCCAGATCGGCACCCTCTCCGGCAATCCGGTGGCCGCCGCAGCCGGCCTTGCCTCGCTCGAAATCCTGAGGCGCCCAGGCACTTACGAGAGCGTGTTCGCCGCCGGGCGTGAACTGATGGAGAACCTTTCGCGGAGCGTGCGCGAGGCCGGGCTCCCCGCTCGGGTGGTCGGCGTCCCTCCCCTCTTCGATCTCGCCTTCCGCTCGGGCGAAGTCTCGGACTACCGCGGCTGGCTCGCCCAGGACACCGAGATGCAGAAGCGCTTCAACCGCCGCCTGCTCGAAGAGGGCGTGTTGAAGGGCGAAAGCAAGTTCTATGTCTCGCTCGCCCATGACGCGGCAGACCTCCGCCACACCATCGAGGCCTTCCCGCGAGCGGTCGAAGCGGCCCTGGAGGCCTCGGTCCCGGCCTGAGACGGTGCGCCGCCAGGCACCGCCGCGACGCCTGCGCTCCTTCCCCCCGGTTCGGAACGGGGCGGCGGAGCCGCTCGTGAGCTGCATCATGCCGACCTACGGCCGGCCCCAGTTCGCGCTCCAGGCCGTCCAGTATTTCCTCCGCCAGGACTATCCCAATCGCGAGCTTCTCGTCCTCGACGACAGCGCCGACGATCTCTCCCCGATATTTCCTCGTGACTCCCGGATCCGCCATCTCCGCCTGCCGCGCCTTTCCATCGGCGCCAAGCGCAATCTCGGCTGCCGTCTCGCCGCCGGCGAGATCATCGCCCAGTGGGACGATGACGATTGGTACGGCCCCGGCCGCCTCTCCGCCCAGGTCCGCCCGCTGCTCGAAGGTCGCGCCGAGATCACCGGTCTCAAGGGCACCCTGATATTCGACCTTGCCGGCTGGCAGGCCTGGGCCTGCACACCTCGCCTGCACCGGATGATGTACCGCCACGACGTGCATGGCGGCACGCTGGTCTTCTTCCGCTGGTGCTGGGAGCAGCTCGCCTGCTACCCCAATCGCTCGCTGGCCGAAGATGCGCGCTTCCTCACCCGCCTCGTCCGCGCCGGCGCCAGGCTCGAGCGCATCGAGGACGAGGGCCTCTTCATCTATATCCGCCACCGCAGCAACACCTGGTCCTTCCGCTGCGGCCGCTTCATCGATCCGGGCGGCTGGCGGAGCGTCGCAATCCTGCCTCTGCCCGCCGAAGACCGCCGCTTCTACCTCACCCGCGCCGCCGCCTCGGCCGCAGCCCGTTCCGAGCCGCTCCGGCTCACACCGGCCTTCCTGCGCCAGACCGTCATCCGGATGATGGCCGCCGAGCCCGACCGCAGCTGAACTTTTGCCCTCAGCGTCGGCGCGCGGCGCAATCGGGCCTTCGTCGCGAAACGAATCCGGCTAAATTGGCACCAACAACGAACGCCGCCACCGGCGCGAGGGAGGACACGCGAATGAACGCACGATCGAAATGCGCAACCATGACGGCCTTGACCGGCGCCGTTGCAATCCTGCTTGGCGTCTGCATCCGCCCGGCCCTGGCCGAAAGCCCCGAGGTGGCCCGCGGCCGATATCTCGTCACCGTAATCGGTTGCAGCGACTGCCATACCCCAGGCGGGCTTCTCGGCCGGCCCGACATGACGCGGTTCCTGGGCGGCTCTGACGTCGGCTTTGCGATTCCGGGGCTCGGTATTTTCGTCGCCCCCAATCTCACACCCGATCCCGCAACCGGGCTCGGAAAATGGACCGAAAAAGAGATCGTGACCGCGCTGACCACGGGCGTCAGGCCCGGCGGGCGGATCCTGGCCCCGATCATGCCTTGGAGTTCTTTCGCCCACCTCACACCCGGGGACGCCATGGCGATCGCCGCCTACCTCAAGAGCCTGCCGCCGGTCGTGCATCAGGTTCCCGGGCCGTTCGGGCCGAAACAGGTGGCAACCGTTCCGGTGGAAGCGGTCATCCCCGGCACCCTCTACGCGACCCTGCCCCCACCCCCCGCATCCGCCTCCCAGTAACCGCCTCACCGTTACCGTCCGGCGCCCGCCGGCGCGCACGTCCGCCGGCCTTGCCAGCCTCCGATGCCGCGGCTTCACTCACGCGCCAGGCAACGGATGCACGCATGACTAGGGCTCGCCTCGCCGTCGATATCGGCGGCACCTTTACCGATCTCGCCCTCGAACATCAGGGACGTCGCACCACTCTCAAGGTCCTGACGACACCGGCCGCTCCCGAGCAAGGCGTGCTCACCGCCGTCAGCGCCATTCTCTCCGAGGCGTCTCTCCCAGCCTCCGCCATCGGGCTCGTGATCCATGGCACCACGCTTGCCACCAATGCGATCATCGAGCGCAAAGGTGCGCGCACCGCGCTTCTGACCACCGCTGGCTTCCGCGACGTCCTCGCGATGCGCAATGAAAGCCGTTACGATCAGTACGATCTCAATCTCGTCCTGCCCGAGCCGCTGGTGCCGCGCCACCTCCGGCTCGCCATCCCCGAGCGGATCGACAATACCGGCGCCGTGCTGGCCCCGCTCGATGAAGCCGCCGTGCATGCCCTTCTGCCCGCCCTCGCGCGCGAGCAGGTGGAAAGTCTCGCCATCGGCTTCCTGCACTCCTTCCTCAACCCCGCGCATGAGGCGCGCGTGCGCGACATCATCGCCGCTGAGCGCCCCGACCTCCCGATCTCGCTCTCCTCCGAGGTCTCGCCCGAAATGCGGGAGTGGGAGCGGTTCTCGACCACCGTCGCCAACGCCTACGTGCAGCCTTTGATGGCGCGCTACCTCCGCCGCCTCGAATCCGAACTTCGCGCACTCGGCCTCACGGCGCCGCTCTTCCTGATGCTCTCCGGCGGCGGCCTCACCACCATCGACACCGCCTGCCGCTTCCCGATCCGCCTCGTCGAGTCCGGACCCGCCGGCGGCGCCATCTTTGCCGCCCACATCGCGCGCGCCTCCGCACTTCCGCGCGTGCTCTCCTTCGACATGGGCGGCACGACTGCAAAAATCTGCCTGATCGACGATTTCCAGCCCCAGACCGCCAAAAGCTTCGAGGTGGCGCGCGTCGGCCGTTTCCGCAAAGGCTCCGGCATGCCGCTCTCCATTCCGGTCATCGAAATGGTCGAAATCGGCGCCGGCGGCGGCAGCCTCGCGCGCGTCGATGCCATGGGCCGCATCGCCGTCGGGCCGGAAAGCGCCGGCGCCGATCCCGGCCCGGCCTGCTACGCCCGTGGCGGCCTCGCCCCGGCCGTTACCGATGCGAATCTTCTCCTCGGCCGCTACGACCCGGCCCACTTCGCCGCCGGCAAGCTGCCGCTCGATCGCCCCGCCGCCGTTGCCGCGCTCGAGCGCGCAATCGCCCGCCCCCTCGGACTCTCACCCGAAATGGCCGCGCTCGGCATCGTCGAAATGGTGGACGAGACGATGGCGAATGCCGCCCGCGTACACGCCGCCGAATCCGGCAAGACCTACACCGGCCGTACCCTGATCGCCTTCGGCGGCGGCGGCCCGGTGCATGCCTGCCGGCTCGCCGAGAAGCTCGGCATCCGTCGCGTGCTGGTGCCAAGCGGCGCCGGCGTCGGCAGCGCGATCGGATTCCTCGAAGCGCCGGTCGCCTACGAACTCGTCCAGAGCCTCTATCAGCGCATCGGCGCCTTCGATGTCGCCGCCGTCAGTGACCTGCTCGGCGCCATGGCGGCCGAGGCCCGCTCGCTCGTCGCCGCCGCCAGCCCCGCCACGCCCACCGTCGAAAACCGGATCGCCTTTATGCGCTATGTCGGGCAAGGCCACGAAATCCGCGTGCCGCTGCCCGCCCGCCGCCTCGATGAGAACGACATCGGCACCATCCGGGCCGCCTACGAAGCCGCTTATACCCGCTTCTACGATCGCCCCGTGCCCGGCTCCGACATCGAGGTGCTGAGCTTCTCCGTGCTGGTCGCGACCGTTCCCCGATCCGGGGCGGTATCGGAACAATGTCCCACCGCTGCGGTCGAATCCCAGCCCGGAGGCGCACGCACCCAGCGCGTGCGCGACAGTGCCACCGGCGAAGTGGCCGACTGGGCCGTTTTCTTTCGCACCACACTCCTTCCCGGCCGGCGCATCACCGGCCCGGCCATCATCGCCGAAGACGAGACCTCGACCCTCGTCTCCTCCGGCTGGAGTGCCGTGCTCGACAAGTCCGGCTATCTTCTGCTCGACAAGGACGGCTTCTGATGTCGCAACAATCGGCCGAACTCGCCGGGATCCACCGCCAGGTGATGTGGAATCGCCTTATCGCCGTCGTCGAGGAGCAGGCGCAGACGATGATCCGCACCGCCTTCTCCACCACCGTGCGCGAGGCAGGCGACCTCTCGGCCGGGATCTTCGATCTCGAAGGGCGGATGATGGCCCAGGCCGTCACCGGCACGCCCGGCCACGTCAACTCGATGATGGAGAGTGTCGGCCATTTCCTCCGGAAATATCCAGCCGCCACGATGCAGAAGGGCGATCATTTCATCACCAACGATCCCTGGCTCGGCACCGGCCACCTGCATGATCTCACCGTCGTGACGCCGGCCTTTCATCGCGAACGGATGGTCGGGCTGTTCGCCAACACCGCCCACGTGATCGATGTCGGTGGGCTCGGCATGGGTCCCGAAGGCCGCTCCGTCTTCGAAGAAGGTCTCTATATTCCCATCATCCGCTGCTTCGCCCAGGGCCGCCCGAACGAGACCTTCTTCGACTTCATTCGCGCCGGCACCAGGCTTCCGGTCGAACTCGAGGGCGACATCTATTCCCTCTGCGCCTGCAACGATGCCGGCATCCGCCGCCTGGTCGAGATGATGGACGAATTCCATCTCGACGATCTGGCCCCGCTCGCCCGCTTCATTTTCGAGAACTCGCTCCGCGCCACCCGCTCCGAGATCGCACGCCTGCCTCCCGGCCGCTTTGCCGCGGAGATCCGCTCCGACGGCTATGACGAGGAGATCACCCTCAGAGCGGCGATGACGATCGGCGACGATGAGATCACCGTCGATTATGACGGCACATCGCCCTGCTCGATCCGCGGCATCAACGTGCCCGCAGCCTATACGCGCGCCTACTCCTGCTTCGGCATCAAGGTCGTGGTCGCTCCGGAGATCCCCAACAACTGGGCAAGCCTCGCCCCGTTCCGCATCAAAATTCCCGAAAACTGCATCCTCGATGCCAGGCACCCCGCACCGGTTTCCGTGCGCCATGTCATCGGGCATCTCCTGCCGGATCTCATGATGGGCTGCCTCTACCAGGCGGTTCCCGACCGCGTGACGGCCGAAGGCGCCTCTTGCCTCTGGAATCCGCCGCTGCGCGGTGGTTCCTCGGTCTCCGGTCCGCCGCGCGGCAATCGCCTGGCACTGCCGGATTTCGAAATCATCACCTTCAATTCGGGCGGCACCGGCGCCCGCCCCGGCCGCGACGGGCTCGACGCAACCGCCTTTCCCTCCGGCGTCCGCACCATGCCCGTCGAAGCAACCGAGAATGTCGCCCCGATCGTGTTCTGGCAGAAGGAACTCAGGCCCGACTCTGCCGGCGCCGGCCTGACCCGCGGCGGATGCGGCCAGATCATGGAGATCGGTGCCAAGGGCGATCTCGAATTTGCCTGCAACGCCATCTTCGATCGCGTCCAGAACCCGCCAAAAGGCCGCGCCGGCGGCAAGCCAGGCGCCGCCGGCCGCGTGGCGCTGAAGTCGGGCCAGGTCCTGCGCACCAAGGGCTTCCAGATCATTCCCGACGGCGATCGTCTGATCCTCGAGCTGCCGGGCGGCGGCGGCATGGGCGATCCTGCTGCGCGCGACCCCGCCGCCGTCGCCCGCGACGTGCGCGACGGCCTCGTCTCACGCGAAGCCGCCCGTGATCTCTACAAAGTCGTGCTCAGCCCGGACGGAGCACCGGATCGGGAGGCCACCGCCGCACTCCGCGCCCGCAAGTGATGCCGGGCGCGGAGGCCGCCGTTTACTGCCCGGAGGATGCCTCGCCCGTCACCGGATCGAGCATGACCGCCGGCGTCTTCCCCCCGCTCGACGTGAAGTCGAACATGTCCATGATCGATCCTGCCGTGGCGTCGAACGAGCCCTCGCCCAATCGCTTGCCGTCAAGCCAGTTGTCCTCGATGAAGCGCACCACCGAAGCCTGGTCGATCTCGGAGTGACTCACGTAGTTGGGCTTGGCCCAGGGCGAGATCACCAGGAACGGAAGCCTCGGCCCAAGCCCGCAGCGCCCGTTCACCGGCTGCCCGCTGATGCCCGGTAGCGGCGTGCCGAAGCCGCACTTGCCAGGTCCATCGAGCTGGTCCGCCACCTTGTCGTAGGAAGGATTGGTCGGCGCGGTGAAGCCATGGTCGTACCAGCCATCCGAATCATCGTACGTGATGATGATGGCGGTATCCTTCCAGCCCGGCTGCTGCATGATGAAGTTGACGAGGTTCACGATCCCTCTCTGTTCATCGAGTGGGTCGGAGTAGCCGGGATGCGCATCCTGATAGCCAGGCAGCTTGATGAACGACACGGCAGGAAAATTGCCCGCCTTCACCGCATCGTAAAAATCGTTGAGCCCGTATTCGTGATTCGCCGGATCGCGCGTCCCGTCAGGCGCGAAGCTGTACCCGACATCCGCCGGCGAACGGGGCCTCGCATGCGTCGGGTTGGCGGTCGAAGCATAATACTGGAACCAGTTGTGATGCGGAATATAGTCCTTGATCGCCTTCTTCACCACCGTGGAATAGGTCGAGCGGTCGCATCCGGTGGTGCCGTTGGCGTTCTTCGTCTCGAGGTTGAAGCCACCCATGAAGCCGCCCCAGGTGATGTCTGCTTCATTCAGGAGATCGCCGATATTGTCGCCACCCATCATCACCAGGTTCGCTCGCGTGGAGCAGGGATCGTGACCGGGATCGAGATCCCCGAGCATCGTCAGTCCGCCGATCCCGTTTTCCGTGTAGGCAACGCCCGCCTTCGCCTTCTCGGTCTTGGTCTTGCCGACGAACCGCTGGCCGTTGGTCTGGCCGGACACCACTTCCAGCGCGCCCGGTGTCGACGGGCCGTAGGTATTCCCGTGCGCATTGTCGCTCATCGCGAAATGCTGTGCGTAATTCCAGAGCGCGGTCACCGTGTTGCCGTCGTAATAACCCATCACCAGGCCTGTCGTGCCAAGCACGCCCTTGCCGCCCGGATCGCCGTGCCCGGTATATTTCGGAAAGAGATCGGCCTTGCCATGGTCATAGGCAAGCTGCTCGGGCGTGTAGGAGTGGTCCTGGTCGGCGGTTGCCGCCTCGCTGCGATCCAGCCGGAACGGATTGGCCGCACCTGCGCCGTTCGCCGGATTGGTGAAATTCGGATTGTTGGTCATCAGGTGCGCAGTCACGAGGTTGCTGACCCACGGCGTGTCGGGCGCCGCCGTGAAGGCCGGCTCGCCCGGCGGATTGGTGGCCGTCGGATAGGTCGCAAAATAATGGTCGAACGAGACGTTCTCATTGTAGATCACCACCAGGTGCTTGATCGGCGTCGCCGTCGTCACGGCCGCACCCGGCCCGATGCTGGCCGGCGCCGCCGCCCCGCCCGCCGGCTGCGCGGGAAGCGGTCCCGCATAGCCGATCAGGCCCGCAATCATCGCACTGGCCGCTCCGAGACAGAGCATTCTCTTGCGTGTCATAGGCTTTCTCTCCTCTCAACGGGCAGCACGACAGGTTGCCGCTTCCAACTCGGCCTGGCCGGTCGGCCGGCGAGCCATGCTGGATCGCGTCGGATTCCGCGTAAACCGCCCTGGTCCGCTCCAGCCCGCGACCGCCCGAGGCGGACCCGTCGGAGGGCGTGAATCGCGGGCTCAGACAATGTCCTCGACCCTTGTCGGACGGCCCGGTCAGACCGACAAGGGTCCAGGCGTGAATGTTCAAGGAATTTCCTTCTGTTCGGAGCGGGCACCTGATGCACCGCAACACCACCATTCACCGTCCATCGGAGGATCGCTGCCATGGCGCATGCGCGATTGCGTGATCTCGGCCTTTCCACGGGTTCTCTTCCCACCGGGCAGTGGAACGCCATCACCGATGTCGCCGGCGTTGCCGTCGGCTACGCAACCATCGCGACCGACGAACCCCTCTCTCTGCGCACCGGCATCACGGCGATCTGGCCGCGCGGACCCGCAATCTGGACCGACGCGGTATTCGCCGGATTCCATTCCTTCAACGGCAACGGCGAGATGACCGGCCTCCCATGGATCGAGGAGCAGGGGCTGATCGGCGCTCCCGTCGCGATCACCAATACCTTCTCGGTCGGGATCGTGCGCGATGCCATCGCCGCCCTCGCCGTCCGCGCCGGTGCACCGCAGCGCTTCCATCTGCCGGTCGTCGCGGAAACCTATGACGGCTGGCTGAGCGAAAGCGAAACCTTCCCGATCACCACCGCCCACGCATTCGCCGCGCTGGACGAAGCGCGTTCGGGTCCGCTCGCCGAGGGCAATGTCGGTGGCGGCACCGGCATGATCTGCCATCAGTTCAAGGGCGGCACCGGTACCGCTTCCCGCCTCGTCGAAGACAAAGGCGAAAGCTTCGTCGTCGGCGCCCTCGTGCAGGCCAACTACGGGGCGCGGGAGATGCTGCGCGTGGACGGCGTTCCTGTCGGGCGGGAGATCGGCCCGGATCTCGTTCCGCTTCCTCGGCCCCAAAGCGATGCCGGCTCCATCATCGTCGTGCTGGCAACCGATGCACCGCTGTTGCCGATCCAGTGCAAGAGGCTCGCGCGCCGCGCCACGACCGGCCTTGCCTGGGCCGGCGGTCTCGGCGCCAACGGCAGCGGCGACATCTTCCTTGCCTTCTCGACCGCCAACCACATCCGCATCGGCGAACCCGCAACCGAGGTCGGGATGCTGGCTCCCGAGCGGATGACAAATCTCTTTCAGGCCGCGGCCGAGGCAACCGAGGAGGCGATCCTGAATGCCCTCACCGCCGCCGAGACGATGACCGGCCGCCAAGGTCGCACCGTGTACGCCCTGCCGCACGACCGCCTCATTGAAGTCATGCGCCGCTTCCGCCCACCGCTCGGGTGAGCCGTCAGCCGCGATGCAGTGAGATCATCTTGAGTTCGGTCATCGCCTCCAGCGTCAGCTTGCCGCCGAGCCGGCCGACGCCGCTCCGTGTGCCGCTTCCGCCGCCAAACGGCAGGTGCAGCTCCCAGTAGGTGCTGGGGCCGTTGATGTTGACGATGCCGGCGGGAATCGCCTCCGCGACGCGCAAGGCCCGGTTGGTGTCCCGGGAGAACACGCCCACGCTGAGCCCGTACTCACTGTCGAGCGCCAGATCCAGCGCCTCGGCGTCGTTGCGGAACGAAAGCACGGGAACCACCGGGCCGAACGTCTCCTCCCGATTGATCTTCATCTCGCGCGTGACGCCGCTCAGCACCGTCGGCTCGAAATAGAGGTCGCTGCCGAGATCCGGCCGTTTCCTGCCGCCGACATGCAGCCTCGCGCCGCGCGCCACCGCATCCTCGACATGCTCGGCGATCTTCGCCGCCACTTTCGGGTTGTTGAGCGGCCCCATCGTGGTGCCCTGGTGCAGCGGGTCGCCGAGAACGACGGCGCGGGCATGTTCGACCACCTTGTCGACAAAGGGTTCGGCAACGCGCTGGTGCACCAGCACGCGGCCGGTCGCGGCGCAGACCTGGCCCGCATTGAAGAACGCTCCGCGCGCTGCCGCTGCGGCCGTACGGCTGATGTCGGCATCGTCATAGACGATCACCCGGCCGTTGCCGCCGAGTTCCAGCAGCATCGGCTTGCCGGCGCCACGCTCGGCGATGCGCCGGCCGGTCGCGGCGCTGCCGGTGAAGCCGATGCCGTGCGTGTCCGGATGCAAGACGATCTCGTCGCCGACTGTCGCACCCTCGCCGATCACGAGGTTCAGCACGCCTGCCGGCAGGCCGGCCGCCTCGATCGTCTGCATGAGCGAAACGGCAACGACGGAGGTCGTCGGCGCCGGCACCCAGACGATGGCGTTGCTGGTCGCAAGCCCGGGCGCGAGATACTCGACCGGAATGTTGACCGGAAAATTCCACGGCGTGATCATGGCATAGACGCCGCGTGGCTGCCGGATCGTCATCACGAACTTGCCGGCGTCCTCGGTCGGGATCGTCTCCCCGCGCATCTGCCGCACCAGTTCGGCGGCAAGACGGAAGCCGTCTGCCGCCTTCGCCACCTCGCCGGTCGCTTCCGCGAGCGGCTTGCCCTGCTCATCGCTCAGCGTGCGGGCGATCCTGGCGCGGCGCTCGTCGATCGCAGACGCGATCGCAACGCACATCGCGGCGCGCTCCCAGACCGGCCTCGCCGCCCAGCCCGCCGCCGCGGCCTTCGCGGCGGCGACTGCGCGCCCGGCGGTCTCGCGGCTGCTCTTCGGCAACAGGCCCAGCGTCTCGCGGCTGCTCTTCGGCAACAGGCCCAGCGTCTCGCGGGTCGCCGGGTTCCGTGCCGGCATCGTCTCCGGCTCACGCTCCCAGGCGCCACCGATGCAGTTCGCGTAGGTGGGGGGCTCTATCGACATCGTTATCTCCCTTCGATCGGATGCGAGATCGCGGCGACGGCGCCCGGCCCGGCCCCTCGCTGTTCCCCATCCGGCACGGCGAGCCTCAGCGATCGCGCACCGCCTGCCAGGCGCGCCTGCCGCCCGGCTGGACTTGGGCGGCTTCCGGCGTTATATCCTACCGGCTATAACGAGGAGCGGGAAAGCCATGGATGTATCCGCATCCGAAGGGCGGCTGAGCAGCGGCGCGAAGGCGTTCATCGCCCGCCGCCACAAGTTGCTGATCGACGGACACTGGGTCGATGCCAGGTCCGGCAGGACCTTCGCGGTATTCGATCCGTCGAACGGCCAGCAGATTGCTGAGGTCGCGGAAGGCGGCGCTGAAGACGTGAATCGTGCCGTCGGGGCCGCTCGCCGCGCATTCGAGGGCGGCCCCTGGGCCAAGATGAAGCCCGTCGAGCGCGGCAAGATGGTATGGAGACTCGGCGATATTCTGGAGGCGCATGCCGACGAACTCGCCGAACTGGAATCGCTCGACAACGGCAAGCCGGTTCGCGACGCACGCACTGTCGATCTGCCGTTCGGCTGCGAACTGCTGCGCTACATGGGCGGCTGGTCCACCAAGATCTGCGGCCAGCAGATCCCGATCTCCGCCCCCGGCGAGTGGCACGCCTATTCGATCCGCGAACCGGTCGGCGTCGTCGGCCAGATCATTCCGTGGAATTTCCCGCTGCTGATGGCAGTGTGGAAGATCGCACCGGCGCTGGCCGCGGGCTGCACGATCGTGCTGAAACCGGCGGAACAGACGCCGCTCACCGCGATCCGGCTCGGCGAGCTGATCGTCGAAGCGGGCTTCCCGCCCGGCGTCGTCAACATCATCACCGGTGACGGCACGGCGGGCGCGGCGCTGGCGGCGCATCCGGACGTGGACAAGGTCGCGTTCACCGGCTCGACGGAAGTGGGCAAGCTGATCGTGCAGGCAGCCGCCGGCAACCTGAAGAAGGTGTCGCTCGAGCTGGGCGGCAAATCGCCGGCGATCGTGTTCCCGGATGCCGACCTGAGCGTCGCGATCCCGGGCACGGCGTCCGGCATCTTCTTCAATATGGGCCAGTGCTGCACCGCGGGTTCCCGCCTGTTCGTCCACGAGCGCGTGTTCGACAAGGTGATGACGGGCCTTGCCGGCGAGGCGGCCAGGCTCAAGATCGGCCCGGGCCTCGACCCGGAGACGCGGATCGGGCCGCTGGTGTCGGACGAGCAACTCCGGCGCGTAACCGGCTATCTCGAATCCGGCCGCCAGCAGGGCGCCGAGGTGGTGACCGGCGGCAAGCGCCACGGCAACAGCGGCTATTTCGTCGAGCCGACGATCATCACCAGGACGACGCCGGAGATGAAAATCGTGCGCGAGGAGATCTTCGGGCCGGTCGTCTGTGCGATCCGCTACAACGACAACGATCTCGACCGTATCGCCAGGGAAGGCAACAACACCGAGTATGGTCTCGCGGCCTCGATCTGGACCCGCGATCTCGGCATCGCCCACAAGCTGGCGCGCAAGCTGAAGGCGGGCTCGGTCTGGATCAATGTCCACAACTTCAACGACGTCGCGCTGCCGTTCGGCGGCTACAAGCAGTCCGGCTGGGGGCGCGAGATGGGCTATGAGGCGATCGAGCTCTACACCGAAACCAAGGCGGTAGCGGCCCTCCTCTGATGCTCGACGGCCAGCCCTTCCACCTCTCCAAAGCGGCCGGGCTGGCCGCCCTTGACGGGCGCGTCATGCCGAACTCGGGAAGCGCTGCCCAACCCGCGTCGCGTCAGCGGCTGAAGCTGTGGCAGCTCCCCGATACCATGCACTGCTCTGTCATCGGTACCTGCATGACGACGGGCGAGCTGCGACAGGCCATGGCGCGCGTGCTGCAAGCCGATGTGTCGCACATCAGCGATCACGACCTGCATGCCAGAGCCGTCGGGTTGTGCGGTGCGCAGACGGCTGCCAGCAAGGTGCTCAGCAAGGCGCTGGATCAGCGGCACCAAGCGGCAATCCGGCAGTTCTCACGGCTCGAGACCGAACTCGCCGTAATGGAGAAATGGAACGAAGCGCGACGGGCCGGCGATATTCCCGGCGCATATTGGGCTGTCCTGACTCATCCGCATGTCGGGTTCGAGGGCTCGCGGCAGGCGTTCGGCGATGTTCACATGCTCTCGCACCTGGTCGGCGCAGCGAATCGCGCGGACATCCGCCGCCTGACGGCGTTGGAGGAGGAGAACGCCGCCCTCCGCTCGAAAGTCGAACGCCAGCAGGCGCGCTTGCAGGAATTGGTGATTTCACGAGATGCCATGATCAGGCACCTTACCGAACTCGCGGCCAGTCAGGTAAAGGCTGCTGCCGCGTCGGACGAGGGCGAAACGCTTTCCGCGCTTCGCCACCTGGTATCTGGTTTGCACGAGCGCCTGTCACAGGAACTCGGCCGGCACCGGCACCTGGAACGACGTGCGGCCGATGCCGCAGAGGCGAGCCGGCGGTGGGAACAGAGGGCCAGGAACGCCGAGGCACGCTGCGCGGCGCTGGATCGCGAGATTGCATTGCTGGAGCATCAGGAGAAGACACACGATCCGGCGATCACGGCACCGGATCTTCCGGCGGAACGCATCCTTTACGTCGGCGGCAGGCCAGGCTGCATCGAGCAGATACGAGAGTTGATGGTGGCCGCCGGAGGGGAATTGTTGCGCCATGACGGCGGGCTGCATGATCAGCCTTCCCTGTTGCCTGGATTGATCAGCCAGGCTGATCGTGTCGCGTTTCCGGTGGATTGTGTGAGCCACGATGCTGCGCTCACGGTCAAGCGTGTCTGCCGGCAATTAGGCAAGGTGTGGTTGCCGCTGCGCTCCTCGGGCCTCGCTTCCTTCCTGACGGCAATGGCCGAGCCGGCCGGTGCTCAACGTTCATGCCTGGAACAATGAACGACTGACCGACCAGTCGGTCATTGATAGGATTCTCTCCACCATGGCAACCGATGGTCGAAGAGCAGTGTGCCGGCCGCTACGGCGCATCAACCGCTACCAGGCGTCGGAGCCTGAACATGACTGATCAGCCAGTTATATAGGCCACAGATGGTGCTTTGAAGAAGGAGCGAACGAGCGCCGGGTTGCCCCGGATAGCGAGCAGGTCCGCCTCGATGCGGTCTTGCCGCGCCGCTCCCGAGGCGAGTGGGCGCTTGGCCGTCCAGGGCAATCGCATTTCAAAGTTGAGCCAGGACTGCGGAGGCAGCCGTCGTGCCTCGTCGTGCAACTCTCTGCCCGTTGCTGCAACTTTTTTTTCCTGACGGTGCCCTTAGCGTGTCACCGGTAACAAGCTCCGGATTCGGGGAGGGCTGGATGGGGCCACGCCACTGTGCAGCCGTCGGCGCCCTGCTGGCGATTGTTGCCGGTGGCGCGCTTCTCGCCTGGTCCGCGCGCGCGCAACAGAACGCGGCGCCCCAGGGCGCAAGCGCCATGTTCGCCCGCATCGCGACCGTGCTGCGCAGTCCGCGCTGCCTGAACTGCCACACGGTCACGGACTTCCCGCGCCAGGGCGATGATCGCCACGCCCACCTCTTTTTTGTCACCCGCGGACCCGATGACAGGGGCTTGCCGTGGGCTCGATGCACCTCCTGCCACGGGGAGGCCAACAACAATGCGACCGGCATTCCCGGCCGGCCGGATTGGCATATGGCGCCGCTCAGCATGGGCTGGGAGGGTCTGTCAGACACTGGGCTTTGCCATCGCCTCCTCAATCCGGCAGACAACGGACACCGCACGCCGGAGCAGATCTACGAGCATATTGCCTTCGACCGGCAGTTCATCGCCTGGGCATGGTCGCCCGGCCGGAACATCCAGGGTGTCCAGCGCACGGTGCCACCGATTCCGCGCCACGCGTTCAGTCTCCTGGTCAAGGAATGGGTCGCCGCCGGGGCCCCTTGTCCGCAATAGCCGCGTCACGCAACCGAGGAGGAAACCATGGCTTCGCGCGTCAGCCGCTCTCTTCCTGCGTTGCTTCTGGCGGTCGCCTCGCTCGCCTGTCCGATTGCCGCGAGTGCCCAGGAACCCGGCGATTGGTTTACGATGAACAAGGACTATTCTGCCCAGCGCTATGTGAATCTGGACCAGATCACGCCGGCGAACGTCGGTTCCATGAAGGAGGAGTGTGAAATCCGGCTCGACGAGCCGGGTACCGCCGTCTTCACCAGCGGCCTCCTGATGGTCGGGCGCACGCTCTACGTCAACACGTTCCGCGCCGTCTACGCCATCGATGCCACTGCCTGCGCGCTTCGCTGGCGCTACGTGACATCCTTCAACAGCGCGCCGAACCACCCCAGCAACCGCGGCTCCGGTTACTGGGACGGGAAGATTTATTTCGGGGCAGCGAACGGCGATTTGATCGCGCTTGACGCAGCCACCGGCAAGCCCGTCTGGGACGTGCCGAACGCCATCGGCGAGGGCGAATCCTTCATTTCTGCTCCCATCATCTGGGACGGCAAGGTGTTCATCGGGATCGGCGTCAGCGATCGGGGAATCCGCGGTCGGTTCATGGCTTTCGACGCGAACGCCGGCAAGGAATTGTGGCGGTGGTACAGCATTCCACTCGGCAACGAGCCCGGTGCGGATACCTGGAGGAGCGCATCCACGATACCGCCCGCGGGCGGCGGATTCTGGGCCAGTTCCTCGCTCGACCCGACGACCGGCGAGGTGTTCGCTCCGGTTGCCAATCCATACCCCGATTACCTGCCCGGGCGGCGCCTGGGCGCCAACCTCTACACGAATTCTGTCGTTTCTCTGAACGTCAGCGACGGCAGGATGGACTGGTACTATCAGGCGGTGCCGAACGACCAGCATGACTGGGACCTCGGCACGACGCCGACCCTGTACACGGCGAGCGACGGCAGCAGAATGGTCGCCATCGCCGGAAAGGACGGTCTTGTCTACGGCATCGACCGCACGACCCACGATCTCATCTTCGCAACTCCCGGAACGACCCGGCAGAATGACGGGCCTTACGATGAGAAAAAGCCCGCCCTGGTCTGCCCCGGCACGCTCGGCGGCGCGGAGTGGAACGGCGCTGCCTACGACCCCGGGACCGGCATGATCTACACCGGAATGGTCGATTGGTGCTGGTACTTTGCTAAACAAGGGGACGAGGGTGCGGCCGTCTGGAATTTCAGCGCGCCGCCGCGCGGCCAGATCACCGCGATCAACGGCGCCAACGGCGATATCGAGTGGCAGTATCGCGCCGAAGCCCCGGTCATCGCCGGGCTGGTGCCGACCAGGAGCGGCCTTCTCTTTGGCGGTGATGTGCGTGGCAACCTGCTCGCCTTCGATGCCAGAACAGGCGCGGTGCTCGACCGCATCGATACCGGCGGTGCACTCAACAACGGGCTGATCAGCTACGCGGTGGACGGCACCCAGTATGTCGCCGCCGCGGTCGGCGGCGTGGCGCTGAACACCGACGGTGTGGCCGGCGCTCTCCGCGTCAGTATCTTCGGCCTGCACGGCAGCGCCATGCCGAGGATCGTGCGGACCGCGCCGTTGCCGCTGCTCGGGCGCACGCCGGCGGAGAAAGCCGCCTTTGTGTACGGCTTCGTGTGCGCGGACTGCCACGGAGAGGACGCCCGGGGCCGCGTATACCCGAGCCTCGAGCGCCAGACGCAGCTCGCCGGCAACCCCGCGGCGCTGAAGGCGTTTCTCGCCTATGTACCGCCGCCGATGCCGCGCCTCTATCCGGGCCTCCTGAATGACAAGGACGTCGACCTGATCGCCAGGTACTTGAAGGTCGTACTGAAGCCGTCCCCGGCGACGCCAGCGGCGCCGGCCACCGGGTCGTCCGGCGCACCTGGTCCATAAACCTGGGAAGCATCGGAAAGCGTGGGGCCACTCTGGCGGTCGCCTGTCCCTGCCACCCCACACTTTCCGATGCTTCCCTTGGTGACTTGCGTGGGCAAAAGGTCTGCGTAACCGCGTCGATCAGCAGATATCGCGGGCGGCCCGAATTGATCCTGCGCCAGCCGAGGCCGTTGAAACACCAGGATTGATCCGCAGGAAGTAGCTCAGGCCCATCGTTGCTGACGCTGTTGACGCGGCTGCCGATTGACCATGTCTGCAGCACGCCATTGGCAGCGCGACGCATCAACGCGGCCGGATCGCTTACGGCCTTGCCGAGCGGGGTCAGGCCGCACCCGGAGGCCCGCGAGCGTCGAGCGAGAGTACGGGTGCCGCGGTGGAGCGCGCGGCTCATCTTCTTGTGAAGAATCTGAAGCGCTCCGAACAGGACTCTGATTGCTGCCCTGTGCTATGCGGCAATTCTTGGAGGCAATCGGAAGATGCAGCATGCTACAGGAGCATGGACTGCAGACGCGGCAATCTTCTTTTCCTGCCTTGTGTCCAGCGATCACTGGCGCGTAGCGCGGACCTTGCTGCGCTGCTTCGGTGTTTTCGCCGCGGACGTTGCCCGGCGCCAGCAGATGAAGCTGTTGAGCGAGCGTGACTTTCCTTCGGCGGCGACATGGGGCGCGGTCTTCTATGCTGTCCTCGAGCTGGACCGGGAAGCGCCTGTACCGCGGAAGGAGATCAACTGAGGCGGTTTTCGGCTCTGCTGGCCCACGATCGCCCGAGGCGGAATCGTCGGAGGGCGTGAATCGTGGGCTCGAATAAACCGCGAGACCCGTGTCGGGCTGCACAGTCAGTCCGACACGAGTCTAGCATCGAAATTCCCGACGCGACCGAACAGGGATTTTTTTCAGCCTATCAGGGAGCAAAATTCGCCACCAGGGAATTGAATCGGAACAGCAGGGAATGTCGCCATTTGATTTGCCTTGTGGTCAGCCAATCGGGTGTCGCCAAGGGAACTCGCCGCCGAGGGTCATGCCGCCGAGCGCCGTCACCGTACGTTTTGGTGTTGGAGTGGGTATGACGGTGGTCGCCTGTGACGGGCTCACGGCCTCGACCTCCCGAAGCATTTCGACGCCGTGATACGCCCGCGCTATGCGAATCGATTTGGTCGCCATCAAGAACATCAACGTGAACTGTGGCCGCCCTGACGGGATGTAAACCCACCGCCCCACCCGTTCCTTGACCAGCAGTGCGATGCACCGATCAGCAGAGCCCGGTGTGATTTGCCGTACCGGCCCGTTCGGCCGAACTTGCCCCGACCCGCCGGCCTCGAGCGTTTCGCGCCCCCGCAAGCCGAGGTCAGTCGGCCGCGATTGCCGCCTGCTTCGCCTGCAGCAGCCGGGTGAGGTGGCGCGCGATCGCACCCATCCCCGAAACGCCGGCGCGCCGCTCCGCCTCGGCGTTGTAGTTGGTGTTGGTATTGACATCATAAACGAAGGGCGCACCCGTCTCGTCGACGACGAACTCGACCGCGCCGATGCCGATGTCGTTCGCGGCCAGGAATCGCTCGAGGCGCGGGACAAGCGGCGAGCGAAAGTCCTCTAAAACCCGGAATTTCTCGCCTGCCACGCGATCCCCGGAGAGGGCGCTTTCGCCGGCCCGGCATTGATCGGACGGGCACAGCTCAAAGCCCTCGGAGGTGTCCACGCGGACCGCGTAGAGAAACCGGCCGCCGACGAACTCGGTGCGGGTGATGCAATGGTCCGGCGCGCGCACGTAGCGCTGCACCAGCCAGATGCCGTCGCGCGGCGGTGGGCCTTCCAGGGTTGCGAGCGCCTCGCCGAACGCGGCCTCGTCAGGCACCAGCCGCACGCCGAGACCCTTGCCGGCGCGATTGTGCTTGAGGATCAGCGGATAGCCGACGCGGCGCGCCGCCTCGCGCATGTGCTCCCGCCCGATCACCGCGACGGTGGCCGGGGTGGGAATTCCGTGCGCCGCCAGCGCCTCGTACTGGGCGACCTTGCTGACTTCGAGTTGCAGGGCCCGGCGACCGTTCACGATGGTGCGGCCGTGTCGTTCCAGCCACTCGAGCACCGCGGCGGCGTATTCGGGTGCGTATTCATGGCCGCGGGTGTGCGAGGACGCGCTCATCCGGTTGTAGAAGACCCCTTCCGGCGGAGCCTCGCCCAGGTCGAGCACACCGTGGTCGACAAACCATTCCTCGAACGGCGTAGCCAATGCCGTGAACTCACGCCGCAACGGCACCATCCAGTCGTTGTTCTCGTGAATCACGAAGACCTTGCGCATGGCCCGCTTCCGCTTTCTGCTCGACTGAGGGGATCGGATAAAATTTTTCTTCCATTGGCAACAGCAGTTTGCCAAATAGATTATTTTACTCCTTGTCCGTCGGATGGTGGCATCTTCCTCTCTCTGTGTGCGCGCCGGAGCACGCCCTTCCTCCCCGCTCCAATCACCGGCTCCGAGCGTCCGCACCGGCGCGGCCCCGGACCCGGCTTCCCGCGCGCGGCCGTTGTCCGGCCGCTATCCGATGCCGGAGCAATGGTCCGCCCGCCCATCGGCCGCGTTGGTGTACCGGCTGGCGTTCATCGGCGTCTCGGATCGCAACCATCGGAGCCATGCACAATCATTGCAACTGACCGGTCCTCGCGTCGCATCGACAATCGACGACACACGCGCCGGGCGTGGGAAAAGCGGAAGGCATCGACCCGGGCAATGCAGCACAAGATCGAAATGGGCTGCAATGACCCCGACTTGCACTGCCATTTTCAGAAAGTTACGACATGACTGGCGAGCATGAGGAACCGGGTTGGAAGAAGAGGAAGGGCAGTGCCGGAATTCCCGACGACGCAGGATTTGGTTTGGGCTGCGCGACAGCGATTACCTCGCGAAGTATGGGAGTTTGTCACCTTTGGAAGCGAGACGGAGACGACACTGCGTCGCAACCGCCAGGCGTCTCCGGCACAGCTTGCCGCTGCCGTCCATTCCCGCCACCATTAAATCTTCGCGAAGTGAGGAAGTCACGAATGAACGAACATGGTTCCCGATATGTCATATCCGGGACAGCGATTAGTTGGTCGTTGGCTTGCGCAGGTGCAACCGTGTGCAAGCGCAAAAAGCTGGTAAAACGCGCCACGCGCGAGACCTTTCAGCGGATGTTGCGCAATCGGGTGCCAGAACCGTATGTGATCAACCACATTGAAACCACCCGCCACACTGCGCGTGACGCGTGGGCGGATCGCATCGACGATGAGTAATAACGGCTCGACGTGAGACGAGCCGGATGCCACGCGGGCCGAAGTTCTCCCATGGCTCTGGTCCGCACAGATGGGAGATCCCCGATTCATGCAAGATATCTCCGCCGATCCGATATGCCGTGAGTTCACTCCTTGGCACGGACATGCCCCAGCGTACTTTGATGTGAACTTCCTCGGCCAATTGACGGATGTCTCATTCAATGCCGGATGGGCCGATGCGGAACGCGTCCGGGAGCGCGATGCGTGGCCACCGTACCCGCAAATTAACGAAGAGATCTTTGAGTGGCGGCACATGCTTTCGGCCATACTCGAAGCCCACGATACGTTCACGATGATCGAAGCGGGCTGCGGCTATGGACGTTGGCTCGTGTCCGCGGCGTGCGCGATCCGACGACGGCGACCGGAATTGGTTTTTTCCTGCATGGGGATCGAAGCAGAGCCGATGCATTTCCATTGGCTACACAAGCATTTTTTGGACAATAACGTTGACCCAAACCAGCATCATCTTGTTTTTGGCGCAGTCGAGGACCTCGATGGCGAGGCGACGTTCGTCACCGGCCACGCAGATGAGTGGTATGGTCAATATGTGGTCAACCCCGACGGCTCAGGTCGTATTGATACGCATGAAAACGCCAGCCTCCGCAAAGTTCCCGCCTATTCCCTCGATACGTTGCTTGAACGCTTTGAATTCGTCGATTACATTGACTTCGACATCCAGATGTCGGAGGCGCGCGCTATTCCCTCCGGCATCGCCACCATGACGAAAAAAGTCCGCCGGGCTTTTATCGAAACTCACGGCCACCAGATCCATGGCATCGTCGAGGATAGCTTCCGTTCGCGGGGCTGGCGTATGGTGGCTTGTCATGGCTTCGGTTGCCCTAACTTCGAATGCGAAGAGGAAACCGAGTATGGCCTGATTAAATTCTATGGTGGCCTTCAGTGCTGGGTTAATCCGGCCCTGTGATGGCACACCCTCAGCTGACTGGCAGCGAACGATGCGCGCAACCAGCGTGCCAATACGCCGGATGCGTAGCACGTGCGCACGCTGCACGATTCTTTCCGGAACACCTAGTGAGTTCGGATCTCAGACACAGGCTAATTGACGCATTTCACCACCTCGACAACATTCATCGTCACCAAGCCGCTACGACGAACTGTCCGCGAGTCCATCGTGAGCGGTTTGGTGACCGGCCGTCGATCAAAAGCAGCATCCATTGAACTTGTGACTAGTCCGTATGATTTCGCACGGTTCGTGGCAGATTAACCGCACCAGAATGAGAATTTCCGTCCGGTTGATATCGGGTGCTCGGGTGGAAATGATAACGCGCCGCGTACGCCTCACCGGTCGATTACAAACAGCGGTATCAACGGCCAGCCTTCGATCCCAGCCCACCGCAGCGGGCCGCCGTGCTCGTGCCCGTCAAGAACGCTTCGTGCCGCCTCCGTCGGTCGTGTGCAGCGATCCTCGACAGACGCTGCCGCACGGCAGCCGCATCAGCGTGCGGGCCTGGACGAAAGAATGGCTCCGCTGGGGGCCGAACCAAAGAATGCCTCTGGCTGTGGCGAGGGCGAGAATGAAGTTGCACCAGTCCGCCCGCGCCCAAATACTCAACCATCCACGAAAGCGGGGCAGGTCCAGCCAGCCATTCGAGTGCCTGTCGTGCCGATTGGTTTCGACAGGAAAGCGCGTGCGACAGCTCGACGACAATCCACGGATTATGACGAGGCGGTTTGACTGATTCATACGGTGCCGATGTTATCGGCGCCAACCGCTTCAAAACGCATGCGCTAGGTTCGGATTAGTCCAGACTTGGACACCATCGCCAAATTCGATGCGCTTCGCCTCACCAGATCCCACTTTAACAATACGCGCGGCTTGCGGGTGCACATCATAGGCACAGCGCCATTGCAATTCGACAAAAAGCGCACGCAACCGCTCCTCGACCTCCGACAAGAATTATCGGTTCATTTGCCTGCGGCACGTCCTGCGCAAGGCCACCGAATTGCTGGCGTCGTGATGGTGATTGTCTGAACTGGCTCAGCAAGCGCCCAAGCATGTTTCTCGTTGCCTCCGCGAGAAGAGTAGACGCTTACATAACCTTTGACGCAAGCACCAGGATGGGCTTGCCCCGGCTGCGCGCGATTAATCCCAGGCTCAGCCCAGACGGGGTGAGGCCGCAGCGTGGGCGTGTTGGGCCTCCAGCAGCTGCGGTGTTGCTTTCTGACCGGGATAATTAACAGCCCCCTCGGCACCGGACGCGACGCCTGGAAAGGCCGGGAGCGGGCGCACGATTCGGGGACTAATTAGGCGACAGATGGGATAGTGGCCTGGAGACCCGCAGAAGACCGTCAGTCATGGCGGAGAGGGTGGGATTCGAACCCACGGTACGCATACGCGTACAACGGTTTTCGAGACCGTCCCGATCGACCACTCCGGCACCTCTCCGGTGGCCGCCTTGCGGGCTCGCGTTATAGGATCCGCAATCGCAAGCGGCAACCAGTCCCCCCGCTCAACCGAAAAACCGAAGCAACCATCCTGCCACTGCCTCCGGATCTTCCTCCGCCAGATAATGCGTCGTATCGACGGACCCGCCGGCCAACGGACCGCTTGCGTAGCTTCCCCAGAGCGCCAGCGGATCATCGAATCGCCCGATTTTCCCCTTCTCGCCCCAGATCACGAGCAGCGGGCACGCAATCTTCAGGCCCGCTGCCTGGCTCGCCCGGTCGTGCTCGAGATCGATGCCGGCTGCCGCGCGGTAATCCTCGCACATGCCCCGGATCATCTCCGGATTGCGCGCCGCCGCGAGATAATCGGCCAGGGCCTCGGGGGCGAACACCTCGTCGGGAGGCTTGCCACGCGCGGTGTGCGCGCGGAACCAGATTTCCGGCGCGGCATTGATCACCATCTCGGGGATCGGATGGGGCTGGGCGAACCAGAACCAATGATAATAGGCGAGCGCGCGTCCGGCATCGACGCGCGCGAAGTTCTCGATCGTCGGCACGATGTCGAGCACCGCGAGTTTCTCCACGCACCCCGGATGATCGAGCGCCAGCCGATGCCCCACGCGTGCCCCGCGGTCGTGCCCGGCCACCAGGAATCGCCGGTGTCCGAAATGCCGCATCACCGCTACCGCATCGCAGGCCATCGCCCGTTTCGCATAGGGCGCGTGGTCTGCTGTCGCGGCCGGCTTGAACGAGCCGCCATAACCGCGAAGGTCCGGGCAGATCACCTCGAAGCGCCCTGCCAGAAGCGGCGCCACCCGATGCCAGGCTGCATGCGATTGTGGATTGCCATGCAACAGCAACAGCGGCGCACCCTTCCCGCCATGTCTGAGCCGGATTCGCCCCTCCGCCGTCTCGATCTCCGTCAGCGTGAATCCCTCGAAGAACATCGAACACTCTCCCACCGTACAATGCCCGGCTCACTCGCACATGCATATAGATAAAGTACGCAGCAGGCCCCTCTGCTTGTCTCTCCTCCCTGAGGCCGCGATGAAGCGGCAGCGACCGCCTCCGGCATGATCGCGGCAGGCGTCGAGAATGTGCCGATCGTCACTTCCCCGGGTGGAGCAGACATCAACACATCTGCAACGATTGCCGGGTGCTTGCCGATCGCGTGGCCTCATCTTACGAAGGCCGGCGTTCATCTCTATTCCGCCCGGCGCCACGCTCGGTCCATCTCCGCCGGAGTCTGAGGAGAAAACAGTATGATCCTGCATGAGGTGAGGGTGCATCCTTCCAAGGAGGGCCTGCCGCGCGAGCAGCAGCTCGCCTGGAAGATCGCCTCCGTCGCCGCCGACCGCGTCGCACTCGAGCCCGCCGTCGAAGAGATGATCATCAACCGGATCATCGACAACGCCGCAGTGGCTGTCGCGGCCATCAACCGCCACCCGCCCACGGCCGCCCGCGCAATGGCGCTCGGCCATCCGCGCCGTCGCAGCGCTTGCCTTCTCGGCCTGCCCGCCGGACGCACGGTCAGCCCGGAATGGGCAGCCTGGGCGAACGGTGTCGCCGTGCGCGAACTCGACATGCACGACACCTTCCTCGCCGCCGACTATTCCCATCCCGGCGACAACATCCCGCCGATACTCGCCCTCGCCCAGGCCGCCGGGCGCTCCGGGCGCGATCTCCTCCGCGCCGTCGCCACCGGCTACGAAATCCAGATCGACCTCGTGCGCGCGATCTCGCTCCACAAGCACAGAATCGACCACATCGCCCATCTCTGCCCGGCCCAGGCCGCCGGCCTCGGCACGCTGCTCCGCCTGCCTCCCGCCACCATCTACCAGGCCGTGCAGCAGGCGCTGCACGTAAGCTGCACCACCCGCCAGTCACGCAAGGGCGAGATCAGCTCGTGGAAGGCTTTCGCCCCGGCCCATGCCGGCAAGCTCGCCATCGAAGCGATCGACCGCGCGATGCGCGGCGAAGGCAGCCCAAGTCCGATCTACGAAGGCGAGGACTCGGTCATCGCCTGGCTGCTCGACGGGCCCGAGGCGCGCTATCAGGTGCCGCTGCCCGCACCAGGCGAACCCAAGCGCGCCATCCTGGACAGCTTTACCAAGGAGCACAGCGCCGAATACCAGGCGCAAGCGCTGATCGACCTCGCCTTCCGCATGCGCCAACGCATCCCCGACCTCGGCGAGATCGAGCGCATCCTCATCCACACCAGCCATCACACCCACAGCGTCATCGGAACCGGCGCCGGCGATCCAGAAAAGATGGATCCCAAGGCAAGCCGCGAGACACTCGACCATTCCATCATGTACATCTTCGCCGTCGCCCTCGAGGACGGCACCTGGCACCATGTCCGAAGCTACGCGCCGCGCCGCGCCGCCCGGCCCTCTACGGTCACCCTCTGGCACAAGATCGAGACCCGCGAGGCTCCGGAATGGACTGCCCGCTATCACGCCGCCGATCCGAAGGAGAAGGCGTTCGGCGGCCGCGTGGAGATTTTCCTCCGTGACGGGCGCGTCATCGAGGACGAGCTTGCCGTCGCCAACGCCAATCCGCTCGGCGCCCACCCGTTCGCCCGCCCCGACTATATCCGCAAGTTTCGCGAGCTGACCGACAAGTTGCTGGCGCCCGCCGAAGCAGAGCGCTTCCTTGCTACGGTGCAGGAGCTGCCGCGCATCGAGGCAGGCAGGCTCGCGCGCTTGAACCTCGCACTGCCGAGAGGAACGCTTGCAGAAGGACGGCCCGGAATTTTCTGAGTGCCGCACTATCCTGGAATGGAGAAGGATCGATGAGCGAACCCGAGGTGCATAAGGGCCTGGTCGGCGTCTATGCCGACACCACCGCAATCTCCAAGGTGATGCCGGAGTCGAACAGCCTCACCTACCGCGGCTATCCGGTGCAGGAGCTTGCCGAGCACTGCCGCTTCGAAGAGGTCGTCTACCTGCTCTGGAACGGCGAGCTGCCGAACCGCCGCGAGCTTGCCGCCTTCGAAAAGGCCGAGCGCGCCGAACGGCGTATCACCCCCAGGCTCCGCGATCTCATCGCGTCCTTTCCCCGCCGCGGCCATCCGATGGACGCAATCCGCACCGCCGTCTCCTTCATGGCGCTCGAGGATCCGGAGACCGCCGACAATTCCAAGGCGGCCACCCGGCGCAAGGCGCTGCGCTTGCTGGCCAGGATTCCAACCGCGATCGCCGCGCGTCATCGCCTGGGCCACGGCCTCCGCCTGCCCGCGCCGAGATCGGATCTCAGCTTCGCCGCCAACTTCTTTCATCTCTGCTTCGGCCGCGTTCCCGAGCCAGAGGTCGTCAAGGCGTTCGACGTTTCGCTCATCCTCTATGCCGAGCACACCTTCAACGCCTCCACCTTCGCCGCCCGCACCGTCGCCTCCACCGAGGCCGACATCCACGCCGCGGTCACCGCGGCGATTGCCGCCCTCAAGGGCCCGCTGCACGGCGGAGCGAACGAGGCGGTGATGCACATGCTGAAGGAGATCGGCCAGCCGGAACGAGCACATGGCTGGATCGAAGACCGCCTCGACCATCGCGCGCTGGTGATGGGATTCGGCCATCGCGTCTACAAGAGCGGCGATTCCCGAGTGCCCACGATGACCCGCCATGCCGAGCGCATGGCCAGCGTCGTCGGCGATACGCGGTGGATGGAGATCAGCCGCATCCTCGCCGCCGAGATGCTGGCACGGAAGAACATCCACCCGAACCTCGATTTTCCCACCGGGCCGGCCTACTACCTCATGGGATTCGAAATCCCGATGTTTACGCCGATCTTCGTGGCCTCCCGCCTCTCCGGTTGGGCCGCGCACATCCTCGAACAGGCAGAGGACAACCGGCTGATCCGCCCGCTCTCGGTCTATTCGGGTGTTGCCGAACGCTCCATGCGGCCGATCGGCGAGCGCTGACACATCTCGTTTTGCTCCGGTGCCGCCACGCCGAAAAAGAAAATGATCGGATCCTTACGGGCAACGGTTGTTTTTGTTTGACATGCGATGGCGAGAAGGGGAATAGCGGAGTTGCTGTGCCCGCGCCCGAGTCGCACATGTGCGATCAACATTTCGCGGATGCATGCAACGAGGAAGGACGGTCCATGGACCGCAGGCTCGTTCGGACGATACGGCGCCACCGGCGTCGCGATTTCCGAACCTCTTCAGGACCACGATCGGCGAGCACGCCATTCGGCAGCGGAACCCGTGTGGTTTCGCGCTTTCGCCGCTGGCCCGGGCCTCGTCCTCATCGGACCGCCGGACTGACGGCCGGGCTTCGCGACACTGTCGCCGAGCTCGGCAACGACCGGGCATCCGGTCCTCGTCCACCCCACGGCACAAAGGAGTTCCACCACGTGAGTAACGAAGAAACCGGCACCGAGCCATCGCGCGCCCAGCCGATGGCGATACGCGCCAGCACGCGCAAGGCAGCCGCGAAGAAGAAGACCACAAGGCGCAAGACCGGCGTCCGCAAGACCGGCGTGCGCAAGACCGCGGCCAAGAAAACCACCCGGCGCAAGACGGCTACGCGCAAGACCGGTGCCCGCAAGACCGGAACGCGCAAGACGGCCGCACGGAAGAAGGCGCCGCGGCGGAAGGCAGCCGCCAGGAAAGCAGCCAGAAAGACCCGCAAGACGGGCGTGCGGCGGGCGCGCAAGGCCGCGCCTCCGGCTCCCGAAAGCGAACCGATGCCTCCGTCCTCGGAAGGAATGGACTGACAACTATTTCCCGATTCCGACGCGAGACATCGTCTCGCGCGGCAAGGGCGGCCCCGTGCCGCCCTTCTTTTTTGCGCGCTTACTGAACAGTCCGCCCGCCAGCGCCGGGCAGCTTCGCCAGAGCCCTCTTGAAGAAATCCCGGCCTCCGAAATTGCCCGACTTGAGCGCTAACAACAACGGCACCGCGCCGCCCTCCGCATAGGTCCACGGCACGCCTGGAGCGATTTCGGTCCCGATCCGAAGTCGCCGCACGCCCAGCCGCGCCACCACTGCGCCCGCGGTCTCCCCGCCCGCCACCACGAGCCGCGTCATCCCCCGCCGCACCAGCCCTTCCGCAATCATGGCCAGAGCCTGCTCTATCAACAGGCCCGCCTCGGCCCGTCCGAGCGCGTTCTGAATGGCGGCCACGCGCGCCGGCGGCGCCGACGCCGCGATCAGCAGCGGTTCATCGCGGGGCCACTCCGCAGCCCACAGAAGCGCCTGCTCCGCCAGAGTAGCCGCATCCGGTCCAGAAAGCGGATCCATCACGTAGGTGGGAAGCGCCGCCGCCGCGATCTGCTCCAGCGTGGCCGGCGAGCACGAACCGGCAATGATCGCTGCCGGCCCGGCCGGCATTGGCAACTCTGCCGGACTTCCCGCCTCCGTCAGCAGGCCGGCCCGGCGAAAATTCTCCGCTACCCCCTGGGCTACGCCCGATCCGCCGGTGATCAGCGCATGTGCCGCCGCAGCCGTGCCAATGGCCAGAAGATCCGCGTCACTAACCGCATCGACGATCGCATAGCGCCGCCCGGAGTCCGCCAGCGCCTGCATGGCAGCCTCGATCGCCGCCGCCCCCTTCGCCACGGTGCCGTAGGCTACAAGACCGACCCCGCCCCTGGTCTGGCGGCCAAGAACCCGCACCAGATTGGCATCGCGCATCGGCGTCAGCGGATGGTTCTCCATGCCGCTCTCGTTCAGCAGCGCCGATCCCACGAACAGGTGCCCCTGATAGACAGTCCGCCCGTTGGCCGGGAAGGCAGGGCAGGCCAGTGCGAAACGGCTCCCAAGCGCTTCCAGCAGCGCATCCGCCACCGGGCCGATATTGCCCGCATCCGTGCTGTCGAACGTCGAGCAGTATTTGAAGAAGAACTGCCGGCATCCCACCCTTCTCAGCCACGCCAACGCGGCGAGGCTTTCCCTTGAAGCCTCTGTCGCCGGCGCAGTGCGCGACTTGAGCGAGACCACCACGGCATCGAGATCCCCGGCCGTCTCGCCCTCCCGCGGCACGCCGATCATCTGCGCCGTCCGCATTCCTCCATTCACCAGCATCAGTCCGAGATCCGTCGCCCCGGTGAAGTCATCGGCAATCGCTCCCAGCAACGGCACGGCCCTCATCCTTTTCCTTGTTGCGCTCCCCGCTCGATGCGCGATTCAAGAGAGCGCCGCAAGCAGCCGCTCGCGCACGTCCTTCTCCGTCGGCAGCAGCTTGCCGGCCTGCCACGCGGCCTCCGCCATCGAGGCCCGCAGGTCCCGATCGAAGATCAGCCTTCTCAGCGCTTTGGCCAGTTGCACATGATCATCGGGCGGAGCGATCGCGCCCGCCGCGGCCGGGATCGCCGGTGCACTCTTCGCATCGCCGGCAATCGCCACCGGCAGGCCGCGCTTCATCGCTGCGGCCGTTGCCATCCCGTAACCCAGGCTCACCGCGGCGGTGGCAAAGAGATCGCTCCGCAGCCACAGCGCCTTTTCGTCGGCATCATCGGCACGGAATGCAGAGGAGACGCGCGTCGCTAGGCCGAATCGTGCGGCGAGGGCAGCAAGCGTCGCCGCCTTGCAAGGATCCTCTGCCGTCGGGCCGGCGATGCAAAGCCGCCACTCGAGATCGAGAAGACCCGCCAGTGCTCTGAACAGCACAGCATGCGCATGCTCCGTGACCCCCGTATCGGGTGCCAGGATCACCGTCTCCCCGCCTCCCGCCCCGTGTGCGCGGGCCAGTTCCGGTGTCGGCGGCTCGACCACTGTGATCCGCTCCCGCGGCACCGCCGCACCCACCGCGATCGCATCGGCCGCCGCCTCGCTGCTGGCCAGGATCAGGGGTGCCAACGCCAGCGCCTCTTTCTCGCTCGCTGCCGGCACTGCCCACGCAGCATCGGTGCACCCGGGAGCCGAGGCAGGCGGCTCATGGATCAGGATGGCCGCGCGCCGCTCGGCAAAAACGGTGGCCATCGGAGCGAAGGCAGAGAGCACCGTACCCGCAATCAAGGGGCGCGCATCCGCCTCGAGCGCCTCCCATTCTGCCCGCGCCGGTCCGCGCACATCTCCATCCGCAACCGGCGCGCCGCCGGCGATCGGCACCACCGCCGCCCCGAGCGTCGCCGCGAGCCGCCTGGCATAAAGATCCGCCCGGCAGGGGCGCTCGCCGGCCACGAACAGCACGAATGACATAGGACTTCGCGCCGCCGCTCAGGTTTCCGTCTCCGCCGCGCCCGCCTTCACCTCTCTGCGATACGCATGCAGGATCGACTCGGTATAGCCGTTCGGCTGTTCGCGCCCCTTCAGTACCAGTGCGCAGGCGGCGCAGAAGGCTGGCCCGTCGAAATCCGGCGCCATCGGACGGTAGAGCGGATCCGCCGCGTTCTGCCGGTCCACCACGCTCGCCATTCGCCGCAGCGTCTCCATCACCTGTTCGCGTGAGACGACCCCCTGATGCAGCCAGTTGGCGATGTGCTGGCTCGAGATGCGGAGCGTCGCCCGGTCCTCCATGAGCCCGACATCATGAATGTCCGGCACCTTCGAGCAGCCGATCCCCTGGTCGATCCACCGGACCACGTAGCCCAGAATGCCTTGTGCGTTGTTGTCCAGCTCTTCCTGGATCTCCTCCGCCGAGAAGTTGGTTCCCGTTGCCGTCGGGATGCTCAGAATCTGGGCGAGCGTGGCGCGGCGCCTGCCCATCAGCTCCGCCTGGCGCGCCGGCACATCCACCTCGTGGTAATGCAGCGCATGCAGCGTCGCCGCCGTCGGCGAAGGCACCCAGGCCGTGCTGGCGCCCGCCTTCGGATGCGCAATCTTCTGCTCCAGCATGGCCTTCATCCGGTCGGGCATCGCCCACATGCCCTTGCCGATCTCCGCCTTTCCCGCCAGGCCTGAGGCCAGTCCGATATCGACGTTCCAGTCCTCGTAGGCGAGCATCCACGGCGCCGTCTTCATGGCGTTCTTGCGCATCATCGGCCCGGCTTCCATCGAGGTATGGATTTCGTCGCCGGTGCGGTCCAGGAACCCGGTGTTGATGAACACCACCCGCTCCTTCGCCGCCTGGATGCATCCCTTGAGATTGACCGTCGTGCGCCGCTCCTCGTCCATGATCCCGAGTTTCACGGTATTGCGCGGCAACAGCAGCATCTCCTCGACCCGTCCGAACAGCGCATTGCAGAACGCCACCTCCTCAGGGCCGTGCATCTTCGGCTTGACGATGTAGATCGATCCGCTCCGGCTGTTGCGGAACGCGGCGTGGCCGTTGCGGTCATGCATGCCGATCAGCACGCTGACCGCGGCATCCAGGATCCCCTCCGGCGTCTCACCCGCCGGGCCGAGCACCGCATCGGTCATCATGTGGTGGCCGACATTGCGCACCAGGAGCAGGCTTCTTCCGGGCAAGCTGAACTCTTGCCCGTCCGGCGTGGTGTAGCTGCGGTCCCGGGCCAGCCTTCGCGCAACCGCCTTGCCGTTCTTTTCGAAGCGCGCCGAGAGGCTGCCCTGCATCAGCCCGAGCCAGTTGCGATAGGCCAGCACCTTGTCCTCGGCATCCACCGCGGCGATCGAGTCCTCGAGATCGATGATCGTCGTCAGCGCCGCCTCGATCAGGATGTCGGCAATCCCGGCGCGATCGGTCCGCCCGATCAGGTGAGATGGATCGAGCCGAAGCTCGATATGCAGCCGATGATGGCGAAGCAGCACCGCCTCCGGCTTGGCCGGATCGCCGCGAAAGCCCACGAACTGCTCAGGCGCTGCGAGGCCCACCGTCCTGCCGTCTTCCCGCAGGACACCAAGCCCTCCTCCCTCGACGCGATAAGCGATCGCATCGTTGTGGCTGCCGAAGGCAAGCCGGGCATAGCAATCCAGCAGCTCTCGCCCGCGCGCGATGACGCGCGCCCCACGCACCGGGTTATAGGTGTCCCCTCGCGCAGCGCCTCCCTCCTCGCCGATCGCGTCGGTGCCGTAGAGGGCGTCATAGAGGCTGCCCCAACGCGCATTGGCGGCATTCAGCGTATAGCGCGCATTCATCACCGGCACGACGAGCTGCGGCCCGGCCATCTCGGCAATCTCGGGATCGACGCCGCTCGTCTCGATCGAAAAATCCTCGGGCTCAGGCTGGAGATAGCCGATCTCGTCGAGGAAGCGCTGATACTCTGCCGCATCGAACGGGCCGCCGCGCGTCGCGCGGTGCCAGCCGTCCAGGCGCGTCTGCAGCATGGCCCGCTTCTCGATCAGGGCCCGGTTCTCCGGGCCGAACTCGCCAAGCAGCCGCGCAAATCCGTTCCAGAACGCCTCCGCGTCGAGGCCGGTCTCAGGCAGCGCCTCGTCGTTCACGAACTCGTAGAGCACCCGCGCAATCCTCAATCCGCTGGCGTTGATCCGTTGCATCCCCTTCTCCCTCGATCGCCCGCAAGCTGCCGCACCTGGGCCGCCCGACGCAGGTCTAACGTCGGGCACTCACCATGACGAGGGGCAACCGATGGTCAAGACCACCGGAGATACCTATTGTGGAAATCCGGGCCGCCGGTTCGCGATTGCCCCAAGGGAAAGACCCGTTGTCTTCGAATCTCGCCAGGGAGGCGCTTGCTATGCTGACTCGCAGGGCTGCCGCCCGGTGCTTCGCCACCGGCGCGGTTTCCGCCACCATCATGGGCGCGGGCTTCGGCTCCGCGCGCGCCGCGGACAAAGAGATCAAGATCGGCATCACGCTCCCGCTCACCGGCACCCAGGCGCAGGGCGCCAGTCTCATCCGCGGCGGTGCGCTGCTCGCGATTGAGGCGGCCAACGCGGCCGGTACCCTCAAGGGCTTCCGGCTGGTCCCGGTGGTTCTCAACAACGCGACCTCGACAGCGGGCCAGTACGATCCCGCCCAGGCGGCGACGAACGCGCGCAAACTCATCGCCGACCCGGAGGTGCTGGCGATGATCGGACCCATGGACAGCGGTTCCGGCAAGGCAATGGCGCCGATCCTGAGCGAGGCCGGGCTCGCCACGATCACCCCTTCTTCCACCAACCCGGATCTCACCAATCCGAAATTCGCCGCCGAATTCGATCCCTCCGGCAAGCCGATCTATTTCCGCACCGTCACCACCGATTCCTATCAGGGTCCGGCAATGACCAACTACTATTCGGACACCCTCGGCGTGAAATCGGTCTACCTGCTCGACGACGCCAGCGCTTACGGCGTCGGCATCGTCGATACCTTCCAGGGCCGGGCCAGGCAAAAGGCCATGCCCATCCTCGGCCGCGACCGACTCGACCCCATGCAGGCCGACTACCGGGTGACGCTGAACAAGATCAAGGCGCTGAACCCGGACGGCCTCTATTACGGCGGCGACATGGGCGCCGGCGCCAAACTCATCAAGCAGGCCTATGAAATCCTGCCCGCGAAGATGCCGAAGGGCGGTGGTGACGGGTTATTGCAGCCGGAAATGTTCACCGCCGTCGGCTTCCCGGCCTGCGCCGGCTGGTACTGCACCACCGCCACGCCGCACTTGACCCAGAATCCCAAGGTGCAGCCGTTCGTCGAGCGCTTCAACGCCACGTTTCACACCCTGCCCGATGATTACTCGGTCACCTCCTACGACTGCGCCCTGATCATCATCGGCGCCATCAAGGAGCTCCTGGACCAGGGCAAGCCCCTCACCCGCGCGAGCCTGCGCGACGCAATCCAGGACTCGGCCACCGACACGCTGCAGGGGCGGGTGCAATTCGATCGCTACGGAGACCTCAAGAGCCACGTCGTCAGCATCTACCAGGTCGTCAAGAACACCCGCTATCCGCTCAACGACATCATCCACCAGTTCAAGTACATCGGAGTCGCCCCGACAAGCTGAACCACCGCCGCCTGCCGGTCCTCAGCTCCCCGCCGCCAGCCCGAAAGCGCTCTCTCTGTCCGCCATGTAGTCGCGGCTGATCGGCACCGAGTCGACCCGCCGGGCAAGCTGGAGCTGGAAGACCATCAGATCGTCAAAGCGGAAGCCCATCTCGCTGCCGGCCAGATAGAACTCCCACATCCGGCAGAATCGTTCGTCATAAATGTCGCGCAGCAGTCCCTTTTTGTCGAGAAAACGCTCGCGCCAGCTGCGCAGCGTTTCCGCATAATGCAGGCGCAGGATCTCGATGTCCGTCACCCAGAGCCCCGCCTGTTCGACCGCCGGCAGGACTTCCGAGAGTGCCGGGATATAGCCGCCGGGGAAGATGTATTTGCGGGTCCAGCTATTCGTGAGCCCCGGCCCGCTCATCCGCCCGATCGCATGAATGAGGGCCACTCCGTCCGGCTCGAGCAACCGCGCCACGGTGCGAAAGAAGGTCCGATAATAAGGAGTGCCGACATGCTCGAACATGCCGACGGAGACGACCCGGTCATAGCGGCCGGTGACCTCGCGATAATCGGCAAGCGAGAACGTAACCCGCTCGGCAAGACCGAGCGCGGCGGCCCGGGCATTCGCTCGCGCGTGCTGCTCGCTCGAAAGCGTGATACCGTGCACAGTTACATCTTCAAGGCGGGCCAGCGTCAGCGCCAACCCGCCCCAGCCGCTGCCGATGTCGAGGATTTTCTGGCCCGGCGCCAGCAGAAGCTTCGCTGCGATGTGCCGCTGCTTGGCCGCCTGGGCGGCATCCAGGCTCATCTCGGGCGCGGCGAAATAGGCGCAGGAATAGTTGAGGTCCGAGTCGAGGAAGAGACGGAACAGCGTTTCCGAAAGATCGTAATGGTGGGCAACGTTCCGTCGTGCCCGCCCGAGCGGGTTGTGTTGCTGGAATTGCCGCGCGACGGCGCGCCAGGCACGCGCCAGGGACCGCCGCCCGGCCGGGCGGCGATGGCCGAGATTCCGGCCGCAGAGCGCAAAGAGTTCGGCAAGCGTCCCCTTCTCGAGCGTGAGCGTGCCGTCCATGTAGGCTTCGCCGAACGAGAGCCCGGGATTGAGCGCAACCTTGAACAGGCTCGCGCGGCTCGTGAACCGGATCACGATCTCCGGCAAGCCCGGCCCAGGCGTGCCGAACGAGAGCGTCCTTCCGCCGGCGGTGTGAACCCTAAGGCTGCCTTCGCGAATGAAGCCCGCGAGCATGCGCTCCAGCATCGCAGTCTCTCTCCCCGGCCCGCGCTTGCCAACCAGGCCATGATACCGTCCTCTCCGCTGCCGGAATAGAGAGAGCACAAGGAGAGAAAGCCGATGAGCCGCTTGCCGACGATCGCGCCGGAGGCACTCGATCCCGCTCAGCGCCGCGTTTACGATACGGTGCTGAGCGGCCCGCGCAAGAGCGTGCCGGCACCGGTCAGGATCTGGCTCAGGAGCCCCGGCCTCGCCGATCCGGCGCAGCGCCTCGGCGCTTTCCTCCGCTTCGAATCCGAGCTGCCGGCGAAGCTTCGCGAACTCGCCATCCTGCTGACCGCGCGCGCCACCACCGCACAGTATGAATGGTCCATGCATCGCCCGCTCGCCGAGAAAGCCGGGCTCGCACCCGCCATCATCGAAGCGATTGCCGCCCGCACGCCGCCTCGCTTCGAAGACGCCGACGAAGCCCTGACCTACGAACTCGCGACGGCTCTCACCCGTACTTTCACTCTCGACGAGACACTCTACGCACGCGGGCTCACGCGATTCGGCGAACGCGGCCTCGTCGAGTTCGTGGTCCTGGTCGGCTACTACACGATGGTCGCAATGACTCTGAATGCATTCCAGGCAGACTTGCCGGAAGGAACCAGGCCGCCGCTTTCTCCATGAGCCGGGCCCGCTATCAAGGAGCGCTCCCCCGGCGATCGCTCCGCGATCCTAGTGTCCTGCCCCCGACGTTTGCTGCCGCCGGCAGCAAACGAAAGGGGATCAGCAGGCCACTGAAAATAAAGAGTGGTGTGCCGACCGCTATCGTGCATCCTACGTTATCAAGCGTTGGAGTCGGCACACTAGCCGCCATCCGCTCCAGGCGCCTCCGCCCGGTGCAGGGCGACCCCGGCGATCACCAGCAGGATGCCGAACACCTCGAAGCGGCTCGGGATCTGCCGCAGCACCAGGACGCCGATCACCGTCGCACAGGCCGGCAACAGGGAAAGCAGCAGCGCAAAGCTCGCTCGCGGCAGGCGGCGCATCGCAAGCTGGTCGCAGACATAGGGAATGACCGAGGAGGATATGCCGACACCCACCGCCGCCCCGAGCAGTGCGAGATTGGAAAATGCCGGCAGCGCCCCGCCGAAACCGAACGGCATCTGAGCGATTGTCGCGACCAGCATCGAGCATGCGAGAGCGTCGATGCCGCTCACTCCCGCGCCGCCCCCAGAAATGCGATGGCCGAGCAGGATGTAGGCGACGAATAGCGCACAGTTGGCGAACGCGAAGAGATATCCGAGCGGCTCGCCTTCCAGCCGGACCTCGGTCAGAAGCCCCACTCCTCCGACAGCCAGCAGCAAGGCTCCGAGGTTGCGCCTCGTTCGCATGCCGGCGGCCGCAACCGCGATCGGGCCCAGGAACTCGATCGCGCCGACCGTCGCCAGCGGCAGCCGGGCGATCGCCTCGTAGAAGACCGTGTTCATGGCCGCGAGCACGATCCCGAGCGCTACGATGATGCGCCTTCCTCGGCCAGGCAGAACGGCGAAGCCGCGCCAGGGCCGCCGCCAGAACGCGAAAATGCAGCCGGCCGTGGCAATCCTGAGCCAGGCAACGGCCGCCGGCGAGAGGCTTGCGAACAGCAGCACGGCAAAGCTCGGGCCGAGATAGTGAAACAGCGCGCTGACCAGGAACCAGGCCTGCGGCGGCAGGCGGTCGGTGAGCGGCACGGCAGCGCGGGTGGCGATGGACATGCCGTAAGAATGGCAGCCGTCCGGCCACGCCTGAATGCAGAAGCGAAACCGCAGTGCTATATCCACGCGGGATATGAAGCTCGCGGAGCGGAATTTCATGCAGAGTTCAAGGAGTCTGGGTGACCCCCGCAACGTCGCGCTGCTTCGGCTCCTGCGCGAGGACCCGCGCATGCCCGTCTCCGAGCTGGCGCGCCGCGTCGGCCTTTCCGCGCCGGCCGCCAGGGAGCGCATCCTCAGGCTCGAGGAGGCGGGCGTCATCGCCGGCTACCGCCTCGACCTCGATCCTGCCGCCCTCGGCTATCCCGTCCTGGCCTTCGTCCGGGTCCGTCCGGCGCCGGGTCAGCTTGCCAAGGTCGCGGAACTCGCGCGCTCCCTGCCCGAGATCGTGGAATGCCACCGCGTCACCGGCGAGGACTGCTTCGTGCTCAAGGTGCACTTACCCGGGCTCGATCGCCTCGATCAGGTGCTCGACCGGTTTCTCGCCTGCGGCCAGACCACGACCAGCATCGTGCAAAGCACGCCGGTTCCCCCGCGCGGCCTGCCACTCCCGGGAGAGGCTCGGTCGCCGGCACCGGCGCCGGGGCCGATCGCGGTTCCGCCTTGACAGGGCAGAGAGGCCGTTCTCTCTAGCCCGCGGCAGCCCTCCGAAGAGGGGTGTAGCTCAATTGGCTAGAGCGCCGGTCTCCAAAACCGGAGGTTGGGGGTTCGAGACCCTCCACCCCTGCCAGTGACGGGCGGGCCGAGGTTTGCGCCCGCCGCAGCGGACCGCGGGCGATCAGGGACGAGGAGAGCAAGGGTGGCAGTGGATCCTGCCCGGTTCATCCGGGAGGTGCGGAGCGAGATCGCGAAGGTCACATGGCCCTCGCGCAAGGAAACGGCCGTGTCGACGGCGCTCGTCATGGCCTTGGCTGCGGCCATCGCCGTCTTCTTCCTGATCATCGACGAAATCGTCGGCTACGGGATACACGCCCTGTTCGGATTGGGAATCTAGCCGACGCCCCGGCTCGTCGGTGCCCTCGGGGCAAACAGGCTTCAAGGAACAAAGTGTATGGCCAAGCGTTGGTACGTGGTTCACGTCTATTCCGGGTTCGAGAGGAAGATCGCGCAGGCGATCAAGGAGCAGGCGGCACAGAAAGGGCTCGGCGAGCAGTTCGAGGAGGTGCTCGTCCCTTCCGAGGAGGTGGTCGAGATGCGCCGTGGTCAGAAGGTCAATGCGGCGCGCAAATTCTTCCCGGGCTACGTTCTCGTGAAGATGGACCTCACCGACGAGGCCTGGCACCTGGTCAAGAATACGCCCAAGGTCACGGGGTTTCTCGGCAGCCGCAACAAGCCGAGCCCGATCACCGATGCCGAGGCCGAGCGTATCCTCAAGCAGGCCCGGGAAGGCGTCGAGCGGCCACGCCCTGCCGTGCTGTTCGAAGTGGGCGAACAGGTCAGGGTGGCCGACGGACCTTTCACCAGCTTCAACGGCACCGTCGAAGACGTGGACGAGGAGAAGGGCCGGCTCAAGGTCAGCGTTTCGATTTTCGGCCGCGCCACACCCGTCGAACTCGAATACGGCCAGGTCGAGAAACTTTAGATCCTGTCGCCGCCCCCGTTCACGGCATCGCCGCCAGCGCCTCCTCGAAGGCCAGTTCTTCAGCCAGGCTCTCGCCATCGCGAAAGATGGTCGCGACCGCACGCTTCTGCCCCTTGCTGAAGTAGCTCACGCGGCAATCCCGCTCATGCGGGTCGCCCTCAAGCTCTGCCCGGTCCCACTGCGCGGCATGGCCGACATAGGAGAGCGAGACGTCGTACTGCTGGGTCCAGAAGAACGGAACGATATCGCACCGCTCACCGCTTCCCAGGATGTTGCGCGCCGCGATCCTGCCCTGCCGCTCGGCGACCACCCAGTGCTCGATCCTGATCCGCTCGCCGGAGAGCTTGTCCGGCCAGCAGGCGATGTCGCCGGCAGCGAAAATGCCCGGCGCGCTCGTTTGCAGAAAGGCATCGACAAGAACGCCGTTGCCCATGGCAAGCCCGGCCTCGGCGGCGAGCGCCGTCTCCGGCGCCACTCCGACACCGAGCAGCACCAGATCCGCCGGCACCCGCTCTCCGCCCGTCAACGTCACCGCCTCCGGCCTGATCGACGCCACCCCGCTCCCGAGATGGAACGCGACCCCGTGTTCTTCGTGCAATGCACGCAGGAATGCCCCGAGATCCGCGCCCAGCACGCGCTCCATCGGCACCGCCTCCGGCGCCACCACGCTCGCCGCGACACCGCGCGTGCTCAAGGCAGCGGCGGCCTCGAGGCCGATGAAGCTCGCTCCGACGATCAAGGCACGCCGCCCCTCGCCCGCCCGCGCGATGATCTCCCGGCAATCGGCAACCGAGCGCAGCGTCCGCACGTGCGGCAAGTCCGCCCCCGGAACGTTGATCCGCCGCGCCGCCGCACCCGTCGCCAGCAGGATCGCATCGAAGCCAAGCCGCCTTCCATCGGCAATCCTGAGTTCGCGCGCACGCGCATCGAGCCCGACGACCCGCTTGCCCAGCTCGACCGTAATGTTGCGCTCGCGGTAGAAATCTTCCGGCCGCAGGAATACCCACTCCTCGGGCGCACTGCCGGCAAGATAATCCTTGGAGAGATTGGGCCGGTCGCAAGGGAGGTCACCGGCCGCGCTGAACATCGTGATCTCGCCGCCGTAACCCTCCGCACGCAACGTCTCGGCCGCTTCATTGCCGGCCGCTCCGCCACCCACGATCGCGATCCTCCTGAGCGTCGGAGTCTGGCGCGGCCTCGGCTCCGCACGCGCCAGCTTCTCGCGCACGAACACGCGCCCCTCTTGTCGCTCGACCCGGTAGCACGGAATGGGATCGAGCGCCGGCGCACGCAACGGATTGCCGGTGCGAAGGCTGAAACAGGCGTGGTGCCACGGGCAGCGGATCGTTTCGCCGACCATCAGACCTTCCGCGAGCGGCCCATGATAATGCGTGCAAGTGGCGCCGACCGCGAACACCTCCTCGCCGCGCCGTGCCAGCAGCACCGCTTCGCCGGCGACCTCGCCCGCCAGCAACCCTCCATCCTTGAGATCGTCCAGCTTCACTCCGTCTGCGAAATCCGGGTCGTGATCTCTGGACGTTGCTTCGGCCATGGCGCTCTCCTCCGGCAAACCCGTTCCGGCGCATCAGCATAGCGCCCGCTCCCCCGGCCCGGCCAGCCGCGGGCCGCTCGCCGAAAGAGTGCTGGCAGAAAGCGCCCTCGAAACCTATCCTCGCTTGGCCGCAGAATCAGGCGTGGCGATGGCCGGACTTTTCTTCGAGGACCTGCCGGAGGGCCGCGTGATCGATGCGGAATGGACCCGCACCGTCACCGAGGCGGACAATGTCTTCTTCTGTTCGCTGACGATGAACGTGCAGAAGCTGCATCTCGACGCCGAGTTCGCCGGCAAGACCGAGTTCGGCCGCCCCCTCGTCAATTCCCTCTTCACGCTCGGCCTGATGATCGGCATGAGCGTGCACAACACGACCGACGGCACGACGCTCGCCAATCTCGGCATGACGGACGTACGCTTTCCCGCCCCTGTCTTCGCCGGTGACACGTTGCGCGTGCAAACCACCGTCGTCGCCGCGCGCTTGAGCCGCTCGCGTCCCGATGCCGGCATCGTCACCTTCCGCCATGAGGCGTTCAACCAGGCCGGAATCTGCGTCGCCCACTGCGAACGCGCCGCCCTGATGCGACGGCGCGAAACCTCGCCACAGCAGCCACGATGCGCCTGAGAAGCCCGCTCTTCGCACCCGGCGATTCGGAGCACAAGATCGCCAAGGCGCTCGCCTCCGAGGCGGATGCCGTCATCCTCGATCTCGAGGATGCCGTCGCTCCCGCCGCCAAGGAAACCGCGCGCAATCTCGTCGCGTCCCTGCTCCCCTCGCTCGCCCGGCCGGGCGTCATCGTGCGCGTCAATCCGGAAGCCACACCCTGGCATCTCCCCGATCTCGCCGCCGTGGTTCCTCGGCGCCCCGCCGCGATCCTCCTTCCCAAGTGCGACGCTCCGGAAACCCTGCTCTGCCTCAATCAGCGGCTCGAGGCGCTGGAGGCTGCCGCCGGTCTCGAGCCGCGCGCGATCGGCGTACTCGCGCTGGCGACGGAAACGGCCGCCGCCGTGCAGGCACTCTCGCGTTACGGGCCAGGACTGCCGCGACTGATCGCGCTCTCGTTCGGTGCCGAAGATCTCGCCTCCGATCTCGGCATTCGCCCGCGCCTTCCCGGCGGCGCTTACGCCGCCCCCGTCGCCGCCGCCCGCGCGCTCACCCTGATCGCCGCCGCCGCCGCCGGTGTGCCCGCCATCGACACGCCCTTCCCCGACCCGCGCGATCCGGCAGGCTTCGCTGCGGAAGCCGCAGCAGCCGCCGCCGATGGCTTCAGCGGCAAATATCTCATCCACCCGAACCAGGTTCTTCCTGCGCACACTGCCTTCACCCCCTCGCCCGAGCGGATCCGCTGGGCGGAAGCCGTGGCCGATCTCTTTGCCGCCCATCCGGGCGCCGGCGTGCTGGCCATGGACGGGGCAATGATCGATCGCCCGCACCACAGGCTCGCGCTCCGCATCCTCGCCGCGGCCGGCCGCTGAACCTCCTTCTGTTCCCCGCTGCGGCGATGATGTAAAAAGCGTTTACATGACCTTCCGTTCGCATCGGCCCGGCGACCGCGACGCCTATCACCACGGCAATCTGCGCGAGGCGCTGGTTGAGACCGTGCTCGAACTCATCGGCAAGCACGGGCCGATGGGCTTCAGCTATGCCGATGTCGCCCGCGCCGCCGGCGTCAGCCCGGCTGCTCCCTACCGTCATTTCCGGGATCGCGGAGCCCTGATGGCCGAGGTCGCGCGCCGCGGCTTCGAGCGTTTCGCTTCCGACCTTGAGGCGGCCTGGAATCAGGGCCGTCCCGATCCGGCTGCCGCTTTGGACGCGTGCGGCCGCGCCTATCTCGCCTTCGCCCGCCGCGAGCCTGCCTTTTTCGCCGCCATGTTCGATTCCGGTCCGGCTCCTGAGGACGATCCCGCCTTCTCGGCGGCGGCGGATCGCGCCTTCTCCGTGCTGCGCCGGGCCGCAGAGGCCGTCGCGGCTACCTTTCCCGCTTCCAATCGGCCGCCCGCCCTGATGGTGGCACTCCATTCCTGGGCCGTGGTGCACGGCATCGCCTCGCTCTTTGTCGGCTCCGGCGGCCCTCTCCGGCCCCTCCCGATGACGCCGGAGGAACTCCTCGAAGCGCACAGCCTGATTTATCTCCAGGGCCTCGCCGCCCCGCCCGGCCGGGTCGGCGCCCCCTGACAGGACTCGAAAAAGAGGCTTGCGTCCCTATTGTGAATGTGCTTAACATTCACATCATCGCATCCCAAGAGGTGTCCGATGTTCCTCCTCGACAAGATCGACGCGATCGGCCGGCCGGCCTGGATCGCCTTGACTATCCTCGGATTCTGGCTTGCCTGGCCGCTCGGTTTGGCGGCGCTCGTGTTCGCCGGCGCCAGCGGGCGCTTCCGCGGCATGTGGTGCAGCGCGCCGGGCCGCTGGTACAACCCCGGCAATCCACAGCTATCCCGTCACGGCTGCGGCTGGGGCCGTCGCATGCGTCAGCCCGAAAGCGGCAACTCCGCCTTCGACGAATACCGCTCCGAAACCCTCCGCCGCCTCGAAGAGGAGCAGCGGGAGTTCGTCGAGTACCTGGAACGCCTGCGCCGTGCCAAGGACCGTGCCGAGTTCGACCAGTTCATGGCCGAGCGCCGCAACCGCCCCGAACCCCCGCCCGCTCCCGAACCAGCCTGACCCCTCTCCCCCTGGGCCGGGACCCCGGCAAAGTCCTCGGACTTTGCTGGGGACCCGGAGAGGGGCCTCTTTCTTCCCCCCTCTCCCTTTGGGAGAGGGGTTGGGGGTGAGGGTCCTTCCGCTCCGCCTGCAAAACGGATCCGCCGCCGTCCGATTGATCCCCAAGGCGCCGCAGGCGCATGATAAACGCACTTCGTCATGCTCCCGCGAAACCCATGGCCCGCGCGCACTCCCTCGAAGGCCTGATGGCCTGGAGCCGTCGCGCCGAATGGCGCGAGCGCTTCCACCAGACGCTCGATCGCCACATCGGCTTCGCTTGCGAAAAATTCGCCGTCGCACCGGACGATCTTCTCGAGCTTCTCGGCCCGATGGGCGGCACCATCTTCGGCTGCGCCTTCGAGGATTTTCTCACCCTGGAAGAAGAAGGCAGGAACGTCGTCGACGATTACCTGAAGCGCCGCGGCTGGAAGGAGGCTCCGTCCAATCGCGCCTACATCGAGGGCCTGCGCCATTCGGTGATGAGTCTCTACGAGGCGAGCGACATCGTTCCCGGCGTTTCCGTCATGGTGCGCGATCTCGTCCGCAGCGGCGATCCGGTGCGCGTCAGCGAAAAGACCGCAACGCGCTCGCTCCGCCAATGGGACCGTATCGCCGTGCGCCTGATCGTAACCGGTGCCGAGACCGTCTTCAGCGGCGGATTGCTCCCCTTCGATACCGAGCCCGCCGCCAAGGTCCTCGCCTCCCTCAGGCGCGTGGCGCGCCGGGCCCGTTCGGAAGCGCGCCGGATGCTGCGCGAAAGAGGCGGCGCCGTCGACGAGCCCATCCTCCGCGACGAGACGAGCGAGAGCGCCCTGCTTCGCCAATCCGCTTTCGTGATCACCAATGTCTGGCTCGATTCCACGCTTCAGCGGATTCTTTCTCCTCGCCTCCCAGAGCTCACCAACAGCGAGGGCGATCCGCTCCTCTTTCTCACCGCGTACTATCCCTTGAATCCCAGCACCACCCCGGCCCAGCTGCGCGAGCGCCTCGCATCCCTCCCGGCACTCCGGCCCGAGGGCGAGAATTTCTGGAACTGGCTGGCCGAATCGAACGCCCGCCCGCCCCGACCTCGCACCAGCACGAGCTTCGTCTCCACGATGGAAGACGGCTCTCTCGTCCTCGGAACGATCGAGCTCGCGGGGAAAAAACTCACGCTCGGTGTGAATTCCGATCGTCGCCTCGAGCGCGCCCGGGCGCTGATCGAGCCGGTGCTCGCCGGCCTCGTCGGCGAACCCAAAATCCTGACCGAGACGCCCTCCCGGCTCATGGCTTCCGAGCGCAAGCCGCCACCCGAGCCCACGCTTCCGCCGGACGAAGAACGGCGGATTCTCCACGCCACCCTCGAGCGCCACTACCGGGAGACGCTCGATTCCCCCATCCCTGCCCTCGGCAATCGCTCCCCCCGTGACGCCGCGCGCACTCCGAAAGGTCGCGCCAAGGTCGCCGACTGGCTCAAGATGCTCGAAAACCATACCGCGCACCAGGACCCTGAGAGCCCGATGGGAAGCTACGACCTCTCCTGGATGTGGGAAGAACTCGGCCTCTCCGACCTGCGGCGGTAGGCTGGCCGAGAGGCCGGCGAGCCTCTCGGTTCGCAACCTCGACGATGACCTGATGTCCGGCTCAAGCGCCGCGCCACCCGCCACGGCCGATCGGCGGAGGCAGAGCATCGCGAGATCCTGCGCCAGGCGCTTGCCGGCGAAGGCGAGCCCTCATTCGACCGGCTGGCGGCCGAGCTTCGCGCGCTCACTGCCGGCCGGAAGGCAACCCCCTCGGAGGTGCTGCTTCGCGAAGGCCGGGACGAACGTTGAGCGGATTCGTCATTGACGCGAGCATTGCCGTCAAATGGGTCATCGAGGAGCCGGGAACCGAGCTTGCCCTCGCACTCCGCCACCGCCCGCTCATCGCACCCGAACTTCTCGCTGCCGAGTGTGCAACCATCCTCTGGAAGAAAGCGCACCGCGGCGAGATCGACCCGAGCGAGGCTGAACTGGCCGCGCGGCTGCTCAGCCGCGCCGATGTCGAGTCACGCCCGATGCGTCCGCTCATCGCCGCCGCGACAGCCCTGGCGATCGCGCTCGGCCATCCCGCCTGCGATTGCGCCTATCTCGCTTTGGTCGCAGCAGCAGAGCTGCCGTTTGTCGCAACCGACACCCGACTCCTCAACCGCATCGCACGGGACGATGCCCGTCGCTTCACTGGACGAGTACTCGGCCTGCCCGACACCGCAGCGTCTGTCGCCCGCGAGGCCGAATAGCCCGATCAGCTATGACTCCGAGCGGATGCCGCAGCGCCCCCGGCCCGCATCGCGAAATCCTCCGCCAGACTCTTGCCATCGAGAGCAAGCCCTCCTTTAAGCAGCTTCCCTCCGCGGTTCTTCGGCTCACCGCCGGTCGCAAGACGACCCCCTCCGGGCAGCCGCTTCGCGATGGCCGCGGCGAGAGGTGAGCGGCTTCATCATCGACAACAGCATCGCTGTCAAATGAGTAATCGGCGAGCCTGACACCGGTTTTGGCCCTGACGCTTCGTCGCCGCCCGCTCATCGCACCCGAGCTCCCGGCCGCCGAATGTACCAACATTCTGTAGAAGAAGGCGCGACGCGGAAAGCTGACGGCGCCCACTCCGATCGATACTCCCGCCGGCCTCACGCACTCCGCCACCACGGCATACCGCTGTATTGCGATTACCTATTCAGTTGTGCCAACCTATCCGCCGCGCAGCTGCACGACGCCGCGCGCGTCAATTGTCACCCCACCAGCGGTAGCAGAAAAATGCAAGAATATTTCGAGCGCGCGATCGACAATGTCGTGCGACATGGGGATACAGATGTGTTCCCGTTCCCTATCGAGAACCAGATCTTTTTCGACTGCAAGCCCAGCCTAGTAGACCTCCTGCGCGACCTACACGGCAACTTTGACACATGGTTCGCAAAGCACCCCCCGGTCCATGAAGGCGCGCTAACCCCGGTGAGCTACACCGGCTTTCGGTGGGCTACCCAGCTAGATCCCCTTTGGAATCTGTACTTCCTCGCTCTAGTCCTCTCCATCGCCGACGCAATCGAGTTCCAGCGAATCCCAGCTAAGGACCAGTATGTCTTTTCCTACCGGTACCGATGGAACCAAGAGGCCTGCGGGATCTTTGACACAGAGTACAACTGGCGCTCGTTTATGGAGCAGTCACTGCGCAAGGCCGAGCACCACGCGTTCGTGGTGGTCTCAGACATCTCCGAATTCTACCCTCGTATCGGGCACCATCGGCTCGAAAACGCTCTGGCACACCTTGGCCTTAAGTCTGACATACCAACACGAATCAAAAGAATTTTATCCCAGTTTTCGGGAGCGAACTCCTTTGGTCTACCCATCGGAGGCGCCGCAGCGCGGATACTATCCGAACTGGTACTGAATCAAATCGATCAACTGCTAAAACTTGACGGAACATCCTTCTGCCGATTTTCTGACGACTTTCACCTCTTCGCCAACTCCCTGGAGGACGCCTACGCCAAATTGATATCACTTTCCGACAAACTCCAGCGAACGCAAGGGCTCCAGCTCCAAAAGGCCAAGACCCGCGTGATGTCATCCTCCGAGTTCATAGCTACCAGTCCGGTTCGGCTCGACGACCACGACGCACCGCCCGCGGAAGGAAGCGAAGCAGAGCTACAGGAGCACGCTCGCGGTCTGCTTCGCTTCTCGCTCCGTTTCGACCCCTATTCTCCGACCGCGGATGAGGACTACGAGAAGCTTAAGGCAGAACTTCAGAAGTTCGATGTAATGACACTGCTACAATCAGAGCTGTCCAAGAGCCGGATCCATGTCGCCCTTGCAAGGAAAGTCGTCGCCGCCCTGCGATACCTGGATCCGCCACAGCGAGACCAAGCTATAATATCCGTACTAAAGAACGCTGACCTTCTCTATCCTATCTTCGCAACCGTCCTGACCGCAGCCAAGCATCTGTACCCTGATATTTCTGCGGGTGCCCGCGTCGAACTCATCGACCGAACGCTGTCACTGCTGCGATCAGAGTCCCACGTCCTTCGCGTCGAACTCAATCTTGCCTACGCGGTACGCTTACTGGCCTGCCACAACTCTCCGACCGTTCAGGAAACGTTCGTGGCGCTTTACAACAACCCGAACCGCTCAGCATTGGTGCGACGCGACATCATCCTGGCCATGGCGCGTTGGGATGTCTGGCATTGGCTTTCTGAGCGCCGAAGTACCTTTCGTTCGATGAGCCAAGCCGAACGCCGCGCATTTATCATCGCCTCCTATACCCTCAAGGATGAGGGAAAGCACTGGAGGCAGCACGTGGCGCCTGAGCTCAGTCCCTTCGAGAAGCTCGTTCGAGACTGGGCCGCCTCGAAAACTGTGGCGCCCGGTTGGGCGATCCCCCTATGATCACAGAGCTAACCTTCGCACGTGACTTCTCCTCTTTCTGGAGGGTCGCGACACCGACACTCGACGGATTCATTCACCAGGTAAACAGCGGCCTATACGACCGCGACGCAGCGCCCATGAAGGCACCGACAGGCTCGAACCGGCGGGCATTTGTCAACGAGGTCGCATTCGAACTGTACTGCCGCGTGGCTCTCCTGCCGAAAGCCCCCTCGCACGGGAACGACTTACGAAACTTCCTCGACGCCTCAGTCGCCGCGGTGAGGAAAGCTACAAATTCGCCCCTTCCCGACAGCGACTACCACAACGCGCTCCGGGCGGACGAACAGGCAGACGTACTTGAGCAGGTCCGCCGCTTGAGAGCCCGCCTTACACCCGCCTCAGCGCCTCAGCCGCCAACGCCAAGACCCAGATTCCCAGGTTGCGGCATCATCAACACGTGCTATGGGGATATCCTAGCCGGCGAGACGCTGTTCGAAATCAAGGCGGGCGATCGATCCTTTCGCTCAGTAGATGTCAGGCAGATTCTCACCTACCTAGCGCTCAACTACGCGAGCGGGACTCACCGGATCCTACGAGCTGGGCTCGTCAATCCACGGGTAGGGACCAGCATCGAACTAGGCGTCGACGACCTCTGTTACCAAGTAAGCGGCCAAGATAGGGGCGGCTTGCTCGGCGGCATCGCCCACGCAATTTCGAGCGGTGGAATCTCACGGTGAAGGTGCTGCCGGTAACGACACCGAAGGCTCGGCGTGGGACCCCCAGAACGAAGCACCCAGCAGCAACCAGGAACCTCAAATGCCAGTGTGCGGCGCAGGAGCTCGAGGCCTCTCGATTTCCATGAGTTTCGCCAAGGCGAGCGAGCCGCCAACCTACCCCTCAACACGGCTCACCCACGCGCAAGCGCGCGACCACGGAGCGGCCCCTGTCAGCGCAGCCTTCGCCTCGCTGTTCGAGCGCTGATCCGCCGCTCAGAGCCGCAGCCGTCCCAAACCCCCACGACCCGCGCCAATCGCGCCTCGATGCTGCCCCCAAGCCGCTCCTCCGCTGTTTCGCCGCTGTTACCAGCGGCGCCGCCCGGCCCGTACCCGCCCTTTCCCGCGGCTTCCCTTGCCGCAATGGCATTTTTCCCCGCAGGATGAAGATGCGCCCGAGACCGCCGCCAAGCCGCCTCGCGCGCCCTGTGCTATAAACGCCGAGGCGGCCGGGCAGCCGCAACTGCCCAGCCCATCGGAGGAAGCACGCCATGCAGCTCAGCCAGGCCGACATCGAGAAATTCCACCGCGAGGGCTTCCTCTTCTTCCCCGACGTCTTTACCCCCGCCGAGGTCGCCCTCCTCGCCGAGGAAGCCGTCGCCATCTTCGATCACGACCGCAAGGAAATCTGGCGCGAAAAATCCGGCGCACCCCGCACCGCCTTCGCCGCCCACACCTACAACGAAGGCTTCCGCCGCCTCGGCGCCCACCCGCGCCTGATCCGCCCCGTCGAGCAGATCTTCGCCGACAAGCTCTACATGCACCAGTTCAAGATCAACGCGAAGGCCGCTTTCGACGGCGATGTCTGGCAATGGCACCAGGATTACGGCACCTGGATGCGTGACGACGGCATGCCCGAACCGCGCGCCATGAACATCTCCGTCTTCCTCGATGAGGTGATGCCGATCAACGGCCCGCTGATGCTCATCCCCAGGAGCCACCGCCACGGCACCCTGGCAGCCGGACACGATCTCGAAACGACCTCCTACCCGCTCTGGACGCTCGACAAGGAAGTGGTCACGCGCCTCGTCAACGAAGGCGGCATCGTCGCCCCCACCGGCTTGCCGGGTGCCGTCCTGATGTTCCACGGCAACCTCGTGCACGGCTCGGCCGGCAACATCACGCCATTCCCTCGCAAGATCGTCTATCTCACCCTGAACGCTGTCTCGAACTTCATCCGTACGCCCACGCGCCCGGAATGGATCGCCCATCGCGATTTCACCCCGATCGAGCCCGTCGCGGACGACGCGCTCATCCAGTACGCACTGACGCGCCGCGCCGCCGCCTGAGCCCGACGCATGAAGAACGAAGTGCGCGTCGCAACTTTTTCAGGTCCCGGTGCTGCGCCCGTCATCCAGACCGTCCCGCTTCCTGCCGTCCCGCCCAAGGCCGCCCTCTTCCGCGTCGCCGCCTGCGGGGTCTGCGGCACGGATTTGCACATCCTCGCCGGCCATTGGCCGAAGCCCCTGCCCTGGCCCTTCACGCTCGGCCACGAGGTCGCCGGCGTCATCACCGAAATCGGCCCCGAACTCACTGAAGATTACATGGGCAATCCGCTCGCCATCGGCGCGAAAATCATGATCCCGCCGCTCATGCCCTGCGGCCGCTGCTATTACTGCGTGCATTATCCGAAGCACGCCAACAAGTGCCTCACGCCCGTCTATTACGGCCGCTATCTCGGCTTCGACAAACCCCCACATCTCTGGGGCGGCTGGGCCGAGGCGGAATATCTCGATCTCGACATGTTGCCCGGCACCAAAATCTACCGCCTGCCGGACGACATGCCGCTCTGGCTCGCAACCCTCGCCGAGCCGCTGACCTCGTGCCTCCGCGCCTTCCGCCGCGCGCAGGAGATCGGCCGCTTCAACGCCGGCGATTCGGTCGTGATCCAGGGCTCCGGCCCGATCGGCGTGCTCGCCATCGTCGCCGCGTGCGAGATGGGGGCCGGCCGCGTCATCGTCGTCGGCGCTCCGGAAGAGCCGCGCCTTTCACTCTGCCGCCGCTTCGGCGCCGAGGCGACGCTCGACATCACCGCCCTGGCGCCAGGCGCCGCCCGAATCGGAAGCGCGCGCGAAATCGTCGGCGGCTTCGGCGCCGATGTCGTCATCGATTGCAGCGGCCATCCATCCGCCGGCCCCGAAGGCATCGAGATGCTGCGCGACGGCGGCACCTATATCGAGATGGGCCAGTTCACCGACGCCGGCGCCATCGAAACGAGCTGGCATCGAATCTGCACCAAGGACATCACGATCCTCGGAAGCTGGGCCTTCACCGCCGACGACATCTCTGCCGGAATCAAAATGCTCGACCGCTCGCGCGCCCGCTATCCCTTCCGCGAGATGCAGGCCTGGTTTCCGTTTTCCGAGGCAGGCATCAGCGAGGCGATCGCCGCCGCCCGTGCCATGCGGTGCGTCAAGGCAACGATCGTGCCGGATGCCGCGCTCGCCGCGTAAGGCACGGCATCGCCCTTACCGCCCCCTTGCTACGGCTTGCTGCGCTCCGCTTGCAGGCCGCTTGCCTGCCAGCCCCCGTCCACGTTCAGCACGTGACCGGTGATGAAGGCGGACTCGTCCGCGGCAAGAAACAGCGCCGCCGCCGCCACTTCTTCGGGCTTTCCATAACGGCCGAGCGGAGTGAGCGCGAGCCAGCGTTGCCGCACCGCCGGATCGTGCATCCCCGCCGTCATCGGCGTCTCGATCGGCCCGGGCGCCAGGGCATTCACCCGGATGCCGTGCGGCGCAAGCTCGGTCGCCATCACCTGCGTGAGCGCAATCACCCCGCCTTTCGAGGCCGCGTAGGCCGCGCGCCCGGCATTGCCGCGTTGCCCGGAAACCGAGGCAATGTTCACGATCGCACCGCCGCCCGCCGCCGCCATGCCCCGCGCCACCGCCTGCGAGAGAAGAAAGGTACCGCGCAGGTTCACCGCCAGCACACGGTCGAGAACTTCCAGCGCTGTCTCCAGAAACGGATCGCCGGCCAGCACGCCCGCCGAATTGACCAGCACGTCGATCCGCCCGAGTGCGCCGAGAATCGCCGCCACGCATCGGTCAATCGCCTCCGCGTCCGTCACGTCGAGGCAGTAGCGAAACCGCCCCGGCTGGTCTGCCACCAGCGTCGTCCCCTCGGCGGCGATGTCGGCCGCAACCACCGTCGCCCCCGCTGCCGCGAAGCGCTGCACAATGGCTTGCCCGATGCCGGACAGCCCGCCACTGACGAGCGCAACCTTCTCCGCCAGCGACATTGCGGACCTCCTCGGCGATTTCCTTGTGCGAGCGGGTCGGTGCGGCTCTGCCGGCCCCGGCCCTACTTGATCTTGGCTTCCTTGAAGGCGACGTGCTTGCGTACCTTCGGGTCGTATTTTCGAAACTCGAGCTTGCCGCTCGCCGTCCGCGTGTTCTTCTTCGTCACATAGAACACGCCGGTATCGGCGGACGAGACGAGCTTGATCTGAACGGTATTGCTCTTGGCCATGATGGAATTCCTTGGTTCATGGAAAATTGCGCATCCGGGCGCGCAAGGTCAAGGCGGCGGCGCCGGCACCTCACCGTGGCGGCTGGAAAAGCGGCCGTCCGGCCGGCGGCAGCAGCGCGGCGGCATAGGCAGCAGGATTGTCGATCAGAAACCGCGCCGCCCTCATATCCGCCTCGCTTCCGACCGCGGCCGGGCATGCACTGCGGATCGCCAGGATCTGCGCCAGCGGCAACGGCGCGCGGGCGGTCTCGTGCTCGAAGATGGCGCGTGCCATCGGCTGCACCCCTTCGCCGAGCTGGGCAAGTTGGCGGTCGAGCCACGATGGGCCATGGCTCGTACACACCTGGGGCAACACGCCAAGCCCCTCGATCGGCCATCCGCGCGGCGCCAGAACCCGGCTCCAGGTGACGAAAAGTTCCCCGCCGTTCGGCAGCGGTTCGATCGTCTGTACAAGCCCCTTGCCGAGCGTAGTGCTGCCCAGCACCACCGCCCGGCCGTTGTCCGCCAGCGCCGCGCTGAGAATTTCTGCCGCCGAGGCAGTCAGCCCGTCGACCACCACCACCACCGGCAGTCCGCCCGCAAGATCCGCCCCCGCCGCCAGCCACAGATGCGAGGCGGACGGATCACGCCCGGCAGTGCTCGCAATCACGCCCCGGGCCAGCAGCACATCCGCCGCATAAACCGCCTGATCCAGGAGACCTCCGCGATTTCCCCTGAGATCCAGCACGATACCCTTCGGCGGAGCGGCCACCGACAGCCCGGCGGCAATCTCGTCGGCCAGATGCGGGCCGGTGGTGGCGTCGAAAGCGCTGATCCGCAGCACCAGGAGATCACCGTCGCGAGCGGAGAACACGGTTTCCGGCGGCACGTTACGCCGCACCAGCACCACCGTCCGCACATGATGTGCGGCATCGGCGAACGTCAGAACGACCGTGCTTCCGGCAGGGCCCGCCATTTCGGCCTCGAGTACACGCGGAGCTTTGCCTGCCGTTGTCGCTCCGTCCACGAACAGGAGCCGTTCCCCCGGATGAATACCCGCGTTCGCTGCCGGGCTGCCGATGACGACCCCCTGCACAAGGATCGCGCCATCCCGGGCGGCGAGCGTGATCCCCGTGCCCGCCTGGCCGGAGCGGGCGGCCCGGTCCTCCGCCGCCTCGCCGGCCGGCACGTAGCGGGAATAAGGATCGAAATGGTTGAAGAGTTCATCAAAAAACGCCTGAATCACACCATCCGGCCCAAGCGCGCGGACCTCGCGCGAATTGTTCCACGCCACGGCGGCAAGTTCCGCGATCGCCCGCCCCCAGGCGGACACGTCCGCCGGCTTGGGCGCCGTCACAGCCGCGAGCACGCGGTCGGGTGACGCCAGGCTAAGCTTCCCCGCAGACAATTCCGTGGAGAGAGAGGGATCGAGCAGAGAAAGTCCGCCGAGCCCCCAGAGAGCGAGGGTCGGAACCGGATACGGCGAGAGCGTGCGCGGCTCGATGAAAGTAAGCGCCTCGCCGAGAACTTCGGAAGTGAGCGTGGCCGGAAAGTGCGGTATCGATCCCTGCGGCGATGCCAGTGCCTCTGCCGGAGCCGCTACGAGGAACAGCAGCAGCACCAGCCTGAGATTCACCGCGATCGGCGTTGCCTTCCAGTGCGATCGTCGCGCCGCGCACCGTCGAGGCCTTTTTCCAGGCGGGAAACCATCCGTCCGCTGACCGGACAGGCCGCCACCAGGCGCACACGAACGCGCTCGCCGGGCTGAAGACGCTGCCCGCTGCGCGCGCCGGAGAGGCTCGCTCTTTCTTTGTCGTAATGCCAGCTATCCCTCGGCAGCGTGGAAACGGGAATCACACTATCCGATCCACCGTCTTCCATTTTGACGAAAATCAATGAACGCGTCACGCCGGAAATGCGCCCTTCTCCTATACTGCCGATGCGCCCCGCTTGCAGCGATGCCTCGGCACGCGCGAGTACTCCACGCTCGGCCTCCACTGCGCGACGTTCGGTGAGCCGAAGATGAAGAGCAATCTCGCCCAGTAAGCGGTGCCGCTCGCCCGGCAGAGCGCCGTTGCCCGGCGGCAGGCTGGATGCCAGCGCACGGTGCACGAGAAGGTCGGCGTAGCGCCGGATCGGGCTCGTGAAATGCGCGTATGCCGAGAGCGCCAGGCCGAAATGGCCGCCATTCTCGGCCGCGTAAACCGCCTCGGGCAGGCTCTGCAGGATTTTCTCGGCAGCCACGTCGGCCCCCGCAGAGCCGGCCAGCGCCGCCAGTGCGGCGGTCAGATCGGCCGGCCGGATCGCGATTCCCGGCGGCAATCGCTGACCGAACTCGCCGAGGAAAGCGTGGAGGCTCGCGATCTTCTCCGCTGCCGGCCTCGCGTGTACGCGATAGAGCCCGGGCAGGTTCCGGGCCAACATTTCCTCGGCCGCGGCGACGTTGGCAAGGATCATGAAATCCTCGACCAGCCGGTGGCTGGGCCAACGCACCTCGCGAACCACATCGGTCACCCGGCCGGCCCCGTCGCACTGCACCTTGCGCTCGGGAAGTTCGATCTCCAGCGGCCCGCGCCTGGCTCGCTCCCGCTTCAGCGCGCCCCACGCGGCGTAGAGATTTCCGAGCGTGCCGCGCGGCAGCCCAAGCTCATTTCCATGTTCCGCCGCGCGCTGCACTTCTCCGTAGGTCAACCGGGCGGCACTCCGGATCAGTCCGCGGCCGAAGCGGTGCCCGCGCTTCCGGCCTTCGGCATCGATCCGGATCTCGGCAAACAGAACGCCCCGCTCCGCGCCCGGACGAAGGCTGCACCACTCCTCCGAGAGGGCCTCCGGCAGCATGGGCAGCACGCGGTCCGGCAGATAGACGCTGTTGCCGCGTTCCAGCGCCGCGCGATCGAGTGCGCTGCCGGGGCGTACGTAATGCGCCACGTCGGCGATCGCGACGATGATCCGGAAGCCGTGCCCCTCAGGCATGGCGAAGACCGCGTCATCGAAATCCTTTGCGTCCTCGCCGTCGATCGTTACCAGCGGGAGCGCCCGGAGATCTTCTCGCCCCGCTCTTTCCACCGTCCCGGCAGAAGCCGCTTCGGCCACGGCATCAGCCGGGAATTCCTCCGGAATCTCGAGGCTGCGGATGACGATCTGGCAGAGGGAATGCACGCCGTCGAACGGGCCCAGCCGCTCGGTAATGCGCACCGCGCGGGAGCCGAAGCCGCGTCGGGAAAGCGGCTCCACGAGCACGAGTTCGCCCGCCTCCGCGCCGCCGGCAGCGCCCGCCGGCACCGGCAAGGTCCCGCGGACACGCCGGTCGGCGGCAATGATCTCCCCCGCTTCGCCCGGCCGCCCGCCGGAGGTCCCCGCGCGAAACACCCCGAGAAGCGGGCCAGATGCTTCGGGCGGTCCTTTGGCCGGAGAAGAACCGCTGCGCCGTATCCGCGATGGCCGCCTCACTTCATCCCACCGCCTTGCGCCTCGTTTTCCCTGCTGCCGCCGCGGGTCGCGCCTTCTTCGGCTCGGCTTTCGCCTTCGGCTCCGCTTTCGCCTTCGCCCCCGTGTTGCCCTGCTTCCGCCGGCCGAGCGTGCGGCCCTTCTCGGCCAGAAGCGCAATCGCCTGCTCGATGGTCACGGCATCGAGCGCGAGATTTTTCGGCAGCGTCGCCACTTTCCGGCCGTGCTGCACATAAGGCCCGAAGCGGCCCTTGCGCACCAGCACGTCGGCTCCGTCAGCCGGGTGGGTGCCGAGAGTGCGCAGTCCGGCTAGCTTCTTTGCCAGCACGTCGACGGCGCGGTTGAGGCCGACTGCCAGCACATCGTCGTCGCGGTCGAGCGAGGCGAATACATTGCCCATCTTCACGAACGGGCCGAACCGGCCGATCCCGGCCGTGATCGGCTCCCCGGTTTCCGGGTGCTGGCCGACCAGGCGCGGCAATGCCAGGAGACCGAGCGCCTGCTCGAGCGTCAATGTCTCGCCGGCAAGCCCGCGCGGCAAAGTCACCCGTTTCGGTTTCTTCCCGGAACCCGCCCCGTTTTCTTTCTCCCCCGCCTCGCCCTGCTGGACATAAAGCCCGTACGGTCCGCGCCGGAGCGTGACCGGCTCGCCGCTTTCCGGATCGTTGCCGAGGAGGCGCTGGCCCTCCTTCAGCGAGTCGCTCGAATCGCCTTCCTCGTTCGCGATCGCAAGCCGGCGCGTATACGGACATTCAGGATAGTTCGAGCAGCCGATGAAGGCCCCGAAACGCCCGAGCTTCAATCCGAGCCGCCCCTTCCCGCAGGACGGGCAGAGCCGCGGGTCCGACCCATCCGCGCGCGCGGGAAAGAAGTGCGGGCCGAGGTCCCGGTCCAGCGCGCTGATGACATCGGAGATCTTGAGATCCTTGGTTTGATCGATCGCGTGCGAGAACTCTTCCCAGAAAGCGCGCATCACGGAGCGCCAGTCGGCGCGGCCACCGGAAATGTCGTCGAGCTGTTCCTCGAGCTCGGCGGTGAACCCGGTATCGACATAGCGGTTGAAGAAGCTGACGAGGAAGGCCGTCACCAGCCTGCCGCGGTCCTCCGGCACGAAGCGGCGCCTTTCCAGCCGTACATATTTCCGCTCCTGCAGGACCGAGAGAATCGCCGCATAGGTGGAAGGCCGGCCGATCCCCAGCTCTTCGAGTTTCTTCACCAGCGACGCCTCGGAATAGCGGGGCGGCGGCTCGGTGAAGTGCTGAATGGCGGCAACCTCGCCGAGCCCGAGCGGATCCCGCTCCGCCATCGGCGGCAGGGCGCGGTTTTCGTCGTCCTCTTCCGCCTCGTCGCGGTCCTCGTGATAGAGGCGGTAGAAGCCGTCGAAAGCGACGGTCGAGCCGCTGGCCCTGAGCCGCACCTTGCCCGTGGCATCGGCAATCTCGACCGCCACCTGGTCGAGTTCGGCGGCGGCCATCTGCGATGCCACGGCGCGCTTCCAGATCAGCTCATAGAGCTGGCGCTGTTCTGCCGTGAGATGCTTCGCCACCGCCCCCGGCGTGCGGCCGACGTCGGTCGGGCGGATCGCCTCGTGCGCCTCCTGCGCGTTCTTCGCCTTCGCCGTGTATTCGCGCGGCGCGGGCGGCAGGTAATCGGCACCGAACGCCCCCTTCACGTGGGTGCGGATGGCACTCACCGCCTCGCGCGCCATCTGCACGCCGTCGGTCCGCATGTAGGTGATCAGCCCCACGGTCTCGCCGTCCAGGTCGACACCTTCATAGAGCTGTTGCGCCACCCGCATGGTCGCCTGGGCCCGGAATCCGAACTTCCGGCTCGCCTCCTGTTGCAGGGTCGAGGTGGTGAAGGGCGGCGGCGGGCTGCGCCGCTGCCGCTTCCGCTCGATCGCGGCAACATGGAATGGTCCGGCCTCGACGGCGGCCTTCGCGCGCGCGGCTTGGGCCTCGGTCGCGAGGCTGAACTGCTCGAGCTTCTTCCCGTCGAGATGGCTGAGCCGGGCGGTGAAGCGCTCACCCTGCGGGGTGAGGAATCCCGCCTCGACGGTCCAGTATTCCTGCGCCCGGAAGACCTCGATCTCGGCCTCGCGCTCGCAGATCAGTCGGAGCGCCACGGATTGCACGCGCCCTGCGCTGCGGCTTCCCGGCAGCTTCCGCCACAACACGGGCGAGAGCGTGAAGCCGACCAGGTAGTCGAGTGCCCGGCGCGCGAGATAGGCCTCGATCAGCGGCTGGTCGAGTTCCCGCGGCTCCGCCATCGCCGCCCGGACCGCGCTTCTCGTGATCTCGTTGAAGGTGATGCGCCGGACCGCCACTCCCTTCAGTGCATGCTTGCCCTCCAGCATGGCACGCACATGCCAGGAGATCGCCTCACCCTCGCGATCCGGGTCGGTTGCCAGATAAAGAGTACGGGCGCCTTTCAGCGCCTTGGCGATCTGCGCGACCTGGCCCGCGCCCCGGGAGTCCGCCTCCCACTCCATGGCGAAATCCTGCTCGGGGCGGACGCTGCCGTCCTTCGGCGAGAGGTCCCGTACATGGCCGAGGCTCGCCAGCACGGTGTAGCCGCCGCCCAGATATTTGTTGATCGTGCGGGCCTTGGCGGGAGATTCGACAACAACAACGTCGGGCATGTGATCCTGACAAGCTCCGCCATGGGATGCTATCCCCGGGTGCCGGAACGACTGATAACCCGGTTTCCGGGCAGCAGTTCAACCCGTCCGGCAACCTCGAGTTCCAAGAGGGCCGCGTTCACGGCGGCCGCGGAGAAGTGGCAGCGGCGCACGAGATCGTCAACCGTCGTCGGAGAAGAATCAAGCAGTTCAAGGATTTGTGCCTGTGCTTCGGGCGTCTCCGGCGATTCTTCGAAGGTTTCGGAGGCCACCGGGGCCGCGGCCGCGGGCTTCGGGCGCGAGAGCGGGAACAGCCGCCCCGCCTCGCCGACCGCCGCGGCCGAGGGCAGGTGCTCCAGCACGTCCGCCGCGTTCTCCACCAGATGCGCTCCCTGGCGGATCAGGTCGTTCGAGCCGCGGGTGCGTGGATCGAGCGGCGAGCCAGGCACGGCGTACAGCTCGCGCCCGGACTCGAGCGCAAGCCGCGCCGTGATGAGGCTGCCCGAGAGCGGCGCCGCCTCGATGACAACGACGCCGAGGGCCAGGCCGGCGATGATCCGGTTGCGCCGCGGAAAATGCCGCGCCTGCGGGGCGGTCCCGAGCGGCGCCTCGCTGACCACCGCACCCTTCTCCGCGATGGCCGCCTGCAAGCCGCGATGCTGGGGCGGATAGGGCATATCAAGCCCGCCGGCGACGGCGGCAACGGTCCGTCCTGTCTCCAGCGCGCCGCGATGCGCGGCTGCATCGATGCCGCGCGCCATCCCGGAGACGATCGGCAAGCCGCCGCCGGCAAGTTCCGCCGCCAGTTCCTCGGCGATCCGCTGCCCGTTGGCCGAGGCATTCCTGCCTCCCACGATCGCAACCGCGCGCTCTGACAGCACGCCCGGGTCACCCAGCACGGCGAGGGCCGGCGGCGCATCGGCCAAAAGCGCGAGCAGCGGGGGATATCCGGGTTGGTCCAGGATCAGCATCCGCCCGCCAAGTTTTTCCACGCCCTCCAGTTCGGACTCCGCTGCCTGGCGGGGCGGCACGCGCAATCCCCGGCTCCGCCCGCCCGCCCGGGCCAGCCCCGGCAGTGCCGCGAGTGCCGCCTCAGCAGAGCCGTAGCGCGCGATCAACCGCCGCCAGGCGATCGGCCCGAGCCCTTCTGTGCGTGCCAGGCGCAGCCGGTCGAGCACGTCCTCGGGCGTCAATGGCCGGTCCCGATTTTTGGTTCAGTACCAGAGAGTAGTCGGCGGATATTTTCCCTGTGCCGGAGGAACACCACGGCCGCCAATAACAGGCAAAGGCCGGCGAGCCGCCATTCTCCGAACAGCGCCGAAAGCACCGGGGCGGCGGCGAACGAGCAGAGGGCGGAAAGCGAGGAGATGCGAAAGACTGCCGCCACCGCAACCCATACCAGGCAGGTGAGTACCCCGACCATCCAGTTGGCGGCCAGCAGAACGCCAAGGCCGGTTGCGACCCCCTTGCCGCCGCGAAACCCGAGCCAGACCGGGGCGACATGGCCGATCAAGGCACCGAATCCGCCGGCAAGCCCGGCTTGCGGCCCGAACAGCCGGGCGGCCAGCAGAACCGCAAAGACCCCCTTGCCGGCATCGAGCACCAAGGTCGCCGCCGCCAGGCCCTTGTGCCCGGTGCGCAGGACATTGGTAGCGCCAATATTGCCCGAGCCGATGCGGCGGATATCGCCAAGCCCGGCCGCCCGGGTCAGCAACAGGCCGAACGGAATCGAGCCGATCAGATAGCCGAGCACCAGCCCCGCGATCACCCGAATACGAGCCGCCCTTTTTTCCAGGTCCCGAGCACCCGCCCTTCGAGCGCACGGCCGTCGAACGGGGTGTTCTGCGCCTTGCCGGGAAGGCTGCCCGCCACGACCTGCCACGCGCGTTCAGGATGGAACAGGCAAAGATCGGCGGCACTCCCGGCGGCCAGCCGCCCGGCCGAGACGCCGAGCAGCTTCGCCGGCCCCGCGGTGATGAGCCCGATCGCACGCGAAAGCGGAAGCGTCCCGTTGTGCACCAGCACGAGCGTCACCGCGAGCAGCGTGGCAAGGCCGGCCCCGCCGGGGCTGGCTTGTGCGAAAGGCAGGCGCTTGTCATCGGCATCGCGCGGCTGGTGGTCGGAGGCGATCGCATCGATCGTCCCGTCCACCAGCGCCGCGCACACTGCCTCACGGTCCGATTCCGGCCTGAGCGGCGGGGAAAGCTTGGCATAGGTGCGGAAATCGCCGATCGCCGTCTCGTTCAGGTCGAAATAAGGAGGCGCCGTGTCGCATGTCACGGCGGTACCTTCTTCCTTCGCCCTGCGGACGAGGACAAGCGCCTCGGCGGTCGAAATGCGGGAGAAATGCACCGCCCCGCCCGTCAACCGCGAAAGCGAGATATCACGGGCAACCTGGATCGCCTCGGCCGCGGCGGGAATTCCCGCCAGCCCGAGCCGCGTGGCCAGCGGTCCTTCGGTCGCAGCCCCGCCCGCGGCCAGCGTCGGCTCTTCCGGATGCTGCACGATCATCGCCCCGAAGCCCCGCGCGTAGGCCAGCGCCTGGCGCATCAGGAGGGCAGGGCCGATGCTGTGCGCCCCGTCACTGAAGGCGACCGCGCCTGCTTCACGCAGCAGGCCGAGTTCCGCCAGCGTCTCGCCCGCGCAGCCGCGGGTCACCGCCCCGTAGGGCAGGATGGAGAGGCTGCCGATCTCCTCGCCGCGGGCGGCCAGCAGCCGCACCAGCGCGGGATCATCAATGGCAGGAAGGCTGTCGGGCAGGCAGGCGAGTGTCGTCACCCCGCCCGCAGCGGCCGCCTCCGCAGCCGAGGCAATCGTCTCGCGGTATTCGAAACCCGGCTCGCCGAGAGAAGCCCGCATATCGACCAGGCCGGGGCAGAGGACGGCGCCGTCTCTCTCGATCACCTCCGCCCCGTCCGGCACGCCGAGGCCGCCTCCGAGATCGGCGATCCTGCCATCCCGCACCAGGAGTTCGCCCATCCGGTCGAGCCCGCTTGCCGGGTCGAGCAACCGCACGCCCCGGAACAGCGCATCCCGCATCAGATGTTCCGCCGCGGGCCGCGCGCGAGCGTGTCCAGGACCGCCATCCGGACGGCAACCCCCATCTCCACCTGCTCGCCGATCACGCTGCGCTCAGGATCGTCGGCGACGCGGCTTTCGATCTCGACGCCGCGGTTCATCGGCCCCGGGTGCATCACCAGCGCGTCCGGCCGGGCATAGGCGAGCTTCTCGGAGTCGAGGCCAAAGAAGCGGAAGAATTCGCGCGCACTCGGCACCTCTCCGCCCGTCATGCGCTCGCGTTGCAGGCGGAGCATCATCACGATGTCGGCCTCGGCAAGGCCGCTCTTCATGTCATGGAAGACGGCCGCGCCAAGCTCCTCGATCCCCGCCGGCAGCAGGTTCGGCGGACCGATCAGGCGCACGTGGCTGCCCATCGCGGTCAGCAGGTGGACATTGGAGCGGGCCACGCGCGAGTGGGCGATGTCGCCGCAGATCGCCACGTTCAGCCCCTCGAGCCGGCCCTTGCGGCGGCGGATGGTGAGCGCATCCAGCAGCGCCTGGGTCGGATGCTCGTGCATGCCATCGCCGGCATTGATCACCGCCGCGCCGACTTTCTGGGCCAGCAGGCTCGGGGCACCGGACTGGGCGTGCCTGACCGCCAGAAGATCGCACTGCATGGCGTTGAGCGTGGCGGCCGTGTCGAGCAGCGTCTCGCCCTTGTTCACGCTCGAGGTCGCCACCGACATGTTGATGACGTCCGCGCCGAGCCGTTTGCCGGCCAGTTCGAAGCTGGTGCGGGTGCGCGTTGAATCCTCGAAGAAGAGATTGATCAGGGTCTTGCCGCGCAAAAGATCGCGCGCCGTCTGGCCGGAGCGGTTGAGCAGCACATAGCTCTCGGCAAGATCGAGCAGCTGGGCGATCTCGGCTGGCTCGAGCCCTTCGATCGCGAGCAGGTGGCGGTGCGCGTAAGCCAGCTTGGTCGGTCCCCGGTTCAACCGGTTGTTATATCCCGCCTTGTCCTCCCGCCAAGGGGACCCGGGCAACGCCTGGTACTGACTTTACTTTGATGCGCGACCTGCCCTCACCCCAAACCCCTCACCGGGCTCCCAGCAAAGTCTCGGGACTTTGCTGGGAGCCTGGCCCGGAGGGAGAGGGGGATATGACGCGGATGGCGCGCGGAGCGCCTGTGTCACGCATACGGGCGCCACGAGCCGTCCGCCGAAGCAGCAGTGAATTCTTCCCGGTTCTGCGGCGTGCTCGCGCCAGCCGATGCCCTCGGAGTTCAAAAAGGAGGTACAAGTGTCCTGCCCCCGACGTTTGCTGCCGCCGGCAGCAAACGAAAGGGGATGAGAGGCCACTGAAAATAAAGAGGCGTGTGCCGACCGCTAGAGTGCATCCCACGGTATCAAGCGTTGGAGTCGGCACACTAGCGGGTGAAGCCGTCGAACGTGCTCATGTAAACCGGGTTCAACCCGGCAATCGCCTTCTTCGCTGCCGCGTCCGGTGCGCCGAAGACGACGAAGCTGGACGGCTTGGCGAGCGCGAAGAATTGCCTGGCGAAGGCGCCGAAATCCTTCCCGTGCTCGATCAAGGCCTCCGAATCCGCATAGCGCTCGACGACCGCGATCGTGTCCTGACTGGCGTTGACGTTCCACTCGTATTCGAGTGTGCCCGGCTCCTTTTGCGCGGCCGCTACGATTTGCGCGACGAGTTGCTTCACTTGATCGAACTGGCCGGGCTGCACCTTCAAGGTCAACACCCAGAAGACCTGACTGCTTCCGACCGCTGGCTTCACCTCCTGCGCGGCAGCGGGCAGCGTCACGGCGCCGAGCGCGACCAGCGCCCATATCATCGCTTTCGCCAGCATATTCCTCCCTTTCCCTCGGGCCCGCCCGAACACCCGTCCCGGCCGAGCGCTTCTGCCGATCGACGAAACTATCCGACAGGCTCCGCGACGAAGCAAGCCGCCCCGGCTTCGCATCCCAACCGCCGATCGCCCCCGGCAGGTGATCGCTCAATGAAATATCAGCCCTCCGGATTGCCCACCCTGGGCGGCACCGCGATGAACGGCCGGTTGCTGGAACCGTCGGCGCCTCATGGCGGCAGATCCGCGCGTCCAGCGTGACCTCGAGCGTCGCCGGACGGGTCAGGAATGCCAGCATCTCGATCCGGTTCGCGACCGCTGTTGCGCCCGTTCTCCGGAACTCGGCAGGTCTGCCGGGTGCCGGCGGAATGATCTCCGCCCGCTCGCAATAATATATGATATATGGTGTCGCGGACGATCCGCGGTGGTGCGCCGGTCTTGAACCAGTCATTGAAATACGCACTCAGGTCATAAAAGAGAAACTGCGCGCCGACCGAGGGCGAGATCGCGGTCGACTCCGAATAGTCGTTCCACGTCATCGGATCCACCAGCCGCATCGCGTGCCGGATGGCCTCGCCCCACAGGAGACGGAAGGCGTCGGTGTTGCGCGTTTCCCGGAACCGCAGAACTTTGGGACGCACATCGTCCGGTGCGACCGGCTCATGACCTCCGGGGTCGGCGGTTCCATTGCCGTGAAAAAGCCATGGAAGCCGCCATTCTCGATGGAGTCGACATCACGCTCACCCCACGCGGAGATGGCAAAGCTCAAAGGGGCGAAGGCCACGGACCCGCCGGAGCGGCCTGTTCCTGAGGTAGCCCCCGATCCGACGGAACTGCCCCGCCCGCCCTCCGGATTGAGCAGCACACAATTGTATGCATTACTGTCGGCAGGCATGTTGCCGAGCGCCCATGGATAAGGCGGGAAGGAGTGCGCATAAAGTCGTGTGCGGGGCCGCCCGCGGCACCGCATCGGCGGGACTTTCGAACGGCAGGACGCCGGGCAGGGATTCCCGGGCGACGAAGAAAGCGGCGGTGTGGCGGATCTGCACCCAATCAGCCGCCGTCGGAAGCTCTTCCGCACGGCTGGCGAACGGCCGGAGCAGGATCAGGACAGGGAGCGCCCCGGTCAGGATGGACAGCTCGCAAACCGTGCGTCGCAATGGCCTGTCCATGTCGCTGCTCCTGCATCCTGGAACGCTGCCGCAGGAAGTTCTCACCGTGCGGGCAAGGCGCAACATCCGGTTTCCGCTGCCGAGCGGCGCACGGTCTGTGTGCTTTGGGTACCAAGTCCGGTACCCATTTGTGACTTTTCTGCGCTCACGGCTCCACCCGATCAATACCGGCTCGACTCGGAGCGGCGCGGCTGGTTACATTGCAGCACGATTTGCGGCAATACGCGACAAAGCGGGCGGTGGCATGAAACTCGACCGAATTCCTGTTCCGCAACGAAAGAGCAGGGCGAGGTCGGAGGCCAGCGACAGGAAGAGCACCGCCGGCCGTGTTGACAGGTCGTTCGCCTGTTCGTTCGCCGAGCTGCAGTTCGACAACCAGGTTGCCGGCGCTGCCGACGCCCCACGATTCGAGATCTCCCGTCCGTTCCTGATCCGCCTGCTGCGCCCCATGTTCGCCATCGTGCGCTTCGACCCGGCCTGGTATCAGGCCGCCTATCCGGACATCAACGCCGCCTGCCGCGCCGGCGCGCTGACGGATCTCAAGGGCCATTATTGCGAATTCGGATTCTTCGAGCATCGCCTGCCCTGCTTCGTGCGCGTTGACGAGACATTCTACGTCACCGAGTACCCCGACATCGGCATCGCCATCTCCGAGGGCCGGCTCGCCTCCGCACAGTGGCATTTCGAGACCTTCGGCTTTCGCGAGGGCCGCCTGCCGTCGCGCGGCTGGCGGTTCTCCGACCTTCTGCTTGACGATCCGATCGCGCCCCGATAACCGCCACTCTTGCGCAAGAGTTGGGTGGCGATCCCCGCTCACGGCCGGGCGTGAGCGGAGCCGGTGATGGACGCAGAGCTTGCCTATCTCAAGCGCTACCCCGACGTGGCCGCGGCCATCAAGGCAGGGAAGGTCACCTCGGCGCTCGAACATTTTCTGAACTATGGGCGCTTCGAGGGCCGGGTCTGGCTCGGCCCGGAAGGATCGGAAGCAGCCCGGGGCTCACCGCCCGCCGAGCCGCCGGCCCCTGAGGCGGCAGCCCCTCCGCATAGCTGCGATGCCGTCCTCCTCACCCGGAATTTTCTCTTCGTCGATGGCTGGGCCGATGATCGTTTCGATTCCCTCGCCGCCATCGAGATCGCCACCGACGGCGCGCAGGCGGCCCTTCGCCTGCCGCCCTGCCGCTATCGCAGGCAGGACGTCGAGCAGCATCTCAGCCTCTCCTCACCCTTCGAGAGCGGCTTCTGGCAGCTCTTCGAAATCCCGCCCGAGTTGGGCACGCGCCCGGTCGGGCTCAGGCTCCGGCTTGCCTCCGGCCAGACTGTCACCCTCAAGGCCGGCAATCTGGTCCGCCTTTCGCCGCGAGAGCATTTCGAGGCCTTCCTCGCTTTCTACGGCCGCCGGCAGCTCATCGGAAGCCTGGTCGCACGCTCTTTCGCCGAGCTCGATCGGGGCCTTGCCGGAACCATCGAGCACATGCACGATGCCATTCGTGCGACACGCGGAACCGCCAGCCAGGGCAGCTACGGCCGCCGTCCGTCCCAGCCCCTCCTCTCATTCGTCTGCTGCATCTACGGCATCCCGGACTTCCTCTTTCTCCAGATCGCGCAGTTCGCACGCTATTCCAGCCTCGAGCACTGCGAGTTCATCTACGTCAACAACAGCCCCGAGCTCGAAGAAGTGCTGCATCGCGACGCCGAGCTTGCCGCCTATCTGTTCCGTACCTCGGTGAATGTCATCTCGCTCAACCAGAACACCGGCTTCTCATACGCCAACAATGTTGGAATTGCCGAGGCGCGCGGCCAGACCATCGTCGTCATCAATCCGGACGTCTTCCCCTATCGCCCCGAGAGCATCGCGACACTCTCGGCGCTGGCCCAGAAAATCCGCCACAACCTGATCGGCGGCAAGCTCTTCTATGCCGACGGCACGGTCATGCACGAGGGCATGGTGTTCGTGCCGGATGCGCGCCTCTCGGCGCTCGCCCGCACCAGGGTCTGGACGGTCGAGCATCTCAGAAAAGGCTTTCCGGATCTCGGGAATGGCGGAACGAGGCCGGTTCCCGCGGTTAGCGGCGCACTCATGGTGTTCGACCGCGCCGATTACGACAAGCTCGGCGGTTTCGACGAACACTTCATCTACGGCCACTACGAGGACGCGGATCTCTGCCTCCGCTTCACGGCCCGGGGATGGAAGGTGCTGTGCGACGCGGCACTCACCTTCTGGCATTACGAGGGCCGCGGCTCGATCAAGCGCCCTGAACATGCAGGCGCCGCCCACTACAACCGCTGGCTCTTCTCGCGAAACTGGTCGGCCTCGCTGACCCGGCAACCGGCCGAGGGCTGAATGCGCATTCTCGAGATCAGCCTCTTTCATCCCGAGCTGATACGCGGCGGCGCCCAGCAGGCGGCCTATGAGCTCTTCCTCGGCATGCAGCGCAGCGAACTGGACGCGACTCTGCTCGCCTCGGCCGACCTTTCAGGCCCGAACGCGCTTTTCAAGCCCGGGGCCATCATCACCGGCTTCGATGGCCGGAGGAACGAGTTTCTTTTCCTCTCCGACTCGTTCGACCACGCCTGGCTCCGCAACCTCAATATCCGCTCCCTCAAATGCTTCGAGGATTTTCTGCTCGATCGCAGGCCGGATGTCATCCACTTCCACCATTTCCTCACCTTCGGGCTCGAGCTCTTCCTGCTTGCCCGCCGTGCGTTGCCGAAGGCGAAGCTCTTTCTCACGCTGCACGAGTTCCTGGCGATCTGCCGCGCCGATGGACACATGCTGCGCACCTTCGACAAGACCCTCTGCACGACCGCTTCGCCGGTGCGCTGCCATCAGTGCTTCCCTGACATTTCGCCGGAAATGTTCCGCTTGCGCGAGGATTGGGTCAAGCACGCCCTCGCCGCCTTCGACGGATTCATCGCGCCGACCGCCTTCGTGCGCGATCGCTATGCCGCGTGGGGTCTGCCGCCGCACCGGATCCATGTCATCTCGAACGCACAGTCCGATTATTCGAGGCTCGAATCCTGGCGCCTCCGCCCGCCCTCGCCGGCCGATCAGATCCGCCGGCACAACCGCTTCGCCTTCTTCGGCCAGCTTGTCGACGTCAAGGGGCTGGGCGTGGTGTTCGAAGCGCTCGACATCTTCGCCAAACGTTACGAGCAAGAGCTCACGTTCGAGATCAACGGCTCCAACCTCAAATTCGCCTCCGAGAAGTTCCGCACCCGGTTCGAGGAGTTCGTCTCCGGCAAGCACGGCCTGCCGGAGCGTATCAAGATCACCTGGCACGGCAGCTACGCGATGACCGACCTGCCGGCGCGCATGGCGCGGATCGACTGGGTGCTCGTGCCCTCGATCTGGTGGGAGATTTTCGGTCTGGTACTCTCCGAGGCCTTCATGTTCCGCCGCCCGCCGATCGCCAGCCGCATCGGCGGATTGGCCGAGCGGGTGCGCCACGAAACGGACGGCCTCCTGTTCGACGCCGGAGATGCGGGCGAACTCGCCGACATCTTCTACCGCTGCATCACCGAGGACGGCCTCTGGGAACGCCTCAGCTCCGCAAGCCCGGGTGTGCCTTCGGTTGAGAGCGTGGTCGAGCAGCACCTCAAGGTGTTCGCCGGACGCCCGGCACACGAGCCGCCCCGCGCCGCGCTCCGTAAACCCTCTCCTCTCCCGCTCGGAAAGAATGGCACGCCGCGCCGGGGAAGGGAGGTGCTGCGCGCCGGCTGAGGCAAAGCCTCACTCGACGGTCATTTTCGCTGCACGGCATTCCTGTATCGCGAAGAGGTCGATGGCGCCTGCCGGATTTGCGGATCTCGCATGAACGCTGAGCGTTTCCTCGAATCGGTCTCCATGCCCTAGTTTCGCCATGCCGGGGGCGGATATCCGCGCCTGGCAAGCGCGACCTGCTGGCACCCGGACAACGGGTGGCGGCGTTTTTGCCATTTGAGCCGCTCCCAGGCTGGGGCGGAGAAGACAGGGCTGCAATGACCGCAAGAACCTACAACAACAAGGTCACCCTTCTCCCATCCGAAGACGATTCTCTGATCCGCAAAACCGAGCTGATCATCAGCGCGGTGCTGCGTGGCGGGGTGCTGCTCTCCGTCGCGGTGATCCTCGGCGGCCTCATCTATCTCTATGCCCTGAAATTCACCGGCAACCTTCACAATTCGACCTACCCTGACACGCTGAGGGACCTCTTCTCCGGCCTGACAAAGGGGGATCCGCTCTCCATCATCGTACTCGGGCTGATGATCCTGCTGGCCACCCCGGTGGCCCGGGTCGCGGTTTCGATCGCCGCCTTCGCCATCGAGGAAGACCGCACCTACGTCGTGATCACGAGCCTCGTGCTGGTGATCCTGATCTTCAGCATCTTCGGGGTCGGAGACTGGCTCGGCCAACCGGGCCCGACCGCGATCAAGGACAATACGCTCGGATTTTTCGTCGTCGTTTTTCTGAGTTCGTTGTTCGCGGGGCTGATCGGCGCCCTGGTCGGGCTGGGCGGCGGTGTTTTCATCGTGCCGATTCTGACGCTCGGCTTTCATGTCCCGTTCACCTTGGCCATCGGGGCCTCGATCGTCTCGGTGATCGCCACTTCGAGCGGCGCCGCGGCCGCCTATGTCAAGGACCGCATGACCAACCTCCGGGTCGGCATGTTCCTCGAAATCGCCACCACGCTCGGGGCGATCTGCGGCGCGCTGCTGAGCACGTTCCTCAACGCCCGGGTGCTGTTCGTAGTGTTCGGGCTCGTGCTGCTGGTGTCGGCCCTGCCGCTCCTGATGCGGCTGGGCGAGGAGCTGCCGGAAGGCGTCAAGAACCACAGATGGGCGGAGAAACTCCGCCTTCCCTCCACCTACCCCGACCGCCGTACCCATGCGGACGTTCCGTACCATGTCGCGCATATCAAGTCGGGCTTCAGCATGATGTATGTGGCGGGGCTGATGTCCGGGCTGCTCGGCATCGGCAGCGGCACCTTCAAGGTCCTGGCGATGGACACCGCGATGCGCCTGCCGATGAAGGTTTCCACCACGACGAGCAACTTCATGATCGGCGTGACCGCCGCCGCCTCGGCCGGGATTTTCTTTCAGCGCGGCGACATCGACCCGGTGATCGCAGCCCCGGTGGCGCTTGGCGTGTTGTTCGGCGCCACGGCCGGCGCGAAGCTTCTGACCCGAATGTCGAATGTCCGCATCCGCATGGTGTTCGTGCCGGTGATCGCGCTGGTGGCGCTGAATATGCTGGCGCGGGGCTTCGGCTGGTTCTGAGCGCGCGCCTCAGGGGCTCATCAGCAGCGGTATCGTGCTGTCCTGGATCAGCCGGGTCGAGGTCCCCGGCATCAGCCAGTTCAGAATCTCGCCCCGGCGGTAGGCACCCATCACGATCCCGTCCACCTCTGCCTGGTGTGCCTCATCGAGCAACACGGTGGCGGTCTTCCGCCCCTCTGCCGCGACCACCCGATAAACCGCGCCTGGAGCAAGCGCCTCCAGGCTCTTGCGGGCCTCGACCAGCACCGTCTCGTCCTGCTGCACCGCGATCACGATGACCTCCTCGGCACGGCTGAGAAACGCCCCGAAGGAGGCCACGGCGCGTCGCAGCGGCAGCACGTCCTGCCAGCCGACCAGCAGGCGACGCCCGAAGCTGCCGTGCCACCCGGGCGGGATCATCACCACCGGATGCCCGGCACGCAGCAATGCTGCGCGCAAAGTCTCGCGGTGGCCCACCGGCTGCGTGTGCGGCGACGCCAGAATGACCAGGCTCGCCCTGGTGCGATGCGGCCGGAGCGCCCGCCATTCGTCGCCGGTCACTACTTCGAGCGGCGCCGCCAGGCCGGAATGGCGCGACCAGTCGGCAACCAGGTCGGCCAACATGTCGGTTTCCTTCTGCTCCCGCTCCTCGAGATGCTCCACTTCGTATTCCGAAAGGTGCTCCTGGGTCGGCAGCACCAGGGACCCCGGGCCCACCTGTACGTGCAGCAGCCGAAGCGGCTGGCCGAGGCTCCGGCTCATGATCGCGGCAATTTCCAGGCATTCCTGCGCGCCGGTGGTGGAGGCGAGCAGCACAAGGATGTAGGCATCGTCCATGGTTGCGGCCTTTCCAGAATTCCGGGGGTTCGCGCCGGAGGCAGAACGATCCCCGGCGCCACTCCGCTGCATACCATAGAGTGGACCCGGCCCGGCAACCCGGACCCTTCGAGCCTGGCGCCCGGCCGGCTTCCCTCCTTCGGCCGGGAATGAGCCCGCGATCGCCCGAGGCGGAATCGTCGGAGGGCGTAAATCGCGGGCTCCAACAATGTCCTGGACCCTTGTCGGACGGCCCAGTCAGACCGACAAGGGTCTAGCCCGACACGGGTCTAGCCGCCTGCCGCTCCGCCCTCCGTCGCCACGGCCAGGCCTTGCTCCGCTCGGGTAGGGGCCAGATCTTCGGCGATGAAATCGCGCACCACGTCCCTGAGCGGCTCGTGCTCCGCGAAACCAAGCCGCCGCGCGCGTTCGGCGACGAACGCCGCCGGCCAGGTTGCAACGATCGCGCCGATCCGTGCGTCATCGACCCGGCGCACCAATGCTCTCGCGCCCGGCCTGGCCGCCTCGAGCGCGGCCAGCATTTGTGCCACACTGACGCTGAGGCCGGGCGGATTGACACCGCGATCGAGCCCCATCGACCCACTGTCGAGCATGGCCGCGTGCAGCAACCATTCGACGACCGTTCTCGGGCTCGCCACCCAGACAGCGAAATCCTCGCTCACCGGAAGCTCCGCCGGCAAGCCGAGCAGCGGCTCGCGGATGATCGCCGAGACGAAGCTGGATGCCGCCTGGTTCGGGCGGCCCGGCCGCACGATCACCGTCGGCAGCCGCAGGTTCACGGCATCGAGGAAGCTCAGCCTGCTGGCATTTTGCAGCAGCAGTTCGGAGGCTGCCTTCTCGGCGCCATAGCTGTTCGCCGGTACCTGCCGCGCGTCATCGCCGAGTACGGCGTTCTGCCCGCCGCTGAAGCTCGCGATGCTCGAGGTAAAAATCACCCTTGGCGGCCTGGAAAGCCGCCGGCACAGCGCAATCACACGCTCCGTGCCTCGCAGATTGACCCGCATCCCGAGCTCGTAGTCGGCTTCCGCGGCCGCGCTGACGACAGCGGCCAGATGGAAGATCACGTCCGTTCCGTCAGGAATCGCCACCTCAGGCAGCTCCGCGAGGTCGCCGCTCAGGTGCTCGATGGGGAACCGCGCTTCCGGCGCGGGCGGAAAGGCGAGATCGAACAGCACGAGCCGCTCGATCGGCCGCCCGCCGAGTGCGCCATCGGCAGCCAGCCTCGCTGCCAGCTTCCGGCCGAGAAATCCGCCGGCCCCCAAAATCGTGATGCGCATTCTTCTTCTCCTCCCGCTGCGGGCTTGTCGTCATGGCATCGAGCGCGGTGTGACAATACTCCGCTTGCCTTCGGCGTGACGATCCCAGCCGCCCGTTCTGCCTACGAAGCGGGGCTGGCCAAAAATGACTCGATGGCGCGACGGTACTCCTCCTCGCGCGTGATGTCGCGCATCAGCGAAGGCGGCGCTGCGCCGCCGATCGCCTCGGGAGGCGTGCCATCGCGCAATGCCTTGAGCGTCGCAAACACCGCTTGCATGGCGGCCGAAAAGCTCAAATGCGGCTGCAGCGCCACCCGCACGCCGTGCCGGGCAAGTGTGTCGCGATCGCCGAGTCCCTTGGGCGCGCCGCCGAGCAGGATCGGCGGCGGCAGGTTGGCGGCGATTGCTTCCAGCTCCTCGATCGTGCGGAGGCCCGCCAAAAAGATCGCATCGACGCCAGCAGCGCGGTAGGCGTGGGCGCGGGCGATCGCCCCGGCAACGCCTGCCGCCGATACCGAGGTCCGCCCGGCAATGATCAAGGCCGGATCATGCCGGGCCGCCAGCGCGGCTTGCATCTTTCCCGCCCCTTCCTCGACCGGCACCAGGGACGGGCTGGTCTCGTTGAAACGGCGCGGCAGCACCGTATCCTCGATGGTGATCAGCGCCACGCCGGCGTTCTCGAGTTCCTCGATCGTTCGCCCGACATTGAGCGCGTTGCCGTAACCGTGATCGGCATCGACGATCAGCGGCAACTCCGCCGCCCGCCCGATACGCAAAGCGAGCGCGGCCAGCTCGGAAAGCGTGAGCAGAATGAGGTCGGGGGCGCCGAGCACGGCCAGCGATGCGACCGAGCCCGCCAGCATCGCGGCCTCGAAGCCGAGCGAATGGGCGATGCGTGCCGAGCCGGCGTCGAACACGGAAGCCGGATGCACGCAGGCTTCTCCTGCCAGAAGGGCACGCAACCGCTCCCGCCGCTTTCTCCAGCGCATGCCGGGCCTCCTCGCCTTCCCATTGCCTCGCTCGCCCGTATCATGACGGCCTTCCAGCGCAACGCGAGAGGGGGAGAGAATGGATAAGCGAATCGCCGTGGTCGGCGCGGGCGCGGTCGGCGGCTATGTCGGCGGCCATCTCGCGCGCAATGGGTACGACGTCACGCTGATCGACCCCTGGCCCGAGCACATCGAGGCGATCCGCGCGGATGGCCTTCGGCTTACCGGCGTCACGCCGGAGGAGACATGCACGGTGCGCCTGCCCACGATGCACCTCACCGAGGTGCAGGGACTGGCGAAAGAACGACCGATCGACATCGCCTTCGTCTCGGTGAAGTCCTACGACACGGAATGGGCGAGCATGCTGATCCGGCCCTACCTCGCGCCCGGCGCGGTGGTGGTCTCGTTGCAAAACTGCATCAATGAGGAGCGCATCGCCGGGATCGTCGGCTGGGGCCGCACCATGGGATGCATCGCCGCACGCATCTCGGTCGATCTCCACGCCCCGGGGCAGATCCGCCGCACCGTCCCGAAGGGAGGCGCAACGCACACGGTGTTCCGTCTCGGCGAGGTGCACGGGCGCATCACCGCGCGCGCCGAGGCAATCGCCGCCATGATCGCCACCATCGACAGTATCAAGGTGACCACCAACCTCTGGGGTGAGCGCTGGTCGAAGCTCTGCCTCAACGGTATGCGGAACGGCGTTTCGGCCGCCACCGGGCTCGGCGGAAACGGCGCTGACCGCGACCCGCAGCTCCGCCGCTTCGCCATCCATCTCGGCGGCGAGGCAGTGCGGATCGGCCAGGCACTCGGCTATGTCCTCGAACATATCGGGCCGCTCGAGCCCGACCTCCTCGCGCGCGCCCACGAAGGCGAAGCGAGCGCGCTCGAAGAGGTGGAGGCGCGGATGCTGGCGGTTGCCGGCGGCAATACGAGAAGCGAGCTGCAGCGTCCGTCGATGGGCCAGGACATGCTGAAGGGTCGGCGCACCGAGATCGATTTCATGAACGGTTTCATCGTCGCCAAAGGAGCAACGATCGGACTTTCCGCGCCTTCGCACGCCAGGCTCACCGAAATCGTCAAGCAGGTCGAGCGTGGCGAGACTCCGCCACGGCCGGAAAACCTTTACGGCGGCTAGACCCGTGTCGGGCTGACTGTGCAGCCGACACAGGTCTCGCGGTTTATGCGAGCCCGCGATTCACGCCCTCCGACGATTCCGCCTCGGGCGATCGCGCTCACTCCGGCGCGTCGGTCGCTTCCACCGCGGCGACATCGAGCAGCCGCTCGATCACTTCCGGCTCCTGGGCGCCGGCGATCGCGTGGCGGCCATCAACGATGAAGCACGGCACACCATTGATGCCCAGCCGATGGGCGCGGAGATTGTCGGCGTGCACCGCCTCGGTCTCCACGTCACTCTCCAGGAAAGCCCGCGCCGCCGCCGCCTCCAGGCCGATGTTCCCGGCAATTGCACAAAGCACAGCGTGATCGCCGATATCGCGCCCGTCCGTGAAATAGGCCTGGAAAATCGCCTCCACCGCCTCGGCCGCCCGCCCGAACCGGCCTGCCCAGCGAACGAGCCGATGGGCATCCACGCTGGACGGTGCCCGACGGATCCGGTCGAAGCGGAACACCAGACCTTGGGAGCGTCCGATTTCGGTGATCGATGCATAAAGCCGCCGCGCCCGCTCCTCGCCGCCGAACTTGCGAATGACGTAATCGTAGCGCGCCATGCCAGCCCGCGGCATGTCCGGGTTGAGCAGGAATGGCTGCCAGACCACGTCGCAAGCAAGATCGGGGCGGCGCTGCAGTGTCGCGCAAAGCCGTCGCACGCCGAGCCGGCACCACGGGCAGACGAGATCGTGCACGACCTCGATCGTCAGGCGCGCCCTGGGCGGGACAAGAACGTTCATGCTGGCAGTCTAGGCCCAATCTCTCCACCTTGTCATGCCGGTTACAAGGTGGCCGCCCACAAGCCTTCGACGCTGAAAGAGGAAGGCAGTATGCTGATATTGGGCAGCTATTGGGCAGCGGGCGGCAGTGCGATGCGGATCGACGGCACCTCTTATCGGACCATCTGGGTCGATCCGGAGGATGGCTGGTCGGTCCGGATCATCGACCAGACGCGCCTGCCCTGGCGGCTCGAAATCCTGCGCCTTACAGAAACGGAACAGGCGTTCAAAGCGATCCGCACCATGCAGGTGCGCGGCGCACCGCTGATCGGCGCGACCGCCGCCTACGGGCTGGCACTGGCCGCCAGGCAAGACCCGGCAACCGATTCAATGGAACGCGCCGCGGCGCGCCTGGCAGAGGCGCGCCCGACCGCCTTCAACCTGACCTGGGCGCTGCAGCGGATGCTGCAGCGCCTGCGCAACACGCCGCGCAACCAGCGCGCGGAGGCCGCCTATGCCGAGGCGGCGGCCATCGCCGATGAGGACGTCGAGCAGAACAAGGCAATCGGCTGGCATGGCCTGCCATTGATCGCCGCCATCGCCGAGGCGAACCGCCGAAGCGCCAACGTGCTCACCCATTGCAATGCCGGCTGGCTGGCGACCGTCGATTGGGGGACCGCGCTCGCTCCCATCTATCGCGCCCACGATGAGGGTATCGCTCTGCATGTGTGGGTGGACGAAACGCGGCCGCGCAACCAGGGCGCCTCCCTCACCGCCTGGGAGCTTGGCCGCCATGGCGTGCCGCACACCGTGATCGCCGACAATGCCGGCGGCCATCTCATGCAGCATGGCATGGTCGATCTCGTCATCGTCGGCGCCGATCGGGTGACGCGAAACGGCGATGTCGCCAACAAGATCGGCACCTACCTCAAGGCCCTGGCGGCGCGCGAGAGCGGAGTGCCCTTCTGGGTGGCCGTACCCTCTTCGACGATCGACTGGGAAATCGCCGACGGTATCAAGGAAATTCCGATCGAAGAGCGTGACGCGGGCGAAGTCGCGAGCATCACGGGGAGGAGCGCGGAGGGTTCGATCGTGCGGGTCTCCCTGCTGCCGGACGGAAGCAACGCCGTCAATCCCGCCTTCGACGTGACACCGGCGCCGCTCGTCAGCGGCCTGATCACCGAACGCGGCCGCTCGGCGGCATCGAAAGAAGGACTGACCCGCCTCTTTCCAGAGCAGGCAAGGTGAGACATCGGTGGCTGATCGCCGCATTGAGCGTGCTTTCGGCCTGTACCGCCCCAGACGCCCACGTTCCTCCCTTCGCGCGCAAGCCGTACGAACCCTTCTCGCGCGTCGCGGCGATCGCCATCGCAACCGCGCAATGGCACCTTTTCGGCAGCCCGGTGGACGATTCGATGCCGGGCAGCAGACCGCCACCGTTGCCGTGGCAGAAGCCGGAGCGCGAGCCCGGCCTCTGGCAGCAGGTCGGCCTCTACTGGTGGCTCGGTATGAACGCGGGCACGCGCTTCTCGCGCTGGACCGGCAAGCACGACGAAGACGGCGCCGTATTCCCCGCCGACAAGGATACGGACTACGCCTGGTCGGCGGCCTTCATCTCGTTCGTCATGCGGATGGCAGGCGCCGGGCCGGCCTTCCCCTACGCGCCCGACCATGCCTTCTATGTCGATGCCGGGTGGGAGGCCGATCACGCCCGTTATCCACGCTACGCCGTGCGGGCGGAACGGCCCGCGGATTACGCGCCGGTGCCCGGCGATCTGATCTGCTTCGGCACCGGCTGGGCCCGCTCACTCACCTACGGCGATCTGCCGGTGCCTTTTTTCCCTGGGCATTGCGATATCGTTACAAAATCCGCGCCCGGCTCGCTTACCGTCATCGGCGGCAATGTTGATGACGCCGTAACGATGAAGCACGTACCGACGACGCCGGAGGGCCTCCTGGTCGCGCCGGATGGTCACGTCCTCGATCCACGCTATGCCTGGTTCGTGGTCGTCCGCGTGCTTTATGCGCGTTGAGGAATTTCAGCGCTGCCGCCAGGGCAGACCCTCGGCCTTCCAGCCGGCCACGGTTCCGCGCTTGCCATCGGCATTCACCGGCCCCTCGAACCCGTCGGCGACGTTGAAGACCTGCGCATAGCCGGCCTGGGCCGCCGCCAGTGCCGCGGCGGCGCTGCGGCCGCCGGTGCGGCATATGAAATAGACCGGCTGCCCCGGCGTCACGCCGGCCTCCGCCAGCCGGGCCAGGAAATCCGGATTCTGCTGCATGGCCGGATAGAGCTGCCAGGGAATGAGCACCGGCTCTTTGCCCGCCTGGCTCAGGTCCGGCAGGCCGACGAAGTTCCATTCAGGCTCGGTCCGGACGTCACAGAGCACGGCCCCGGAGTTCTCGCGGAGAGCCCGCCATGCCGCCCCCGGCGATACGTTCTCGACCATCCGCCCCTCCCTTGCATCGCTTTCCGGCAGTGCAATGGCATGCCGGCAGGGCCGGTTCAAGGGCGACGGATGGCTGGAGACGCAGTTCCCTTTTCACTGCTTCCACACCGTTCCTCAAACGGGATCGAAGGACAGGAGCCGACGCTTCGGCGCCACGACCTCTCCTGCACCGGCGGGACGAGCCTCCTTGCCTGTCCGCTGGTCACCTACGACGAGCGCATTGCACGTTTCGGCAGGAGGCATGGCCGGCAATATCGGTTCGCCGTCGGGGCGTGACGGCGCAGCCGGGGACGGAACGGCATCGCGGCAAAGCCGGCTCAAGAGCGACGCATGGCTTGCCATGCATCTTCGTTTCCACAACTTGGCCGCTGTTGCTACAATGCGATGGAAAGACGCGAGCGGATGACGCAGCACCGCGATTTCCCCATGACCAGACGGCGTGCTCTCTTGGCCGGCGGGCTTGCCGCGACCGTCGCATGGTCGGGCGCGCGCCCGGCGATCGCCGCCGCCCCGGCGCCCGAGAGCAGCCCCGGGGGCGGCATCGCCATCGTCATGAATTCCGTCAGCGCATCGGTCAGCATCATCGATATGGCAACCCGGAAGCTGCTCCGCGAAGTGCCGCTTTTGCGGGAGCCCCACCACTGGGCGCTGTCTCCGGATGCAACGGAACTCTGGGTGGGCGATGCTTCCGGCAACGCACTGTTCGCGCTCTCGCCGACTACCGGCAGCCTGCTCGGCCATCGCCTGCTGAGCGACCCGTACCAGCTCTGGGTCAGTCCCGACGGGCAAAAGCTGGTGGTGAATGCACTCCGCCTCAACCATATCGACGTGTACGACGCGGCCACGCTCAGCCTGATCCGCCGCTTCCATGAATCCTCGATGCCGAGCCATCTCGCCTACGCGCCGGACTCCTCGATGGTCTATTCGACCCTCCAGGGCAATGAGCACGTGGTGGCAATCGACCTCGTAAAGAACCGGGTCGTCTGGCGGGCCCGCGTCGGGCCGGCACCGGCAGGAATCGTCTGGCACCGGGACCGCTTGCTGGTGGCGTTGATGAACGCAGAAGATGTCGTGATGCTCGACCCGGTCGATGGCAGCGTCATCCGCCGGATCCATACCGGGCGTGGCGCGCACATCATCATGATCTCGCCCGACCGGCGCCTCCTCTATGTCGGCAACCGCCTCGCCGGCACGATCGACGCTCTCGATGCCGAGACCTTGCGCCCGCTCCTCCGCTACACCCTCACCGGTGGTCCGGACTGCATCGCCTTTGCTCCGGACGGCAAGCTCTGGATCACGCGCCGTTTCGCCGACAGTCTCGCCGTCATGGACCCGGGAACCGGCGAGCTCGCGCTGGTGTCGACCGGCCGCTCCCCGCACGGCCTCTTCCTCTCCCCGATGCTTACTCTTCTTGCCGAGAACGGCCGGGCTGCGCTCGGCACCGCCTCCCTATGATCGATCCGTTCATGGCCCTGGCCGGCCGGCTGCAGACCGGGATCGTCCTCCCCCTCCTCTATCGGCTCGACCTGATGCAGTGGGAGGACATCGCCTTCGGCTGGAGCCTGTTCGCCGTCTACGGGCTCTTCCAGGTGCTCGTTACGTGGTCGATCTCGATGCCGCTCGAGGCGCTCTACCCGGTCGAGCGCTGGCCGGGCCGGCGCGTCGTCTTCACCGACATGCTCTACACGTTGATCGCGCGCGTCGGCCTGCTGCCCCTCGTCACGTTTGTTCTCTTCTACCAGGTGCAGGTGCAGGTGGACGGATTCCTGGTCGATCACGGCTGGATCCCGCCGATGCTCGAACGGCTGATCCCGCCGCTGTTCGGCCATCCGGTGCTGACGTTCGTCGCCTATGCCGTCATCCTCGATTTCGCGGATTACTGGCGCCATCGCATCTCGCACATCATCCCTGCCTGGTACTCCCTGCATGCGCTGCATCACGCGCAACGGCAGATGACCTTCTGGTCGGATGATCGCAACCACCTGCTCGATGACTTCATCTCCGCGCTCTGGTTCGGACTGATCGCGCTCCTGATCGGCATCTCGCCGTTCCAGTTTCCGCTGCTCGTGCTCCTGCTTCGCTTCATTGAAAGCCTGTCGCACGCCAATACGCGCGTCTCCTTCGGCTGGCTCGGTGAGAGGCTGATCGTCTCGCCCCGGTTCCATCGCGCCCATCATGCCCTGCCGGCAGCAGGACGAGAGAGCTGCAACTACGGTGCCGTCTTCCCGTGGTGGGACATGCTGTTCGGCACCGCGGATTTCTCCCCGGTGTTCGGCCCGACCGGCGATGCGGAAGCGCCCGAGGCGCTGGCCACCGGCGGCTATTTCGCCCAGCAGGCGGCCGGCATCAAAAGCCTGGTCGCTTCGTTCAGGCGAGCCAGGAAGGAACCGGCAGGTTCTTCGAGCGCAGGAATTCGGGGTTGAAGAGCTTCGACTGGTAGCGCGAGCCGCCGTCGGCCAGGATGGTGACGACCGTGTGCCCTGGTCCCAGCGTGCGCGCCACGCGGATGGCCGCCGCGACATTGATGCCGGAGGACGTGCCGACCGAAAGGCCCTCGTGAATCAGGAGGTCGAAAATCTGCTCTAGGGCCTCGGCGTCGGGGATGCGCTCCGCATCGTCGATCGGAGCGCCCTCGAGATTGTCCGGCACGCGTGACTGGCCGATCCCTTCGGTGATGGAGCTGCCGGAAATGCTGAGATCCTTCGCCTTCACCCAGCCGTAGAGGGCGCTGCCTTCACAATCCGCGAGCACGATGCGCACCCCGGGCTTCCTTTCCTTGAGCGCGAAGGCAACCCCGGCGAGCGTCCCGCCGGTGCCGCAGGCACAGGTGAAAGCATCGACGGCGCCCTTCGTCTCGGCCCAGATTTCCGGCCCCGTGGTGGCCCGATGGCCTTCGCGATTGGCCAGGTTGTCGAACTGGTTGGCCCAGAATGCGCCCGTCTCCTCGGCGAGCCGGCGTGAGACGTGCACGTAATTGCCGGGATCCCGGTACGGCTTGGCAGGCACCAGGCGAAGCTCGGCACCAATCATGCGCAGGAACTCGATCTTCTCGCGGCTTTGCGTCTCCGGCATCACGATCACCGTGCGATAGCCACGCGCATTGCCGACCAGCGCGAGGCCAATGCCGGTGTTGCCTGCCGTGCCTTCGACCACGGTCCCGCCCGGCTTCAGCACGCCGCGCCGCTCGGCATCGAGAATCATCGCCAGTGCGGCGCGGTCCTTCACCGAGCTGCCGGGATTCATGAACTCGGCCTTGCCGAGGATGGTGCAGCCGGTCGCTTGAGAGGGGCCGCGCAGCCGGATCAGGGGCGTGTGGCCGATCGCGGCGGCGAGATCCGCCGCGAATCCTGTTACAGCCGCAGTCTCGTCCATTCCAGACTCCCCTTCGCCAGCCCCGGCCCGGCCTTCAGCGCGAGTAAAACTCGACCACGACGTGCGGGTCCATCTGCACCGGATAGGGCACGTCGCCCGGTTTCGGCGCCCTGAGAAACCGGCCCTTCATCGCCCGATGATCGACCTCGAGATACTCCGGCACGTCCCGCTCCGCGCTCTGGGTTGCGTCCAGCAGCACGGCAAGCTGCTTCGACTTCTCCCTGACCTCGATCGTGTCGCCGTCGCGAAGCTGGTAGGAGGGGATGTTCACCCGCTTGCCGTTGACCAGCAGGTGGTTGTGCGAAACGAACTGGCGCGCGGCGAACGGAGTGATGGCGAACTTCATGCGGTACACGGCCGCATCGAGCCTTCTTTCCAGAAGCTCGATCAGCGTCTCGCTGGTGTCGCCGCGCCGGCGGACCGCTTCCTCGTAATAGTGCCGGAACTGCTTCTCGCCGATATTGCCGTAATAGGCCTTCAGCTTCTGCTTGGCCATGAGCTGCATGCCAAAGTCGGAAGGCTTGCGCCGCCGTTGCCCATGCTGGCCGGGAGGATAGTCCTTCTTGGCGATCGGGGACTTGCCGCGGCCCCAGAGATTGACCCCGAGCCGGCGGTTGACCTTGTACTTGCTCTCGAGGCGCTTGGTCATGCGCCCTCCTTTCTTTGCTGCGCACCGCCAGCGAGCCGTCCAGGCGGGCGCTCTGTTGCACCGGTAGTCCGCTCAAAGAGCGGCGGGCGCAGGGCCGCCGGCCCTGTCCGCGTTCCCGGCAATGGGCCGCCGCTATAGGGGCGAGCCTCGGGCCTTGTCAAACCCGCCCGGCCCCCGGTACGACCTTCCCGTGATCACGCGCGAGGAGATCATCTGGCTCGGCCTTCTCTCCGGAGTTTCCGGGGGCCTCGTCGGCGGCATCATGCTAGGGATCGGCATGAACCTGATCATCGGCGGGAAGCCACTCGGCTGGCTGCTGTTTCTACCCGCAGCACCAGTCTCGGGAATCATTGGCTGGCTCTTGGCCCGCCGGCTCGCCAGTCAACTGCGGGAATGAGTCTGCCTTGAGCACGGCCAACGCCACAGAGACGCTGTCGCTCGAAATCTGGCGGGGCGGAGCGGTGGGTGAGTTCCGCACTTATCGAATCCCGATGCGCGCGAGCGAAACCGTGCTCGATGCCGTATCCGAGGTGCAGAGATCGACAGACCCGACACTCGCCTACCGCTTCGCCTGCCGCGTCGGGATGTGCGGCTCCTGCGCCATGATGGTGAACGACAGGCCGCGCTGGACCTGCCGCACCCGCGTCGGCGTGGTCGCCAGGGGCGGCCGCCTCAGGGTTGCGCCGCTGAGACATCTGCCGGTCGTCAAGGACCTCGTGGTCGACATGGCGCCCTTTTTCGCGAAATGGCAGCAAGCTCACGGCCGCTTCGAACCGGGTGTGGCGCCTTTCCGCGATTTCGCTCGCGTCGCGCCGGCCTCGGCGGAGCGCCAGGCGGCGGATGCCGGCATCGAGTGCATCGGCTGCGGCGTCTGCTACGCCGCCTGCGATGTGGTTGGCTGGAATCCCGATTATCTCGGCCCGGCGGCGCTCAACCGCGCCTGGACATTGATGAACGACGTGCGCGATCAGGCGCGAAGAGAGCGGCTTGCCGCCGTGAGCGGCCCCGGCGGCTGCGCAAGCTGCCACACCCACATGGCCTGCACCGAAACCTGCCCGAAGGCGATCGCCCCCACCTACGCGATTGCCGGGCTCAAGCGGCTGGCAATCCGTGCCGCCCTCGGAGTCAGGCCGTGAACGGCGCCCTCCTTGCCGCGAGCCGGATCAGCGCGCTCGTTCTTGCCGTCGCGGTCGCGGTCCATCTTTACGTCATCATCGACGCCGTACAGCAGGGTCTCACCGCTGCGGCACTGCTTGGGCGGACGCACGGCAACTGGGCTTTTCTTGCTCTCTACGGCTGTTTCGTCCTCGCCGCTTCCGTGCATGCGCCGATCGGGCTGAGGGCCGTACTTGCCGAGTGGCTCGGCTGCTCCGGGAAGCTCGCAGATGCCCTCCTGATCGGCTTCGGAATCCTCATCGCCGTGCTCGGCATGCGCGCGGCTTGGGCGGTCTTCGCCGCCTGATGAGCGCGCTCGTCATCCGCGCGAGAAGCCATCCCGGGCTGCTCGCCGCTCTCCTCAACCGGGTTTCCGGGATCCTTCTCGCCCTGTTCCTGCCGGCGCATTTCATCGTCCTTGGCCTCGCCCTTTCCGGAGCGCCCGCGCTCGAGCGGTTCCTCGCCCTCACCCGCTCTCCGCTGGTCGAGGTGCTCGAGGCGGGCCTGGTGGCCGCGCTCGCGCTGCATCTCGCATGCGGCCTCAGGATCCTCGCCATCGAATTCCTGGATTGCCGCGAAAAAACCGCCGTCACGGTTTCCATCTGCCTCGCCTTCGGCTTTTTCTTCGGACTTCTTTTCCTCATCAGCGTGCCGATGCGGGGCTGAACCGCCCGTGCGGGGAGAAAAACCATGCAGCTCGACATGACGGAGATCGAAACCATCACCCGGGATCTCTACATCCGGGCGCTGAAACTGCTCCCGGAGGACATCAAGTCCGGCTTCTCGCGTCTCCAGCAGGGCGAGACGGATCGGACCGGGCGCGCGATCCTCGACACCATGGTCGAGAATGTCGTGGTCGCGGAACGCACGAAGAATCTCCTCTGCCAGGATACCGGCATCCCGATCTACAACGTCTGGATCGGCCGCGACGTCGCGTTCGACGGTGTCGCGCTCAAAGAGGCGATCCGCCGGGGCTGCGAACGCGCGACCCGCGAGCATCCGCTCCGCTCTTCGGTCGTGCACCCGATCACGCGGCAAAACGAGCAGACCTCCTGCGGGGCCGGGGTGCCGATCATCCATGTCGATTTCACCGAAACGCCCGAGACGGTCGAGATCGAGATGATCCCGAAAGGGTCTGGTTCAGAGAACGGCTCGTTCCTCCGCATGCTGGTTCCGGCGGACGGCGTTGCGGCGGTGAAGCGCTTCGTGATCGACCGCGTGATCGAGGCCGGCGGAAAGGTCTGCCCGCCGACGATCGTCGGCGTCGGCATCGGCGGCACCTCGGATCTCTGCATGCATCTCGCCAAGATTGCGGCAACCCGCCCGCTCGGCTCCGTCTCGGCGGATCCGGAAGGCGCTGCGCTGGAAGCAGAGCTTTCGGCGGCCGTGAACGAGCTTGGCATCGGCCCGCAAGGTCTCGGCGGCCGCTCGACCGCATTTGCCGTGCATGTCGAGATCGCCGTCACGCACATCACCATGAATCCGGTCGCGGTCAACATCCAGTGTCACTCGGCGCGCCGTGCCCGCGCCGTGCTGACGCCGGGCGGCATCCGCTTCGGATTCTGAAAGAATTTGAGATGGCACACCATGTTCTCGAGATGCCGACCGACGAGGCCGCGGTCCGCCGCCTCGCGGCGGGCGATACCGTCACGCTCGAGCGCACTCTCTATGGCATCCGCGACGCGACGCTGATCGCGATGTTCGATCGCGACCGCCGCACGCGCTTCGATCTCACGGGCCATGCCGTGCTGCACACCGCTCCGAACGTGCGCAAGGTGCCCGCCTCCGCCGGGCATCCGGCCGGCTATGCGCCGGTCTGTATCGGCACCACCACCTCGATGCGCATGGAACGCTTCACGCGCCCGCTGATGGCACGCGAAGGCGTGCGCATCATCATCGGCAAGGGCGGTCTTGGGGAGGCAACGCTTGCCGCCTTGCGCGACCTCGGCGGCGCCTATCTTGCCGTCATCGGGGGCGCCGCCGCACTGGAGACCACCTGGATCGAGGCGATCGAGGATGTCGATCTCGACGACCTCCATCCCGAGAGCCTCTGGCGCTTCCGCATCAAGGGCTTCGGTCCGCTTCTGGTGGGCATGGATTCCTCTGGCAACTCGCTCTACGAGCGCGTCGGTGAGGCGGTCGCCGCCCGTCGCGCCGCGGTGCTCGCGAAGCTCGGCGCGTCCGGGTAGCCGATGCAGGAGCCTCTCCAGGAATTCGCCACCGACATCCTGATTCTCGGTGCCGGCGGCGCCGGCCTCTTCGCCGCGCTGCACGCCAAGAAGAAGGCGCCGGACTGCCGGGTCGCGATCGTCGTCAAGGGACTGCTCGGCAAATGCGGCTGCACGCGCATGGTGCAGGGCGGCTACAACGTCGCACTCGCCCCCGGCGATTCGGCCGAGCGTCACTTCATGGACACGATCGAGGGCGGCAAGTGGCTCAACAACCAGGAGCTTGCCTGGCTGCTCGTCACCGGCGCGCAAACCCGGATCCGCGAGCTGGAAACCGAAATCGGCTGCTTCTTCGATCGCAACCCGGACGGCAGCGTGCATCAGAAGGCCTTCGCCGGCCAGAGCTTCGACCGCACGGTGCACAAGGGCGATCTCACCGGTATCGAGATCATCAACCGACTCGCCGAGCAGGTCTATGCGCGCAATGTCGCACGCCTCGAGGATCATCGCGCGCTCGATCTCATTCCACGCGCCGACGGCGCCGGCATCGCCGGCGCCCTGCTGCTCGACATGCGTTCGGGCGCACTGGTACTGGCGCGCGCGCAGGCCGTGCTGCTGGCCACGGGCGGCGGCCCGACCATGTACCGCTACCATACGCCTTCCGGCGACAAGAGCTGCGACGGGCTGGCGATGGCGCTGCGCGCCGCACTCCCGCTACGCGATATGGAGATGGTGCAGTTCCACCCGACCGGGCTCCTGGCCGGCGAGACCTCGCGCATGACCGGCACGGTGCTGGAGGAAGGATTGCGCGGCGCCGGCGGGCATCTCACCGACTCGACCGGCGAGCGTTTCATGGCCCTCTATGATCCGGCCGGCGAGCGCGCGACGCGCGACATCGTCAGCCGCGCGATCATGGATCGCATCGCCAGAGGCTTCGGCGGCCCGCATGGCGGCGTCTTCATCGAGATGAAGCATCTCGGGGCAGAGAACGTGCGGCGCATGTTCAAGGGCATGGTCGAGCGGTGCGCCGATTGCGGCTTCGATCTCGCGGCCGGGCGCGTCGAGGTCATTCCGACCGCGCATTACATGATGGGCGGCGTGGTGTTCGATACCGAATGCCGCACGCCCTGGCCCGGCCTCTATGCGGCCGGGGAGGATACCGGCGGCGTGCACGGCGCCAACCGCCTCGGCGGCAACGGGGTCGCCAATTCCACCGTTTTCGGCGGGCTCGCGGGCGATTCGATGGCCGCGAACCCGCCGCCCTCCGCTCTGCCGGAACCGGATCGTGCCGCGCTCGAGACGGCGATCGCCCGCGCTCTCACCCCGCGCGGAAGGAAGTCCGGACCGCTGGCGGAACTGCGCGCCGAGCTGCAACGCGTGATGTGGGAGGATGTCGGCATCCTGCGCGATGCCGCCTCTCTCGCGCGCGCCGACGCCAGGCTTGCCGCGCTTTCGGCTACACTCGAAGAAAGCGGCGTTCCCGATCTCGACCGCCGTTACGATCTCGCCTGGGCCGCTCGCCTCGATCTCGAAAATCTGCTGCTCGTGAGCCAGGCCATCCTGAAAGCGGCGACGCTCCGCACCGACAGCCGCGGCGCGCATTTCCGCACCGACCATCCGGCGACGTCCGATCTCGCCGCATCGCGCTACACCGTGGTACGGCTGGCGGGAAGCACGTTCCTGGGCGAGACCGAGCCGGTCCGCTTCAGCCTGGTCCGACCGGGCGAGAGCCTGCTGCGCGCGGCGTAGGACAAAGGGGCGGAGCCGCCACCCCGACCCGCGCGCCTCGTGCGGCGGGAAACGATCCCCGCCGCGTCTTGTCGTCACGCCATGAACAAGCTCGCCGGCTGCTCGATCAGCCGCTTCATCTCCTGGATGAACTGCGCTCCATTCCAGCCGTCCACGATGCGATGGTCGAACGAACTGGAGAGGTTCATCATCCGCCGGATCTCGACCCGTCCCTCGCGCACTGTCGGCCGCTCCACGATGCGGTTGACGCCGATGATCGCCACCTCGGGAAAATTGATCACCGGCGTTGCCGCGATTCCACCGAGCGGCCCCAGGCTGCTGATCGTGATGGTCGAGCCGCCGAGTTCCTCCCGCGTCGCCTTGCCCTCGCGCGCCGCCGAAGAAAGCCGCGCGACCTCGTTCGCCACCTGCCAGAGGTCCAGCCTCCCGGCATGCCGCACCACCGGCACCATCAGCCCCTGCTCCGTCTGGGTCGCGATGCCGACATGCACCGCCTCGTGGCGTCGCAGGATCCCCTGCCCCTCGTCGAACAGGGCATTCACCTCCGGCACCTTGGGAACGGCGCGGACCAGGGCTGCGATCAGGAATGGCAGCACTGTCAGATGCGGCCGCCGTGACGCGTGGCGGGCATTCAGGTGCGCCCGCAATTCCTCGAGCGCCGTGACGTCGATCTCCTCGACATAGGAATAGTGCGGAATGCGCCGCTTCGATTCGGCCATCCGCTCGGCAATCTTCCGCCTCAGGCCGATGATCCGGATTTCCTCGACCGCGTCAGCCTCGTCATGCGCCGCCCGTGCCGTGCCCTCCATGGCAACAGGAGGCGGCGGAGCCCTGGCAGTGACATAGGCGTCGAGGTCGGCATGCAGGATGCGGCCGAGAGGTCCGCTGCCGGAAACGGAGGAAAGCGCGATGCCGAGTTGCCTGGCACGCTGCCGCACCGAGGGCGCGGCCAGCGGCTTCCGCAAGGTCGGCTCGTCGGCGGCAGGGAGTGCGGCACCGTCGCGGCTTTCCATTCCGGGGGCGGGAAGCGGCGGCGTGATGGGCTCGGCCCGAGGAGCCGCGGCTACCTCGGCAGCATCGGTCTCCAGCACCATGATTTCGCTGCCGACTCGAAGCTTGTCGCCGGGACCGCCGGTGATCGAGAGAATACGGCCGCTCCGCGGAGCGGGAATCTCGACGGTTGCCTTCTCGGTCAGGACATCGACGAGAGGCGCATCCTCGGCGATCGTTGCGCCGACCGCAACGTGCCACTGCACCACCTCTACCTCGGCGATTCCCTCGCCCACGTCGGGCAAAGTAAACACGAAGCGCGCCACGTCAGTCCGCCATCACCCTTTTCAGCCCCTCGGCGACGCGCCTGGGCCCCGGGAAATAGTCCCATTCCAGTGCATGCGGATACGGCGTATCCCAGCCCGTGATCCTGACGATCGGCGCCTCCAGCGCATAAAAACAGTGCTCCTGCACCAGCGCGGCAAGCTCGGCGCCGAAACCGCTGGTCCGGGTTGCCTCGTGGACGATCAGGCAGCGCCCGGTCTTGCCGACGGAGGCGACAATCGTCTCGATATCCAAAGGAATGAGCGTGCGGAGATCGAGGATCTCCGCATCCACCCCGGCCTCTTCCGCCCCGGCCAGGGCGACGTGCACCATCGTCCCGTAGGTCAGCACCGTCACCTCCGCGCCGGGTCTCACGCAGGCCGCCTGCCCGAGCGACACCGTGTAATGCCCCGCCGGCACCTCGCTTGCAGGGTGCTCGCTCCAGGGTATCACCGGCCGGTCGTGATGCCCGTCGAACGGTCCGTTGTATATCCGTTTCGGCTCCAGAAAGATCACCGGATCGTCGTCCTCGATCGCGCTGATCAGGAGGCCCTTGGCATCGTAGGGATTGGACGGGATGACGGTCTTCAGTCCGCAGACATGGGTGAAGATCGCCTCCGGGCTCTGGCTATGCGTCTGGCCACCGAAGATGCCGCCCCCGCACGGCGAGCGCACGGTGATCGGGGCGGTGAATGCGCCGGCCGAACGATACCGGAGCCTGGCCGCGGTCGAAACGAGCTGGTCGGTCGCGGGATAGATGTAATCGGCGAACTGGATCTCGACCACCGGCCTGAGCCCATAGACACCCATGCCGATGGCAGCCGCCAGGATGCCTGATTCGGCGATCGGCGTGTCGAAGGCGCGGTCCCGCCCATACTTCTTCTGCAGCCCTTCCGTGCAGCGGAACACGCCGCCGAAGTAGCCGACATCCTCGCCGAACACGACCACATTCTCGTCGCGCGCCATCATGACATCCATCGCCGAATTCAGTGCCTGCACCATGTTCATCCGCGGCATGGTCAGGATCCCATCTCCTCGCGCTGGCGGCGCAGGTGCCAGGGCATCTCCTTGAAGACATCCTCGAACATCGTGGCCGGGCGATGATGCGGGCCGGAGGCGAGCGTGCCGTAGCTTTCCGCCTCGCGCTGAATCGCCAGCACCTCGCTGTCCAGTTCGCTCGCCAGCCGCGCCTGGCGCTCCTCGGACCACTCCCCGAGCCTTGCCAGATGCCCGGAGAGGCGCGCGATCGGATCGCCGAGCGGCCACCGCCCCGGCTCTTCCGCGGAACGATACTTGCTCGGGTCGTCGCTCGTCGAATGGGCGCTCGCCCGGTAGGTCACCAGTTCGATCACGGTCGGGCCGACATTCGTCCGCGCGCGATCCGCCGCCCAGCGCGTGGCGGCGTACACCGCCAGGAAGTCGTTGCCGTCGACGCGCAGCGCCGGCAGGCCATAGCCGAGAGCACGGGCCGCGAATGTCGATTCCTCGCCGCCCGCGATCCGCTGGAAGGTCGAGATCGCGTACTGGTTGTTGACGATGTTCAGCACCACCGGGACGCGATAGACGCTGGCAAAGGTCAGGGCATGATGGAAGTCGCCCTCGGCGGTCGAGCCTTCTCCGATCCAGCTCGCTGCAATCCGGTCGTCATGTTTGATCGCCGATGCCATCGCCCAGCCGACGGCTTCCGGAAGGTGGGTGGCGAGATTGCCGGCAATCGAAAAGAATCGTGCCTCCTTGCTCGCGTAGAGAACCGGCATCTGCCGTCCCTTCAGCCGGTCCCTGGTATTCGAGAAGACCTGGTTCATCATCTCGATCAGCGGCCAGCCACGCGCGATCAGGAGGCCCTGCAGCCGGTAGGTCGGGAACACCATGTCCCGATCGTCGAGCGCCATCGCCTGCGCCACCCCGATCGCCTCTTCGCCGGTGCAGCGCATGTAGAACGAGGTCTTGCCCTGGCGCTGCGCGCGGAACATCCGCTCGTCGTAGGCTCGCGTCAGCATCATCGTGCGGAGGCCGCGACGGAGCGTCTCGGCGTCGAGCTTCGGATCCCACGGCCCGCTGGCCGCGCCTTGCTCGTCGAGCACGCGGATCAGCGTATAGGCGTGCCCGCGCATCTCGTTGGGCGGCGTCGCGATATCCGGGCGGGCAACCGACCCCGCCGGTGGAATCTTCAGCCAGCCAAAGTCCGGGACCTCACCGGGCCTCGCCGGCGGCTCAGGAACGTGGAGCTCCAAAGGTGCTGCGTTCTTCAAGCATCCGCTCCGAATCTCGCTGCCGCCGCCGGCGCGGCCGGCCTCTGCGCCTGGCCGCTCTCCGTCAGCGTTGCCACCAGCCGCGTTTCTTCTCGACCGGCACCGCTTCCTCGCTGCCGAGCACGATCGGCTTCACGGCCGGAACCGGGGGCCGGTCATCGACGGGCGGAGCTTCCTCGGCCGGGCCTGGCGCCGCGGCCGCAGATGCCGGCGCCGGCTCAGGCAGCGCCGGCTCGGGCAGCGCCGGCTCGATCAGGGCCGGCTCCGGCAAACGGGGCTCCGGGGCCGCTTGCTCGGTGGCCGCTTCGATCGCGTCGAAGAGATCGAACGCCGCGTCGGCGAACGGATCGGCGGGGGTCGGGCCCGCCGGGTGGCCGAAAGCCGGCGAGGGCGCCGGGGTCGGGCGTTCGCCGCCACGCGGCCGGCCGCCTTCCCGGCGCGCTTCGCCGGAACGGGCACCTCCCCGCGTGCCGCGCCGGCCCCGTTCGCGCGGAGCACTCCGGCCTCTGGCAGGGGCCTCCTCCGTCACCGCGATCGCCTCGCCGTCGGGTGCTTCCGGGAGGTCAGGCTGTTCGGCCTGCTCGGGCGGCAGCGCATCGCCGCTCACGGGCATCCCCTCGTCCCGATGCCGCCGCCGCCGCCGCCGCCGCCGCCGCCGCCGTTCCCCGTCCTCGCCATCCTCGAGGATTTCGGCGGGCTGGGGCAACGCCGCTTCCGGCGCCGGCTGCTCCGCCTCGGTGCCGGGAGCGGCAACCAGGGGCGCCTCCTCGGCCGGCAACGCGGCAGCGGGCGAAGTTGGTTGGGCAACCGGCGCCTCCACCGTGGAACCGCGGACCCGCTCGATCCGCATCGCCGAGATCGGCAGCGCATCGTCCACGGCAAAGCTGACAGTGACGCTACGGCGTGCCTCCACCTCGTTCAGCCAGGAACGCTTGTGATTGAGGATGTAGAGCGCGATCGCGCTTCCCGCGTGGACGCGCAGTTCTCCCGCCCGGTGCGCCGCTTCGTCTTCGAGCATGCGGAGCAGATGAATCGCCGCGCTTTCGACGCTGCGCACATGGCCGGTGCCGCCGCAGTGCGGGCAGAGCGAGAAGCTCGTCTCCGTAAGAGAGGGGCGCAGGCGTTGGCGGCTCATCTCCAGGAGACCGAAATGGCTGATGTGCCCGACCTGCACCCGCGCCCGGTCGCTCTTCAGGGCCTCCTTGAGGCGCCGCTCGACCATCGCATTGTGCTTGCGCGCTTCCATGTCGATGAAGTCGATCACGATCAGGCCGGCAAGATCGCGCAGCCGAAGCTGCCGGGCCACTTCCTCGGCGGCTTCCAGATTGGTGCGGAGCGCTGTCTCCTCGATATTGCGTTCGCGCGTGGCACGGCCGGAATTGACGTCGATGGCCACCAGCGCCTCGGCCTGATTGATGACGAGGGAGCCGCCGGAACGGAGCGGCACCGTCGGGCTCAGAATCCGGTCGAGCTCCGCCTCCACCCGCTCATGCGCGAAAAGACTGCGGCCGGCCGGATCTTTCCAGAGCTGCACCTTGCGCGCATGGGTCGGCATCAGCATGCGCATGAAATCGCGCGCGGCGTGCCAGCCCTGCTCGCCGTCCACCAGCAGCTCCTCGATGTCGCGCGAATAGACATCGCGGATCGCGCGCTTGATCAGGCTGGCTTCCTCGTAGATCAGCGCCGGTGCAACCGATTTCATCACGGCGTCGCGGATTTCATCCCACAGCCGGAGCAGGTATTCGCAGTCCCGCCGGATTTCCGGTTTCGGCCGGTTGGCACCGGCAGTGCGCACGATCAGTCCCATCCCGGAAGGGATCGCCAGTTCGGCGCTGATTTCCTTCAGGCGGCGGCGATCGGCCGGCGCGGTGATCTTCCGTGAGATGCCGCCGCCGCGCGGCGAATTCGGCATCAGCACGCAATAGCGGCCGGCCAGCGAGATGTAAGTCGTGAGCGCCGCCCCCTTGGCCCCTCGCTCTTCCTTGACGACCTGCACGAGCAGGATCTGCCTCCGATGGATCACCTCCTGGATTTTGTACTGGCGAAGGAACGAGGAAGGAATGCGCGGCGGGCGCAGGTCCTCCGTGCTCTCTCCCTCCCCACCCACTGTTTCAGGCGGCGGCGTCTCGATGAAGGAATCGGCTTCGTTGGCGGCCGGGTCGGCGGCCTCCGGCTGGCCCTCGGACGCGAGGCCTTCGCCCAACTCCCCGGCGGGGGCCGCTTCGCTCTCCCGCTCCGCCTCCGGCCGCACCTCGGCCTCGGCCGGCGCTTCGGGCGTGAGGGCGGACGCTTCCTCGACCGGTTCGCCTCCAGGCTCGGCCGCCGCCCCGGGCGGCTCGGCTTCGGTCGGCGATGCGCCGGGCTGAGCGACGGCCGCGGCCGCTTCCGCTTCTTCGGCTTCTTCGGCCGCGCGTGCTTCCGCCTCCTGCATGGCCAGCAGCTTCTGCCGGTCGGCCACCGGAATCTGGTAATAGTCCGGATGGATCTCGGCAAAGGCGAGGAAGCCGTGCCGGTTGCCGCCGTATTCAACGAAGGCGGCCTGGAGGCTGGGCTCTACCCGGACCACCTTGGCCAGGTAGATGTTTCCTTTGAGCTGTTTCTTGGTGGCTGTCTCGACGTCGTAGTCCTCGAGCTGGCTACCATCCAACACGACAACGCGGGTTTCCTCCGCGTGCGTGGCATCGATCAGCATGCGTTTTGTCATTCGAATAGCGACTCCGAAAGGCCGGCATCCGGCGGACAGGAAGTCCGCGGCGGCCAGGGCCAGATCTGGGGTAGGAAAGGGTGCCCGTACGTCGCCCCGCCCTTGCCGGGCAGCGGGCCGCAGGCAGAGCCAGAAAACTCTTGCAGAGCGGCCTCGAAAGTGGCGGGAGGAAGCAGTCGAAAACCATCATTCCCAAGCTTGGCGGACGGGCGCCGGCGACCCCATCGCCCGCCGGCAGATTCCCTCACCACACATCGAGGGGGGAGAACACCTGCTTGGGAGCGATGGCACGGGCGCCGCCGCCTGCCGGCCAGGACGCCCGCTCGGCCCACCCGATCACGGGCGCGCAACCGACAGCAGGACCATGCCGTAATCCAGGCTGCCGGGCAAGCGCAAGCCTGGCGAAATAGCCAACCGGTCGATGGTCCCTTGTTCCGACGGGGTGGCAAGCGGATATAAGGAGCGCATGAGCGAACCCCTGAAAGCGGGCGAACGGCTGTTGCCGCCGGTCCGCTCCGGCGGCCGGAGCGAAAAACCTGCCCGGCTGCCGCGCAAGCCGGGTGCCGGCGCGGCGCCCGCCGCGGGCGCCGCTGCTGCCGTCAGCGCAGGGTCCGCCGGCCGGCGTGCCGCCGGCCGCTGGCTGGTCGGATTCCTGCGCGTCGTCGTGATCCTGCTCATTGCCGGCGCCATGGTGGGCTATCTCGGCTACCGGCATTTCACCGCCGGCCTGCCGAGCGTCAACGTGCTGCGCCACTACCATCCGCCGGTGATGACGCGCCTGTTCGCATCGAACGGCCGGCTGATCGCCGATTTCGGCCCCGAACAGCGCATCTATGTGCCCTATGCCGAAATTCCGCCGTTGGTGCGCAACGCCTTCATCGCCGCCGAGGATCGCTACTTCTGGTACCATCCGGGCATCGACCCCTTCGCGATCGTCCGGGCCGGGATCTGGGATTTGCTGCATGTCGGCAGCGGGCGCCGCCCACTCGGTGCTTCGACCATCACCCAACAGGTGGTGAAGAACATCCTGCTTGACCAGCCCATGACGTTCGACCTGAAAATCCAGGAGGCGATCCTGGCCCTCAGGCTGGAAGACGTCCTGAGCAAACAGCAGATTCTCGCCATCTACCTCAACCAGATTTATCTCGGGCTCAGCACCTACGGCGTGGCGGCGGCCGCCCAGGCCTATTTCGACAAGCCGCTCGACAAGCTCACCGTGGCCGAGACCGCCTTCCTGGCCGGCCTGCCCAAGGCGCCGACTGCCTACAACCCGTTCACCAACCCGGCCGGCGCCAAGGCGCGGCGGGACTGGGTGCTCGCGCGCATGCGGGAAGACGGCTACATCACTGCCGCAGCGGAGCGGAAGGCCCTTGCCGAGCCGCTGGTGCCGCGCGCTGCCGGCCCCCCGCCCACCCCGTTGCCGGAGGCCGGCTATTACGTCGACGCCGTGCGCCAGGAGCTGATCAACCGCTTCGGCGTGAGGCAGGCGACGGAGGGTGGATTGATCGTCCGCACCTCGCTCGATCCGCTGCTGCAGCGGACTGCGGTCGATACCCTGCGCAACGGACTCATGGCCTATGACCGGGCGCATAGCGGCTGGCGCGGCCCGGTGGCGAAGCTCTCGCCCGGCCCGACGCTGGCGGCAGACTGGGCGAAGGAACTGGCAGAGGTGAAGCCGCCGCCCGGCATGCTCGATTCCTGGCGACTCGGGGTCGTGCTGTCCGAAACCCCGGCCAGTGCCGAGATCGGCTGGCTTGATCCCGCGCCCGATGCGCCGCCGGTCGGACCCGCCCCACCCGCTGTGCCCCGCAAGGGAACGCTTCGGCCGGCCGATTTCGCCTGGGCGCGCGCCACGCTCAAGCCGGGCGACGTGGTGATGGTCCAACCCGTTCCCGCGCCTGCTCCCGCCACCCAGCCGACCTCGGCCACCATCCAGGAGGCCGGGGAAAACCTCGCCTTGATGCAGATTCCCCAGGTGGAAGGAGCGCTGGTTTCCCTCGATCCGCGCACCGGGCGAGTGCTCGCCATGGTCGGCGGGTGGAGCTACCGCGAGAGCCAGTACAACCGGGTGATGGATGCCAAGCGCCAGCCGGGCAGCGGCTTCAAGCCCTTCACCTACCTGACCGCCCTCGAGCAGGGCATACCGCCGAGCCAGAAGTTCCTGGATGCACCGATCGTCATGGCCGGGGCCGACGGTCCGTGGCGACCCACTGATTTCGACCCCGGCTTCATGGGACCGATTACGATGCAGGTCGGGCTCGAGCAATCGGTCAATCTGGCAACCTTGCGGGTGGCCGAGGCAGTCGGGCTGCGCAATGTCGCGAAGACCGCCGAGGCATTCGGCGTCGTGCACAAGTTCCCCCTTTACTACCCGGCGGTGCTCGGCGCGCTTGATACGACGGTGATGCGGATGGCCGGAGCCTACGCCTCCTTCGACGAGCTGGGCCTCAAAGTGACCCCGGCCTTGATCGACAGTGTCGAGAGTCCGGAAGGCAAGGTGCTCTGGCATTCGCAGGAAGTGGCCTGCACCAATTGCGCTGGCGGCAGCCCTGACCAGCCGCCCGAGCTGGTCAGCAACCAGCCGCGCATCGCCGATCAGGCGAGCGTCTTTCAGCTCGTGACGATGATGAAGGGCGTCGTCCTGCGTGGCACCGGCGTCAACGCGGGCAAGGGGATCGACCGGCCGATCGCCGGGAAGACGGGCACCACCGACGAATTCAACGACGCCTGGTTCAACGGCTTTACCCCCAATCTCGTCACCATCGTCTGGATGGGCTTCGATACGCCGAAGAGCCTCGGGCAGGACGTGACCGGCGGAGCCGTTTCAGCGCCGATCTGGAATGCCTTCATGAAAGTGGCGCTCAAAGGGCGCCCGGTGCTCGATTGGCCGGTACCGCCCGGAATTTCGATGCAAACCTTCGACACCGCGGACGGAACTGCGATCGGCGCCTTCAAGACCAACCAGGCGCCAGGAACGGAGGTGCAGACGGCTTCGTCCCCGGGCGAGAATCCGGCCGGCCCGCCCACCGCCTCCACTGCCGCCGCTTCCACCACCACATCCGGGCTCGACGCCGGGATGAGCGGCCTCTATTGACGCTCGGGAATCGATCCTGGAACCGAGGCTCCCTTGTCCGCCGAAGCAGACGCACTGAATGAGCAGATCCGGCAATCGCTGGCGCTGCTGAGGAGGCATCTTTGACTGGGATGCCGCCTCTGCCCGCCTGGCGGAACTGAACGCCCGGGCCGAAGACCCCGGCCTCTGGAACGATCCGGCCTCGGCACAGACGGTGCTGCGCGAGAGGACGCGGCTCGCGGCCGGGCTCGATGCTGTGCGGAGGCTCGAGACGGAAACTGTTGACGCGATGGAGCTGGTCGGGCTCGCCGAGGCCGAAGGCGATGCGGAGGTCGCCGGGGAGGCGATCGGCGCCCTGCAACGCCTGGCCGAAGAGGTGAAGCGCCGCGAGGGAGAAAGCCTGCTCGCCGGCGAGGCGGACGCGAATGACGCCTATCTCGAGATCAATTCCGGCGCCGGCGGTACCGAGGCACAGGACTGGGCCGAGATGCTGCGGCGGATGTACACGCGCTGGGCGGAGGCGCACCGCTACAAGGTTCAGCTTCTCGAGGAGAGCCCCGGCGAGCAGGCCGGCATCAAGTCGGCAACGCTGCAGATTTCCGGGCCCTTCGCCTATGGCTGGTTGAAGACCGAAGCAGGCGTGCACCGGCTGGTCAGGATCAGCCCGTTCGATGCCAATGCCAGGCGCCAGACGAGCTTCGCCAGTGTCTGGGTCTATCCGGTGGTGGACGAGACGATCGAGATCGCGATCAACGAGGCCGACCTGAAGGTGGATACGTTCCGCTCTTCCGGTGCCGGCGGCCAGCACGTGAACAAGACCGAAAGCGCGATCCGCATCACCCATATGCCGAGCGGCATCGTCGTTGCCTGCCAGACCGATCGCAGCCAGCATCGCAACCGCGCGATCGCCATGCAGATGCTGCGCGCGCGACTCTACGAGCGCGAGTTGCAGAAGCGCGAGGAGGCAGCCGCCGCTGCGGCCAGCCAGAAGACGGATATCGGCTGGGGCCACCAGATACGCAGCTACGTGCTGGCCCCCTATCAGCTCGTGAAGGACCTCCGCACGGGTGTCGAGAAGGGCAATCCGGCCGCCGTGCTGGACGGGGATCTCGACACATTCATGGCCGCGGCACTGGCCGCCCGGGTCGGCGGCACGCGCAGCGAGGCGAGCGCGCAGGCCCGCTGACCGCGAAACATTTACCGGAGATCAACGGCATGGGGCGAAAAGGAAGGCCCTATCCCGCGGCTTCCCATGCACGATCCTGGCCAGGACACGCTTGCCCTCGCCCTTGCGCACCACCAGGCGGGCCGCCACGAAGCGGCCGAGGCTCTTTATCGGCAGGTCCTCGCCGGGGATCCGGGCCATCCCACCGCGCTCTATCTCTACGGCTGGCTTCAGTTCGAGGCCGGCCAGATCGAACCGGCGATCGCGCTGCTGCGCAAGGTGGTGGCACTCCGCCCCGATAACGCCAAAGGCCACGCGGCGCTCACAGAGATGCTGGCCGCGCTTCTCGCCCGCGTGCGCAGCTTGCTCGCAACGGAACGCGCGGACGAGGCTCGGGCGGTGCTGGAGCGCATCGAGGATCCGGCAGCACTCGCCGATCCCTTGCGCGCCGAGGCATGGTTCCTCAGCGGCCGCATCGCCAAGGCGTTTCATGAGTTCGCCACCGCGATCGACGCCTACGAACGGGCGATTGCGATTGCCCCCGGCTTTGCTGCGGCGCATCTCGATCTCGGCAACTGTTTCGCCGAGAACGGACAGCCAGACGCCGCCGAGCGCGCGCTGAGGAATGCGCTGGCAATCGAGCCAGGGCTCAAGGAAGCCCATGCGAGCCTCGGCTCCGTGCTGCTGCTCGCAGGAAGAGAGGCAGAGGCGGAGCAGTGCTGTCGCGCGGTACTGGCGATCGACCCCGATATGGTCGCGGCGCACCAGAATCTGGCCGCCATCTGCGCGGAGACGGGACGCGAGGCGGAAGCGAAGATGCACCGCGACGCGGCCTACCGCCGCCAGAGTCTCTTCATTGAAAGCGCCATGCAACCTCACGTCACGGTGCTGATGCCGACAACCGCGGAAGGCGGCAACGTGCCGGGAAAATTCCTCTTCCCGCGCGATCGCTGCACCGTCCTCAAATGGTTCGTGGAGTACGCGAAGCCGGGCGAGGCGGAACGGCTGCCTGGCTACGATCTCGTTTTCAACGGGATCGGCGATCCGGATGCCGCCGTTCCAGCCGAGGCACCGCTTGCACGTTTTCTGGCGACCTGCACGAAGCCGGTGCTCAACCCGCCGCAAGCGGTCGCCCGCACGCGCCGAGATCGGCTGGCGCGATTACTGGCCGGCATCGAGGAAATTGTCGTGCCGGACGTGCGGCGGATCGATCCAACATCGCCACCCGGCGCCGGGGTTGCGTTTCCGGTCCTGCTGCGCTCCGCGGGCTCGCACGGCGGCGCCGGCGTACGGCTCGTGCACTCCCCGGCTGAACTCGCCGCGGTTCCCGATTTCGCAAAGCGAAGCTGGTACCTGACCCGCTTCGTTCCCTACCGTTCGGCGGACGGCTGGCACCGCAAATACCGGGTGATCTTCATCGAAGGGCAGCCTTTCCCTTATCACCTGGCGATTTCACGACATTGGCTCGTCCACTATGCGACCGCGCACATGCTGTCCGATGCGGCGAAAGGAAGAGAGGAGAGCGCGTTTTTCGAGAATCCCCGGAGCAGGATCGGCGCTCCGGCGACGGCAGCGCTCTCTGCCATCGGCGCACGCCTCGACCTCGATTTCGCCGGCATCGATTTCTCGATCCTGCCGGACGGCCGGCTGCTGGTCTTCGAGGCGAACGCGACCATGCTCGTGCATCTGGAGGCCGATCCGGGTCCCTTCTCCTACCGCAACAGGGCCGTGCGACGCATCCTCGATGCCTTCGCGGCCATGGTCAGCTCTCGCATCGCTTTCGCGGCTGCTGCCGGCTGATCCTTCGTCTCCCCATGCCCGACATTGCCGCCCTGCGGCGTTGACCTGATTCAATTCGCCGTCGCTCGGACGTTCTCGCGCCGTGGAGTTTCGCCGACCTCGCCGATCAGTTCGGAGAGCCGCGCCCGGGCAACGGCAAGGCCCGCGCGACCCAGCGTGGTCGCCCGATAAATTCGCCGACGCCTTCTCCCCGCGCCACCCCTGTCCTCGCGCCCGCGCAGATATCCCCTCTCCTCCATCGCCCGCAGCATCGGGTACAGCGTGCCGGGGCTGAGGCGATAGCCATGTCGCGCCAGTTCCTCGATGATCCACTGGCCATAGACCGGACGCTCGGCCGCGTGGTGCAGGATGTGGATTCGGACGAACCCGGACAAAAGATCATGATGGTCCATGACTCGACATCGTATTCCGATATCGGATATCGTTAAATAGTGAAACTGCCCGGTCCGGAGGCCAGCGAGGTGGAAAGCGCTGCACGAGGACCGCCCGCGCGTGGCAGTGCGGGCGAAGTGTTCCGCGCCTCTCTCGGTCTCGGCCTCACCTCGTTCGGCGGGCCGATCGCGCATCTCGGGTATTTCGAGCGGGCTTATGTGCGCGAGCGCGGATGGTTGTCTCCGGAGGAATATGCGGGCCTGGTCGCTCTCTGCCAGATGCTGCCTGGCCCGGCGAGCAGCCAGACCGGATTCCTCATCGGGCTGCGGCATGCAGGATGGCCGGGTGGGTTCGCCGCGTGGGCGGGCTTCACGTTGCCTTCCGCAATCGCGATGTTCGGTTTCGCCGTGCTGGCGCCGGCAATGCGAGGCGCCGCACTGAATGCAGTGCTGCACGGTCTGAAGCTGGTCGCGGTGGCTGTCGTCGCGCAGGCCGTGTGGAGCATGGCGCAGAAGCTCTGTCCCGACCGCCGGCGCGCAGCGATCGGGCTCTTCGCAGCCGCCCTTCTGCTCGTCAGCGCCGGGGCGGCCATGCAAATGCTGGCTTTGGCCCTGGGCGCGGCCGGTGGCGCCCTGTTCTGCCGTGACATCGCCGCGAATCCGGCGCTGCCGATCATGCCGGTGAGCAAGCGCGCGGGCAGCATCGCGCTGGTTCTGTTTCTGGGGTTGCTGGCGGGCCTGCCGCTCGCCGGCCGCGCTGCGCCGCACTCGCTCGTGGATCTGGCCGCAATCTTCTACAAAGCCGGGGCGCTCGTGTTCGGCGGCGGCCACGTGGTGCTGCCCCTGCTGCACGACGCGCTGGTACCGCAAGGTTGGCTTTCGGATAGCGCTTTCCTGGCCGGATACGGAGCGGCCCAGGCCATTCCGGGCCCGCTCTTCACCTTCTCGGCTTATCTCGGTGCGACCGTAGCGCCGGAAGGCGCTGGCTTGCTCTGGTCGGGGGTCGCGCTGGCATTCATGTTCCTGCCCGGCATCCTGGTCGCTCTTGCCGGTCTGCCGCTCTGGTCCTGGCTCGGGCAACACCCGGCGGCACGAGCGGCGCTGGCCGGAATCAATGCCGCCGTCGTCGGCGTGCTGGGCGCAGCACTTTACGATCCGATCTGGGTCAGTGCCATCGGCAGCGGCCTGGACGTCGCGATCGCGCTCACGGGATTCCTGCTGCTCGAACGCTGGCGCGTTCCGCCGCTCGCGGTGGTTGGGTTCTCCGTCTGCGCGGCGCTGCTGTCAGTCGCTTTCCAATGGTCCTCTTGATTCACGCCAAGGTCGCTCCACGATCGGAGCCGCACTGCCATCCTGATGAATGATGCCGCGGGCCGGGCGCGCAAACGACGAGAACGGCTGTCAGGAGGAAACGACGGGTACCAGCCCGTGCCGCAGCATGATTTCCTTGATCCTGGCAGGGTCGGGCGGGCCGGCGGCAACGAGGGCGGCGATCTCGCGGAAATAGGCTGGCCCGAGCACGCCGGGGGTTAGGACGCAGAGACAGGTCGCCGGCGCATCCGTTCTGTTGTCGAACCCGTGCACGACGCCGCGCCTGATGAATGCAGACTGGCCAGGTCCGACGGCGATGTCCTGCTCCGCGACGCGAAACGTCACCGTGCCGCTGATGCCGTATACGGTCTCGTCCCAGCTTTCGTGGTAGTGGGGAACCGGCATCCGGGCCTTCGGGTGGACCGTCATCCTGAACATATCAAGGCTTGCTTCGGTGTCGTCCTTGCTGTGCAGGAACTCGAGTTCCAGCCCGCCGATCCTGATTGTTTCCATGGCGATCCCCCGTTTGGTGACGCGGCGTTCCGTCTGTCGCCCGACGGATGTAACATCCACACGGGCTGATCGCATCCGCCCTCGGAGGGATCGATCGCGGGACCCGGAAGGAGCAGGATGGTGTCGTATCCCGATGTGACGATTGTAACCGGTGCCGCCGGCAATCTCGGATCGACCGTGTGCGGCCTCTTGGCGCGGCACGGATGCAAGGTCGTTGCCGTGTACCGTGAGGCGGCTGGCCCGCATGCAGCGCTTGCCGCGCCGCCGGCGCTCGTTGTGGGTGCTGCGGATCTCGCCGACCCGGCCGCCTCGGCCGCCGTCGCTGCCGAGGCCATCAAGGCGCTCGGCCGGATCGACGCGCTGGTCCACACGGTCGGCGGCTTCGCAATGGGCAGCATCGCTGCCGGCGGGCTCGATCTCTGGGAACGGATGTGGCGGATCAACCTCGTCACCGCGGTCAACATGATCCACGCCGTCTGGCCGGCCCTGCAGGCGAGCCGAGGCAGCATCGTCGCGATCGGGGCTGAGCCGGCCCTGCGCGCGGGCGCCGGCATGGCCGCCTATGCAGGCGCGAAAGCCGCCTTGCTGCGGCTGATCGAGGCGGCAGCCGAAGAGGGCAAGTCCCACTTCATCCGTGCCAACACGGTCTTGCCCAGCATCATCGATACGCCGCAGAATCGCGCCGCGATGCCAGGTGCCGACACCGGAAAATGGGTGACGCCGGAGCAGGTCGCCGAGGCCATCGCCTTCCTGCTCTCGGAGGCGGCAAACGGCATCAGCGGCGCGCACCTCCCGGTCGCGGGCCGCGGCTGAGGGCTCTGCACCCGGCGACCGGCTTGGCTCGATCGGATGAGTCGGCTGGCGGTGTGGCTGGGGCAGGCGCTTGTAACACGCGGGGGCGGGGCGAGCTCGGCACGCGTGTGATCCGCCTCACACGCCTCCGGTTGCGCTGGCGGTATTGTTTCAAGAGGGACGGCCGGCGGCGTAAAGAAGCGCGCCGGCAAAAAATGGTTGGAACGTCCAACGAAGAGAGAGAAAATGTTCAACAGCACGGTCTTGGAGGTTGCAGCGGGGCTTTGCTTTGCCTTTCTTGCGGTGAGCCTCGCGACAGGCGTGATCGTCGAGGCGCTTGCGTCCGCAACCAAATGGCGGTCGCAAACTCTTCTCGCCGGCGTGAAAGAGCTGGTGAATGATCCCGAGTTCAGGGCGCTTGCGGAGGCGCTCTATGCTCATGCGCTGATCAACCCGCGCGGGCCTGGCGCGTCGGCGCCGAAGCGCAATCTGCCCAGCTATATCGATCCCGGCCAGTTCGCCGACGCGCTGATGGACGTGGCGGGGCTTTCTGCCGTTCTTGCGAAATCTCCAGCAGCAGAGGCTGCGCATGAGCTGCCGGCGGCCCTGCAGGACGCGGTCGACAAGGTGGTGCCGACGGACAAGAACCCGCAAATGAACGCGCTGTTCAGAGGAATCATTCAGCGCAGCCATGGCGATGCCGTGAAAATCCGGAAGGAGTTGGCGGACTGGTTCGATCACGGGATGGACCGGGTGAGTGGGGTATATAAGCGCCACGCGCAGCTGGCGGGCCTGGTGGTAGCGCTCATTCTTTGCATCGGACTCAATATCAATGCGTTCCGGATTGCACGGACGTTCTGGGCGCAACCAGGTGTCGTGCATATAGCCGGCATGGGCAACACGCTGCCGGATGCGGTCGAGGCTATGACAGAGCTCCAGAGCAGCTTTCCGATCGGCTGGGCATGGCCGGTGGCAGCGGCGAAGCAAGACGCGCCAGGGGCGAAGCGAGATGCGGCGGTTGTCGGGCCGTTCGTCACGGTGAGCTTGTTTGAGCAAGGTGCCGGTTGGCTGATCACTGCTCTCGCCACCCTGTTCGGCGCACCGTTCTGGTTCGACGCGCTGCAGTCCGTGATCCGATTGAAAGGCAGCGGGCCGAGCCCGCAGGAAAAGCTCGAAAACCGGGCGGCCGCGGCATAGCCACCGGGACGGGCGCTTTCTTTACCTCTCCGCAACCATATACTGTGCCAGCAGCAGGAGCAAAAAGATGAGCCTTACACTCGAACCGCCGAGCCATGAGCGGCTGACGGCGCTGTTCGATACGCCGGGACCGGTTCCGGCCAATACGTTCGAGATTGCACTCGTGCTTGGTGGAACGGTTTCTTCGGGCGCCTATACCGCGGGCGTGATGGATTTCCTTATCGAAGCGCTCGATGCATGGACGGAGGCGCGCGATGGGAATGATCCAACGGTGCCTCGCCACAAGTCCGTGATCCGCGTGATCGCCGGGACGTCGGGGGGCGGCGTGAACGCCGCCACCGCGGCACGGGCGCTCGCCTTCGAGTTTCCGCACGTGAGCCGCGCGACACCTGCCGACATGGCAGCCGGCAACCCCTTCTACGACACGTGGGTCAACGGGCTCAGGCTGAGCGAACTGCTCGCAACGGATGATCTCGACGCACCCGAGAGCGCGCCGGTGTCCCTGTTGAATGGCAAGGCGATCGACCGCGCGGCGAGCAAGCTGTTTGTGTTTGCCGGAACGAAACCGAAGGCAAGGAGCTATCTCAGCGATCCCCTGCGGCTCATTCTTACGCTCACGAATCTCAACGGGATCCCGTACCGGATCGACTTTCAAACCGCGCAACTTGCGGGAGCGACGACGGTCAACCTCCATCAGAGCTATGTCAATCACGCGGATTATGTGCGGTTCGCCGTGGTCTATCCCGGAAAGGACATCGCGCTGCCGCGTCCCGATGAGCTGGTGCTCGGGTTCGGAGAGGCGCGCTTGCCACAGGCGATCGACTGGACGAGCTTCGGCGAATTCGCGTGTGCCACGGCGGCTTTCCCACTCGGGTTTCCGCCACGCCGGTTGACCCGGCCGCTCGATCATTACCGCTATCGGGTAGTTTCCGTGCCGGGTGACAGCGAGCATCCGGCAGCCGAGCTGCTGGCGCTCGTTCCTGACTGGGAGGCCATCCAGAAATGGGCGAGCGGTGGATTGCCGGCCGACTACCAGTTTCTCGCGGTCGACGGTGGGGCGACAGACAACGAGCCGATCGAACTCGCGCGGACGGCGCTCTCGGGTGTGAGCGGGCGCAATCCGCGCGACGGGATGGAGGCCAATCGAGGGGTGATGCTGATCGATCCCTTCGCGGGCGCGGCGACGATGGCGCCTCCGCCCAGCATCACCTTCCCCGATCTTGTGCAACCCTTGGTCGGTGCTGTTCTGCAACAGACGCGCTACGATACGCGCGATCTCCTGCTTGCGACCGAGCCTGAAGTCTACAGCCGCTACATGATCTCCGCAATGCGTGACGAATTGAGCGGCGACTTGGCGCTTGCCACGGCGGGCCTCTCGGCCTTCATCGGCTTCGCCGCCGATGCATTCCGGCGCCACGACTACCTGCTCGGGCGCAAGAACTGCCAGGACTTCCTGCGCGACAGCTTCGTGCTGCCGGAGGAAAGCCCGGTGTTTAAGAACTGCCTCGATGGCGTGTCGCTTCCGGAATATCGTTTCACAGATGCGACGGGCGGCTATCTGCCGATCATTCCGCTCGTCGGCGCTGCGCGGATTCCGGAGACGCTCGATCCGTAGCCGATGAACGCGCTCGACCCGGCGATCTATCACGGCCCGATCGCCACGCGCTTTGCGCGGCTGCTGGAAAAAGACGTGGGGAGCGGGCCGATTTCCAGCATTCTTGCCTGGATCGCGGCGAAGATCACGGAAGGGAAGGTCGCCGACTTCGTGGTGAAGGCGATGCACGAGGCGCTTCAGCGGTGGAAGCTTGCGTGATGGGTGTAGGTTGACTCGACCGCACGAACCTTATCAGCAGGTTGATGGCTACAGTTGGCTATTTGCGGCCCTCCCTCGAGAACCCTTCACTGTGTGAAGGAGCAGCCCTCTTTTCGTTGGACCCCGTTCTTCGTGGTCTCCGGCGACGTGCTTCAGCCGACATTCGCGGCGGAGCTTGGTGTCCCTTCCGTACCGGCCGCTTGGGGTTCCCCTTTTTCTAACCGTTTGCGCCACTCCCCTTGAACTTGCGGTATCATTCCGCTCTGGCTCGTTTCGGCAGAGGGGCATAGAATACTGGCGTTCTGGCTGCGATCTCGCTCGGGGCCGCCGGGCCGCTTGTGGCGGCGGGTGTCGTTGATTCGGGGGTGATGGACAGACCGGTTGGCGCGGGCTCGGGGATCGGGCGAAGCCCCGGCGTGAGGCCAAGAGGGGTGCGGATGGAGGGCCAAACGTTCGAGCCGAACGACTTGGAGAAGTTCTATGCGTGGGGGCAGACCCTCACTGGGCACGCGGTTCCGCGCTACGTCGCCGTGCCACTCGGATGGCTCATATTGGCGGCGTTGATTCTGGTCGTTATCCTCTCGATATTAACCACCATTGCGAAGATAAAGGAGTGCTATGACAAGTCGCTCGGCCCTCTGCTCTACTCAGAGAAGCTGAGGCAGAAGACCAAGGTTCGCCGCCAGTTCGCAAAGTACTTGCTGCACGAAATTCGCTTGCGAAATTTGACGGAGAACTGGCGCGACGAGGAATTCACAGAGCTTGAAGCTGAGGTCGAGGCTGAAGGCAGTCGGCGCGCGAGCTTGCTCGGTCTGTGGGATTGGCAGCGTCGCGGCTCAATTCGTCGGGAACGCTCGCTGTCGGTTGCGTTGGAACGCAGCGTCGAGCGGCTTATTCTTGTCGAGGGGGATCCAGGCGTCGGCAAGAGTGTCGCGCTCCGCCATGTCGCCTACAGGATGGCTGAGAAGGCTGCTTCCTCCAGACAGTCCAATCGTAAGCTGCCGGTCTATATCAACCTGAAAGAGCTAAAGCGGAACCCCAATGTTGCCGTTGACCATTCGCTGATCAGCAGCTTCGTCCGGCAGTCGATGAATCGGCTGAACGATAGATTCGTTGATGAATTCGTCCTGGCCGAATTTGATAACGGAATCAGGGATGGTCTTTGGGTCTTCCTGTTTGATTCCTTCGACGAGATTCCCGACATCCTGAGTTCGACCGAACAGGACGATGTGATTGCGGCCTACACGTCGGCAATTTCGAACTTCTTATCGGGTATAAACGAGTGCCGCGGTGTTGTTGCTTCGCGCTACTACAGGGGGCCGTCGAGGCAGGACTGGAAGACCTTTCGGGTACTCGAGCTTTCGCGGGTGCGCCAGCGGCTACTTATGCGGCGGGCGCTTCCGCTCAAGCTTGACGTCGCAGAGCGGCTTGAGCAGGACCTGTTGGGCGCACCCGATGATATTCAGGTCATGGCCCGCAACCCGATGCTGCTGCAGCTGTTGTGTGAACATGCGGCGCAGGGGTACGGGTTTCCCTCGAGTTCCTATGAGGTATTCTCGAGCTACCTTCAGCATCGGTTTGCGCGTGACGAAGAGCGCGTCAAGGCCAGGCTCGACTTGGATGCGGTCCTGTTGAGGCGGGTGGCAGAGCAGGTTGGGTTTGTGATGACGGCCGATGCATCGCTTGGTCTCAGTCCCTTGCGGGCCGCCTTGCCGGAAGCGCTGGTCCGCCATGGGTTCCTCATGGATCAGACGGACCTTTATCGCGTGCTTGATGCGTTGGAGTATATGCGAATTGCGCGGTCCGCGCTTATGGGCGGGCAGAGTACCGGTCAGCAGTTTACTTTTTCGCACCGCCGATTTCAGGAATATTTCGCGACTTGTGTGGTCATCAGGGAGGTGGGACGGGTTCCGGCTGCAACGCTGCTCTCGGATGCGAGGTGGCGAGAAACTGCCGTTGCCCTTTGCCAGACTGGACAAGGAGCGAAGGTGCGGTCACTTATCGAGGTGGCGACGGGCATTGTTGAGGAGGCTCTCGCTCACCTGCTGGCGCCCGTGGAGGCGCAAGCCCCGGATGCGCCCTCCTCCGGCTCGTTCGAGTGGCCCGCCGGGCTTCTGCACGTGCTTGGCATACTGCAGGCGGGCTTCGTTTCGGTCCGGGACGTTCCGGATAGCTTGCGGGAGGCGGTCGGACGCGTGCTTACAGCAGTGTGGTACAAAGGGGACTTGCTGGACCGCAAGTTCGCTTTAGAGGTTGCAGGTGTTGCGAATGAGGCGAGCCGCCTTGTGATGATCCGCGATGCTCTTGCGACCGACAGTCAGTTGATTGCGGACGCCGCCTATGGACAGGTTGCACGGCTGGCATCGCTTCCCGACGACATCTCGCTTTCGGTGCGAAATTCGTTGCTGCGGCTAGCGGCGCGTGGTCAACTTGCGCGCAATCGAACGTCGATTCGAGCGTTTCTCTCGCGTCTTCCAGGCTCCGGCGCGGAGCTTAGGTCGGCTGCGCGGCTAGCAGTTTGGCTCTGGCCGATTGACGCTGCGCTCTATCCGTTTTGCATCGCGTTGATTGTCACGCTTGGTACTGGCGGTGCGGCGACGACTGCATTCATGTGCGGGATGGTATGGGTGCTCGGTTCGCTCCTGTACCGGTGGCTTTCTCACTATCCTGCTGGGCTTTCTGGCTATTTTGTGAGATTTCCCTTTGTTCTCGACTGGCTGGTGACGTTCCTCCGGTTGGAGGTTGTTGCCTTGAGCGCCGGTGCCGCCTCTATCGCGCTGCTCGGCTTTGGCGTGGATCTCGGCAGACCTGGCGTTGCCGGCGGCCTAGTCGCCGTTGCGGCCGGACTCTTTTGTGCAGTCTGGCCGGTCGCGGCGTCTGCCTGCGTCCGGGATGGTAGGTGGACTTCGATCCTGTATTGGCCGCTGGCGCCTCTGCTGGCCGGTGGGCTGCTGCTGCGATCGGTTTGGCGGACTGTTTGGCGAGCGGTGCGAAAGGACGCGTGGGGTGTGGTAAAGTGGTGCGTCTGCATTCTGGCCATATACGCCGCGATCGTGGCGATGTTCGTCGTGTCGTCGAATGCTGGTTACGGGCTGGTGACAGCAGGGGTTTTCCTGGTGTTTGGCGGTGCCATCACGGTGCTGCCCCTGATTGCAGGGTGCTTTGTTGAGGTCCGGGAACGGGCGAAACTGGGGCGTTGGCAACGTGGGCGATTGGGATGCGTTGATGGGGTGGCTCTTGCGGTGATACTGGGAGAGTTGAGGTCAGGCCGGTGTAGGTGCCGGCTGATATCCTTGGCCGGGTCGTTGGGCGCGTTCGTTTGGGACAGTGCCGGCGAGCGGGCACTGCGGCAGTTGGCCAGCGAATTTGGCCGACCGGAGGTCCGCGCTCAGCGCCTCGGTGCTCTGCGCCGTCTTACGGTTGGGAATCCCTTTTACCAGCTCGTGTTTCCTGATTTGCGGGCGGAGTGTCGCGACCAAATCTGCAGGCTGCTTGAGGGGGAAGCCAGGGCGCGTGCCGTTGGCCCGCCTCTGTTTTCGCATTCGGGCGGGGGCGGGCTGGGGCTCGGGGAGGGCGCGGTCAGCGGCGGCACGAGCGGAGCGCCTTAGACGTTAGGCTCCGTTGATAAATAATTGCTGCGTTATGTGGGTCTTGGTGCGATTGTGTAGTTCCACTCTCGATGGAACTCGTGCGGCGTGAGATTGAGCGCCGCCATCTCGGCGTCGGAGACCTTGACCCCTGCGGGATAGGCATTGGGATCGATCGTGCACTTGATGTTCAGACCGGTACGCGTCGTGGTGCTGGCGATGAGCTGCACGATGGTCTGGTAGCTGATCAGGGGCTTGCC
>JASHOA010000031.1 GCA_030041375.1 Acetobacteraceae bacterium
AGTTTTCACCGCTGGTGCACGCCAGGGCTACCGGGCGCTTGTCGGGGCGACCCCGCAGCAGGTCGCGACACTGGCCCGCTTGTGGCTCCGAGACGAGATCCCGAAGAACGCCGAGAGCCGGGTCATCGGGGTGGTGCTGCGGCTCCTTCGCCGCGATGGATGCTGGAAGCTGTTGCTTTCGTATGCCGATCCGGCGGCGGGCCATGTCGGCACGATCTATCAGGCGACCGGCTGGCTCTATCTCGGGCAAGGTGCGCCGCCGAGCTACGTCGATCTCGGCGACGGGCGGGCATTGCATCCCCGCACGGTCTATGACCGGCTCGGCAGCAACGCCGTCGGTCACCTTCGCCGCACCGGCATCCCGGCCCGCCGGGCCGTAGTGAGCGGCAAGCATCGCTACGCGTATGTGCTCGACCCGGCATGGCGTTGGCGCCTGCGCGATCGGCCACAACCCTATCCGCGGCAATCGGCGCCATGAGCCGGAAGCCGCGCAATTATCGCGCCGAGTATCTGCGCCGCATCGAGCGCGGCCTCGCCCGCCGGCTGACCCGTTCGCAGGCCCGCGGCCATCCGAAGCCTCACGAAGCCGCAGTCCGCCCGGTCAAATCGCTTGAGAAGTCAGTCCTCATTTATGACGCCCGGCTCGAAGCGGGATTGCACGCGCTCCGCTCCGGCAAATCGCTCACGGAAAGCGCGCGGTCGATCCATGTCTCGCCGGAGCGCCTGCGGCGCTATGCGCTCCGCACCCGCATGGTCAAACGCCGCGGCCGGAAATGGATTGTCGGTCCGGACCGGCGCCGCCGCCGCATGCTCCTTTACAGCAACGGCGAAGCAATCACGGTCACGGTCAGGCCGGACGCCGCGCACGAGATCGGCGCCTACATGTCGGCCGTCGGGCAGTTCCTCGGCAGCAACGATCCGAGGTTCCTGGCACCTTTCCGACGCAAGTGGATCACGGACACTTCGGGCAACGCGCACCCCTTTGAAACCGATCCCAACACCCTCTACGAGCTCGAAGGAACCGGTGGGGACACGTTCGAGGATGTTTATCGGATTGTTGTTTGAATGCAGGAGGTATCTGGCATGAGCAGAAAAACATCGGGCCAGGAGGCTCGCCGCCAGGCGGCATTGGAACGCCTTGGTAGCATCGATCCGCGATGTGCACTCTGCGGTGAGAGCGACTGGCGCTGCCTCGAAGCGCATCACCTGTCCGGGCAAAGGTACGCTTCGGACACCGTGCCGGTATGCCGCAACTGTCATCGCAAGCTTTCCGATGCGCAGCAAGACCACCCCAAAGGCATCAATGCCCCGCCTTCACGCGACGAACTGATCGGGCGCTTCCTGATCGGGGTTGCGGAATTCCTCGCGTTCCTGATCGAGAAGCTGCGGGACTTCGGCAACCAGCTGATCGAGTCGGCCCGGCTGCAGCGTTTGGAGGGGGGATTGCCATGACCGCTCCGGACATGCTGCCGGTTGCCATCCGCGCCTTTCTGCAAGGACTCGATGCACCGAAGCCACGTTCATCCTACCGGCAAATGCGGCGCGTGCCACCATCCGAATACACGCTGGTCTTCGACACCGAGACAGCAACCGACGCGGCACAGCAGATTCGCTTTGGCACTTATCAGGTTCGCAAAGACGGCGCGATCGACGAGGCGGGTATATTCTACGATCCTGAGAGCCTTACCGATGCCGAACTCACAACGCTTCGCCGCTTTGCCGACCGGCAAAGCCTTCGCGTGCGCACCGTTGCGGAGTTCATCGACGAAGTCTTCTATCCGGTCGGCTACGAGCTCCGTGCCCTAATCGTCGGCTTCAACCTGCCGTTCGACATCTCGCGTCTTGCAGTCGAACACGCATCGGCCCGCGGCAAGACCATGCGCGGCGGGTTCACCTTCCAGCTCAGCCGGAACCGCCGCTGGCCGCGGCTGCACGTGAAGCATCTTTCGCAACGCGCTGCCCTCATCCGCTTTGCCATGACCGCAGGAAACCGTGCCGGGCGGGGAATGCGCCGGCGTCGGCAAAAGCGTGCCCCGCGCCGCGGCTTCTTCATCGACGTGAAGACTCTGGCCGCTGCGCTGACCAGCAGGTCCTTCAACCTGGCGGAGCTGGCCGAGTTCCTCGGCGTGCCAAACCGTAAGCTCACTACCGAGCAGCACGGTGGGCCGTTGACTGAGGAATACCTTACCTACGCCGAGCGCGACCCGCAGGCCACTTGGGAATGCTTCATCCGGCTGCGCCATCGGTACGCCGAGCATGGCTTGGCGGCCACGCCCGTTTATTGGGTTTATAGCGAGGCGGGCTTGGGCAAAGCCTACCTCAGGGAGATGGGCATAACCCCATGGAGGCAAGCCCAACCCGATGCGGATCCCACGCTCATCGGCACGATCATGGGCAGCTATTACGGCGGCCGGTCCGAGGTGCGCATCCGGCGCGACATCCGGCAGGTAGCCTATTGCGACTTCCTTTCGATGTATCCGACGGTCTGCATCCTGATGGACCTCTGGCGCTTCGTTACTGCCGAAGGGTTCGACTGTGCAGATGCAACCGCCGAGGCGCGAACGCTGCTGAGCGAGACATCAGTGACGGCCCTCCAGAGACCCGAGCTCTGGCGCGGACTGCCGGTCCTGGTGCAGGTGTTACCGGCAGGCGATCTGTTCCCGGTCCGGTCCCAGTATGGCCAGGACACACACTACACAATTGGCCTCAATCGGCTGACGAGTCGGGCGCCATTGTGGTTCACGCTCGCGGACTGCATGGCGGCAACGATCTTGGGCGGCAAGGTGCCGAACGTGGTGCAGGCGATCCGTTTCACGCCGCGGAAGCGGCAAGCGGGATTGCGGTCCGTCGCCATTACCGGAAACGCGGAGTACCGCATTGACCCGAACTGCGATGATTTTTATCGCCGCCTGATCGAGCTCCGGGCGGAGATCAAGCACCGCAACGGAAGCGGCGATGCTGCGGATGCGGCTAGGCTCGATGCCGAACAGCAGGCCATCAAGATCCTCGCAAACTCGACCAGCTACGGCATTTTCGTCGAGCTCAACGTGGACGAGTTGGCCAAGCCGGCCCCGGCAATTTGCCATGGCAGCGGCGAGCCCTTTGTTGTGGACGTTGCTCAGGCCGAGACGCCGGGCCGCTACTTCCATCCCCTGCTGGCGACGCTGATTACGGGAGCGGCCCGCTTGATGCTTGCCATCACCGAGAGACTGATCCTCGATCAGGGCCTCGAGTGGGCATGCTGTGATACCGACAGCATGGTGATTGCCAAGCCGCTGGCAATGCAGGAGGCATCCTTCCTGGCCAGGGTCGGGGCCATCCGCGACTGGTTCCGGCCGCTCAATCCTTATGCCGGACTCGCCGGCAAGGGGTCGATCCTGAAGCTGGAAGGTGCCAACTACGATGCGGGGGGCGGCAACCTCCGTGGCGCCCAAACGCCGCTCTATTGCTTCGCGGTCTCACCGAAGCGCTATGCGCTCTTCAATTGCGATCCCGCCGAAATGCCGGTCCTGCGCAAGGCATCGGCGCATGGCCTCGGCCACCTGCGCGACCCCTATGGTGCTGCAAAGCCGCCGCCGTTTGTCCCGGAGCCCATCGTGCAGCTCTCGGAAATCGGGGTCGATCGCTGGCAACATGATTTCTGGTATCGCGTTGTCTCGGCTGCGCTGGCCGAGCACCCGGAACAGGTCGCTCTCGACGATCTCCCGAACTTTGGCAGGCCTGCGGTCAGTCGCTACGCGGCAACCACGCCGACGCTGCTGCGCTGGTTCAAGGGCTACAACCGGGGCAAGCCGTACCGCGAGCAGGTGCGGCCGTTCGGCTTCCTGCTTGCCTTCCAGGCCAAGCGGGAGGACGGGCCGGCAGCCCTGGAAGCGGCCCCGGCTTCAGAGCGCCGGAAACCTGCTGCATCGGCGCTCTCGCACGCCCCGAGGGCCGTGGCGCCGTTCGATCCGGACCCGGCGAAAGCTGCGCAGCGGTGCTTCGACCGGGACTCTGGCAAACCGGTTCCTGCGCGGCAGTTGAAGACCTACCAGCAGGCCTTGCTCCGCTATCACCTGCATCCCGATCCGAAATGCTTGGGCGCCCGTTACGCTGACCACGGCCCGACCGGGCGGCGGCACGTGGAAGCCGTCGCGGTTCACCTGATCGGCAAGGAAGCAAACCGCTGGGAGGAGCAGTTCCACCTCGGCGAGGACCCCAAGGCCCAGAGCGAATACGGGATGGCGCCGGGGGAGCGGGAGCGGGCGCTGGCGGCTGTTCGGGAAGCGGCCGCGATCCATGGTGTTGCGGCGCTGGCCCGGGTGGCTGCGATCTCCCGCCGGCACATCAGCGCCATCCTCGCCGGTCGGACCGTCCCCACCAACGCCGCGGTGCTCAGGTTGAGCGCAGCGGCGGCACGGCTGGCGAGGGAGCAGGGCGGACAAGCCAAGGAGGGTGCCGAACTGCGTTCCGCCGCCACCCGGATCGCCGGCCGGATTGGCCAACGCGAACTCGCCCGCCGGTTGGAGGTCGATCAAGCAAACCTCAGCAAGGTGCTCGCGGGCAGACGAAAGATTAGTGCCGCCATCCGGGACCGGCTAGCGCCCTTGCTGGTGGCACACGTCAATACAGCGGGAGGAACTGCCTAAGCGTCAATCGCCGAAATGGGTGAAAAGCGGACCGGCAGAATTCGACACTCTATATATGAAAGCGGGCATGTATATCCGCAGTGGCATCGTCTCGCCCTGACCCGAAGCGGTCGAAAAGGGCGCGCGGCCCCGCAATCGCAGATGAGCCAGAACCACCCAACCGTGGCCAAATTTTGCTACCGTCAACGCGCGTCTGCCGTGCCTCTTGGGTTGGAATTTTCGTTCCAACCGAGATAGTAACTCGCAGGTGGCGGAGGCCCCATATGCCATCACTCAAAGAAACACTTCACTTAGCGTTACGAGCCCGTGCGATAGTGGTTTTTTCGGCGCGATCGAACGCGGAAGATGACCCCGCGTTGCTCGCTGCTCGAAGGCAAATATTCGCAGCCTTGCTGAACCGGCTCGCGCAGCTTCACATCGATCGCGCCGTACCAGCAAGCTTTTCCAGGGGTGAACCATATGTAGAGGATAAGCGCAAGATCGCGTGCACCATCACGGCCAATTTCATCTTCCCCGGCTATATCTCGCCGTTCGATTTTTGGCTTTACGGAGCCCACGTTATCGGAACCCAGCATGGAAACATTCTGCACATCCAAGTCGATCGACGGATATCCCAACAGTTGTGGGATGATGTGAGATTGAAGATTCCGTTCAAAGAAAAATTCATAATCGGGTATCTCGCCTCATACATGCCAACGATCAACAGGCTTCTCCTGGACAACAGATATTATGAAGGACATTTGTTGTCTCGCACCTATGCGATTTTTGAAGCGGTCCGCGTCAGCTTGACCGCAAACGACCGGCGAATGCAATTGAACTGGCCGATCAGTTTTGCTCCCTTCCCGCCGAGCGCGAAGATAGCTCAGAATGTCAAAGAGCCTTACGTTCACGACTTTGTTGATTCGATAAATTCGTATTTCACATCTGATTTTGACGATTGTATCCGACGAATCGTGACCTCGGCCGAAAACTTTTTTGAAACACGGGGTTGGAGAGCAAAACCTTTGCCGGAGACGCTCCTGCAAAAGCTACTAGGGTTGCTGGGTCTTAAATCGAACAGCAGACCAAACGCGTTTCGTCGCGTCTTGTCAGACAACATAGACACAAAGAAGCTTTCAGGAGAGGTGATAAACGAAAATATTCAATTTATCTACACCATCCGAAACAGGATCGTGCATCGTGGGTTTAGAATGAGCACATCCAGCGGGTTATTTTGTGACAAGGCAATTGCGACGCTGAAATATTTGATAAATGGCTATTGCGGGAACGCGGCCATATCGAGATATGTAGATACTCTCTACATGCAATTCAAAATGCAGTGCTCAGAGTTCGGCGAATTATACAATCTCGATGTCATCGAAAAAATGCGAAGCCACGCGACGAGCGACGGACCGGCAATCGACTCTGCCGCTGCATTCAACAAGTTCATGTTTGGAGCCTTGAGATTTACCGAGCGGGATAGGCATTCTATTTCACGATAGAGTGCCGAGGTTTGGCAGCAGCCCGTGTCGGTTGATGGCACATCCACGACTTTCGACTGGGCAATCCCAATGTCGGCTTTCGTGACGTGGCGAAATCAGCCGCGGTGCCCGCCTTGGGTCGATAGCTGAAGTTTGAGCCGTGGCTCCCCGCCTCTAGCCATCGTGGCGGTCAGCGAGCCCCGAGTCGATCGCGGAGGGCTTGTCAACCGGCCGCACGATCCTCCGTTGGACCCAGATGACGACGCACCGCTTTACCGCCACGAGTCGGACGCCCCCAAAGTGTGAGGTCAAAAAGTGTTCCCGCCACGGATATCGCTATACCCCCTCAGCACAGGCGAGAAGGTGGCGGCCTCCTGCTGGCGCCTGGCTTTATCCGGCGGGCGCGGCGTGGCTGCCCAGATCGGGGCTTTTGGCTTTGGCCTGCTCCTCCTCGAGCCACAGATCGTGGTGCTGCTTTGCCCAGTTGAGATCCACCTCGCCGGTCCCCATGGCATCGAAAGCACCCTCCATACCGAGCGTGCCGATATAGATGTGGGCGAGGAAGACGGCGATCATCAACTGAGCGAGCACTGCATGCACGAGATTGGCCGTTTGCATGCCATCGATCGCAGCAACGGAGAAGGGAAACAGAAGCGTCAGGCCGGATAGCGACAGAACCACGCCGCCGAGAACGGCTGCCCAGAAGATGAGCTTCTGGCCGGCGTTGAAGCGCTCGGCCGGGGGATCGCCGCCTCCCAGGAGTCCGCCGCCCTTTCTCAGCCAGTTCGCATCGACCTTGTTGGGCAGATTGTCCTTGATCCAGATGATGAAGATCAGGACGACGCCCAGCATGAAGGGCCATGCGAAGAAGTTATGCGCATACTTGCCCCATATCGTCAGAGCGGAGAAAGCCTGATTGCCCATCAGCGGCAGCAGTATCCATTTGCCGAAAGTGATGTTCAGGCCGGTCAGTGCGAGAATGACGAAAGATACTGCCGTCAACCAGTGAACGAACCGTTCGAACGCAGCGAAGCGCAGAATCGCGACACCCGAGAAGCCTGAGCGAACCCGGATCCGCCCTCTCCGCAAATAGAATACGGCGAGGACGATGATCATGCCGATGATAGCGATGCCACCGATCCAAGGCAGCGTTGTTTCGTGGAATACACGCCAACTGCGGCCGCGGGGCTGGATCAGAACGGAGGCCCTGGGTACGGGAATGGCGACGCGTCCGCGAATTTGCGGGAGTTGCTGGAGGAGTTGATCCGCGCTCACAGGACCTCCAACCGGCGGGGTCGGGCTCCGCGGCTGTGCGAAGAGGGAGGGCGCCGTGAAAAGCACGAGGCTGAGGGCGCAGGCGGCGACCAAAATGAACGGAAAGCGACTCAACATCGGCGCATTCCTTTTTTTGCGTTCAACTCGGATGGCTACACCTTGCTCCGGCTGACCCCGATTCACGTTGCGATGGTTTCGTTATAGGCCGTTTTCCAACCCCACGCGCCCGATCCGTAGCCACGTTTGACCACACGTTCCTTGTAGATCTGAACGATGATTTCACCGTCACCGGCCAGCAATGCCTTGGTCGAGCACATTTCGGCGCAGAGCGGCAGCTTGCCCTGGGCTAGGCGGTTGGCGCCATATTTGACGAATTCGGCGGTGGAGAGATCGGCCTCTGGCCCGCCGGAGCAATAGGTGCATTTGTCCATCTTGCCCCGGCTGCCGAAGTTGCTGGTGCGCGGGTATTGCGGGGCCCCGAACGGGCAGGCGTAAAAGCAATAGCCGCAGCCGATGCACAGATCCTTGGAGTGCAGTACGACACCGTCGTCTGTCTGGTAGAAGCAGTCGACCGGGCAGACCGCCTTGCAAGGCGGGTCGGTGCAATGCATGCACGCCATGGAAATCGAGCGCTCGCCCGGCTTGCCGTCGTTGATGGTGATGACGCGCCGGCGGTTGATGCCCCAGGGCACCTCATTCGCGTTCTTGCAAGCGGTGACGCAGGCATTGCATTCGATGCAGCGGTCGGCATCACAGAGGAACTTCATTCGCGCCATGGCCCTATCCTCCCCCCTCATGCCGCCCGGATCTGACAGAGCGTGACTTTCGGTTCCTGCATGTTGGTAACCGGATCGTAGCCGTAGGTCGTGATGACGTTGGCGCTTTCGCCGAGCACGATCGGATCGGCTCCTGGCGGATATTTGCGTCGCCGATCCTCGCCCATGAACCAGCCACCGAAATGGAACGGCATCCAGGCAACCCCCTTGCCGACGCGTTCGGTGACCAGCGCCTTCATGCGGCCTTTGGAATTGTTCTCCGCTCCCGTCACCCAGACCCAGGCACCATCCTTGATGCCGCGGTCGGCCGCATCGGCGGGATTGATCTCGATGTACATGTCCTGCCGCAGCTCGGCGAGCCACTTGTTCGAGCGGGTTTCCTCTCCGCCGCCCTCGTATTCAACCAGCCGGCCGGAACTGAGGATGAGCGGGAACTGCTTCGCTATGCCCTTATCCACCGCCGTCTTCTGGACCGTGAAGCCGATATTGGGCACCCGGAACTGCTGCTTGTCCGGGAGCGTGGGGTACTTGGCAACCAGCTCCACGCGCGGCGTGTAGATCGGCTCGCGATGCACCGGAATCGGATCCGGAAGATTCCAGGCGATCACCCGCGCCTTGCCGTTACCGTATGGAGCGCAGCCATACTTCAACGCGACCCGCTGGATACCACCGGACAGGTCCGTGGCCCAGCTCACCTTGTCGATATTTGCGCCGCCGATCTCCTTGATCGTTGCCAGCTCCTCCGGCGTCAGATCCTTGTCCCAGCCGAGTTTCTTGAGCACGGCCATGGTGAATTCGGGATAGCCGTCCTTGATCGCCGAGCCTACGGGATAGGACCCTTCGGCAAGCAGCGTCTGGCCATTGCGCTCGAGCCCGAAGCGGGGGCGGAAACCCATGCCCCCATCCATCACGGCGCGGTCGACATCGTAGAGGATCGGGGTGCCGGGGTGGCGGACCTCGGGCGAGCCCCAGCACGGCCACGGCAGGCCGTAATAATCGCCCCCTACTTCCGGGTCGTCCTTCGGCGCCCGCGTCGTGACGATGTCGAACTTCGCCTGATTCCGCATATGCGCCTTCAGACGCTCCGGGGATTGACCACAATAGCCTGTTGACCAGCTTCCGCGATTCATCTCGCGCAGCACGTCTTCGGGCACAGGCCGGTTGTTCTCGACCTTGATGTTCTTGAACATCTTGTCAGCGAAACCGAGTTTCTTCGCCAGCAGGTACATCGCCTCGTAGTCGTCCTTCGCCTCGAAGGCGGGCTTGACGATCTGCTCGCCCCATTGCAGCGAGCGGTTGGAGGCGACGCGCGAACCGGAAGTCTCGAACTGTGTGCAGATCGGCAGCAGGTAGGTGCCGTTCTTGCGTTCGGACACCACTGCCCACGTTGTTGGGTGCGGGTCTGCCACCACCAGCAGTTCGAGCGCCTCCATGCCCTTCACGCTGTCGGGCATGCGGGTGATGCTGTTGGAGGCATGGCCCATCACGAACATGGCCTTGAGGTTGCCCTTCTGCGACACTTCGTTGTGCGGCAGATCCGTCGCATCGAACCACCGGGTCGAGGCGATGCCAGGTACCTCCATCATCTTTTTCGATTCGAAGCGGGAGAGCATCCAGTCGTAGTCCGCTTCCCAGACCCGGCACCAATGCTTCCAGGCCGCCTCGGTCAAGCCGTAGTAGAATGGCAGGGTGACGATATCGAGGCCGATGTCGGTGGCACCCTGCACATTGTCATGCCCGCGGAAGATGTTGGCGCCGGTGCCCGGCTTGCCGACATTGCCCGTGACGGCGAGCACGATGCAGCTTGCGCGGACGTTGGCCGTGCCGACAGTGTGCTGAGTCTGCCCCATGCACCAGACCAGTGTCGCGGGCTTGTCCATGGCAAGCATCTTCGCCACCCGCTTCACTTGCTCACCCGGCACGCCGCTGACCCGTTCCACCTCGTCCGGCGGCCATTTCGCGACTTCCTTGCGCAGTTCTTCGACCCCATAGACGCGCTGGCGGATGAACTCCTTGTCCTCCCAGCCGTTCTGGAACACGTGCCAGAGCATGCCCCACAGCACCGGGATGTCGGTTCCCGGCCGGAGCCTGACATATTCGCTGGCGTGCGCTGCGGTTCGCGTGAAGCGCGGATCGATGACGACGAGATTAGCCCGATTGAGTTCTCTGCCGATGAGGACGTGCTGCAAGGAGACCGGATGCGCCTGTGCAGGGTTGCCGCCCATGATGACGATGGTCTTCGAATTCCTGATGTCGTTGAAGGAATTCGTCATCGCACCATAACCCCAGGTGTTGGCGACGCCGGCAACGGTGGTGGAGTGGCAGATGCGCGCCTGATGATCGGAGTTGTTGGTGCCCCAGAAGGCAGCGAGTTTGCGGTTGAGATAGGCGCCTTCGTTGGAGAATTTCGCCGAGCCGAGGAAATAGACGGAGTCCGGCCCCGACTTTCCACGGATCTCCATCATCTTGTTGCCGATCTCGTCGATCGCCTGATCCCAGGAGAGACGCGTCCATTGACCGTTGACGAGCTTCAGGGGGTATCTGAGCCTGCGGTCGCTGTGCACGAGTTCACGAACAGCAGCGCCCTTGGCGCAATGCGAGCCGCGATTGATCGGACTGTCCCAGGTTGGTTCCTGGCCGACCCAGACACCGTTCTGGACGAGTGCAGTCACCGTGCAGCCGACGGCGCAATGGGTGCAGATGTTCTTGCGGGTCTCCACCGGCTGCTGGAAATTGACCGGCCCGGACTCGGCCTTGCGGATCGAACCGAATTCCATCGCACCAAATGCGGCGAGTCCGCCGACGGCGAGGCCCGAGCGGCGCAGGAAGCCACGGCGATCGATACGGCCTGCCGGCATACCGGCCGCTGCCGGCTGCAGCCTGAGGTGGCTCGGTTCACCTCCCTTGCGCTTGGTGAGCATGGCTTGCTCCTTCAGTAGCGATTGGTGCGGTAAAAGGCTTTCACATCGGGGGTTACGCGGTAGCGCGCCTTGGTCTCTTCCCGGCCCGGATTGTAGGCTTCGGCCTTGCTCGCCATCAGGGGTGAGGTCAGCGCGGCGACCGCCAACGTCGAGACAGTGCCAGCCGCGCGGAGGAAATTCCGCCGCTCCGGCGCCTTTTCATTGGTCTTGCGTTTCATCCTCGAATCCTCCCTGCGAGCCGGCGTGCCGGGGCCGGCGAGTTTCCGGTGAGTGGCTGGAACGCGGAACGGCGACGATGTCACTCCCGCCACCACCAGCCGGTGTATCCAGCGCATAGGCTTCGGCTTCGACAGCCATGAAGAGCCGCCCCAACGTGCCGACCGAGCGGTAGAAACGTGCCGACCTCGCCGCTTCGAGGTCGGCGAAGAAGTGCCCGGCCCACGGCAGCAGATGGCGCTCGAAGAATTGCCGCTCGACCATGGCATCGGCGGCGAAGCGGCGGCTGGCCAACCCCGCCATCACCTCGCACAGTATGGCGATATGGTCTTCGGGCTCTCGCAAGCATTCGGCCGCTTCGAGACCGATCGATGCGAGACCCTGCCGTACTCGCGCGAGTGGCCGCTCGTTGAGAAAGCCCGTCAGGTAGTAGGAGGCGTAGGGAAGGAGTTCGCCCCGTCCGAGGCCGACGAAGAGGCCAAAGAACTCACTTTGCAACGCCTCCGGATCGCTCGCAGCGGCGGCCTCGGCCAAGGCCATATGGGCACGGCCCAAACGAGCCGCGCCGCCCTCGAGCGCCGCCAGCCGCTCCACGGTTTCCCGTTCCGGCGCCTGCCTGAGGAGCGTCGAGAGCAGCGCGTATTCGCCAGAGCGCAGGAGATCGATCTCGTCGAGGCCGTGCTGCTTGTCGATGTCGACGGAAGCCAGGCCCGAGCCAAGCGGGGCGTCGGATATGCCCATCGGCGCCGCGTCAGCGATGCCGCCGACAGTCTGGATTGCAGCCCCGAGAACGCCCTCTCCCACGTTCCTGCCTTGTCATTCCTTTGATCGCTCGCATTGGCGAGCGTAATGTTACTTGTCAGGAATCATACCAATCAAAGAAGGATAGAGCAATCAAAACGTTCACACAGACTCAGGCTGGCAGCGCGCTGCCGTGGCGGCGCCTGAGGGGTTCCGACGGAGCGGCCGAGTCCGCGGCAGCGCCGGTTTCAGGACAGACATTGTCGCTTGCAGAAGTGGGAGAAGTCGGTGCGGCCGCGCCGGGACCGGACGATGACCGCGAATCCGCCACATCGGATGGGCATTCGTGGGAGGAAGGGGTGCCTGCCGAGGCGGCATCTCCGGCGGCCGGCGGGCCGGCGCCGAAGCTCTGGTCCGGTTGAGGTGGTGGGCGGCGATTCCCGAACAGCCGTCCGACCATCGCCTTGATGTCAAGGCCGGGCGGCAATGGCCCGCTACCGGGAACGTCCCCGGGCAGGTTCCAGTCATAAGCGTATTCGCGTGCCTCGCAGACATAGTCGCGGACGTTCGGATCGAGCATCCAGCCCCTGCGAAGTGCCGCGTTACGCAACGCCTCAGGCACTCCTGGGCGGAGGAACAGCGTCATGTCTGTTTCGGCAGTCAGCTCATCGAGCTTTGGCAGGGCGGCGAGTTCCTCGTCAGTGAGGCTTGGGAGGTCTGCCGGAACGGCGGGCAGAGCAGAGAGTTCCTGCGGCCCAGGTTGCAGGGCCGCGACCGGGGGCGGCCGATCCGAGTCGGGCGGCGGGCCCGGCACTGCCTTCGCAGCCGGTTCGGCGCGATTGGCTTCGCGCTTGCGGCGAGACCATCGCGCCAGGAAGTTGCCCGGTTCGCTCATCGGCGCTCTCCGCCTTGCGCGGCGCGGGGGCGTGGGGGCGAGGCGGCGTTTGCATGCACATCATCGCGCTGGCGCTTGATGAAAGCACGATCGACATGGAACGCAGCCACGAAGGCGGCGATCCGGGCGACGATTTCGGGCGGCATCGGCACCGGCTCGACGATCAGATCCAAGGCACCGGCCAGGGCCTCGCCCTCATAAGGGTCGGCCGTGATCGATGAAATCCGGCAATTGCCCGCCGGTGTCGCCTCGAGCGCCACCCAGAGCGACGGCTTTCCGGAGGCGAGATTGTCGCGATAGTGTGCGGTTTCAGCCGAATGGAGGGCGACCTCGCAGCAGCCGCCATGACAGATCTCCAGTTCGTCGTCGTTCGCAAGCGGCGTATCCGAGGGAGTAGCGGGCTCTGCCGGCAGCGCGGCACGAGGCAGCCACTGATCACCGCCCCAGGCTCCCTTGAGCTTGCGGCGCTCCAGCACGACTGCGACCTGGAAATGATCCTGGGGCATCGAGGCTCCGATCAGACGGCCACACTTTCGGAGGTTACCGGAAGACCGACGATGAGGTTCTGCGGTTTCATTCTAAGGACGTTGTCCGCCTCGAGCGCGGAGATGAGATAGACCGGGTGGCCGGCGAGTCCCGGCTCGGCCTGGCCCCCGCCCGCGATGTCGAGCCGGAACAGCGCGACGATCTGCACCAGCAGCTTCTCATCGATGGGCCGGCCATGCCACATCGCGTTGCCGATCGCAGTTGCCTGCCGGTCGAGCCCGACGAACCAGCGCCAATCCTCATCTTCGATGCGGGCAATCGGTTCAACCGAGACTTGGATACGAAGCAGATGGCGGACCCAGGCCTCGATGACCCGGGCGAGCCCGAGGCGACTGCGCTCATTGCTGAGATTGAGCACCATGGTGAAGGCGTCGGAGCGGCTCCAATAGGTCCAGGCGTTGCTGTCATCCATGATGTCGAGTGCAAACTGCGGCGCCTTGTCCAGCATGATCGCGAGCGGCGAGAGGGCAGCAGCGGTCTCGTGCCGCTCGACAATTTCGGCGTCGGCGAGGAGCAGCGCTCCATCTTGCATCGCAGCGCGCTGCGATCGGAAGAAAAGCTCGGCCGCCCGCAACACATAGGGATCGGCACAGCCTTCGAGCGCATTGCGCAAGACGAGATGCGTCAAGTGACTCATGAAGAGCGGTGCTATTCCGGCCGCCCCGTCGCGGACCAGCCTTCGATATGCGGCTTCCACGGTGGGGGCATCGAGGAGCCTGGCACGGAAGGTGAGCATGAAGCGCCAGTTCTCCCGCGCATCCGGATCGGCGATGATGTTCACTTGCCGTGCGTCGACGGGGCGTCGCGGAGCTTCGAGAAGGGCCGCATGGAGCGCCTGTTCTGCCGGGCAGGCATCATGGGGCGGCACGAGTTCACGGCGCGCCAGGAAAGCGAGGATCAGCTCGTCGGTCACGGCGAGCTCACCATCTGCCGTGCGGTGCGCGAGATGGTGACCGGAGGAGACCCAGAACTCCCTCATCGCTGGCTCGTTGCCTTCGGCATGGCAATATCGAGAGCCATGTCAGAACCGCACGGCGCCTGTCTCGGGATCACGCCAGGACGGCTTCCGGAGCCGTGGCACGATCGGCAGGCGCCGCCGTCGGCCGGTTCCGTTTGCGTCTCGGAGGAGAAGATCGCCATTGTCCCCGATGAGCGGGAGGGCGGTGCCGCACTGCTGAGCGAGATGGCGGAGATAGTGCGCGGCAATCGGCACAAATCCTTCGCTCTCGTACCGGTCGAAATTCAGCAGGAGGTGACGGGCGAAGCTCTCGGCCACGTTCTCGCGCGCACGAGAGTCGAAGCCTTCGTCCTCGAACGAAGTGGAAAGCGGCGTCAGGCCTGCCTCTCCCAGACCAACCTTCGCCGCGATCAACATGCTGGAGAAGACCAACCAGTCAGGGATGGCGGCCTCGCGGCAGCGCGCCGGCCAGCCGAGGCGCCCGCCCCCGATCCGCGCGCCATCGAGCCTGAGCGTGTCCGGCCAGTCGAAGGTGAGTGCCTTCTCTGGTGGGCAATACGAGGCCACCGCATCGGCGAGCGCGGTCATCCCGACATAGAAGGCTCGTCGCGCCGTCGCGAGAGGCTCCGCCGGAGCAAGCACGACGGCGATTTCCAAGAGATCGAATCGCCTGACCCACACGAATGTTCCGGCACCCGCCGCGGCGGCAACGTGACATGCATAGGCATATGCGTCGCCCGCCTCCCGCAGCGCAACAAGCCTGTAAGAGGGCGGAAGGTCGAGCGACGAGGAGACATCAGGCACGATGGAAGCGCCCCTTCGACTGCCCTGAGAGCCGCTACAAATTGCTGTCCGCGTGGACCATTTTGATGCTAACATCTAACCACAACCGGAACAAGAAGCGCGCAGGGGCTGAGCCTCCTCCGCCGGGGTGATCAACCGATGCCGGACGCGCAACGCGCCGTGATTGCCTGCTCCTGCGAGGCAACCATGTCGCTCGACAAGCAGGCTCTTGCGAAGGGCTGCGGCGGTGACCTTCACACTGCCGAGCAGCTTTGCGGGCGGGAACTCGAGCGATTGAAGTCACTGCTCGCAGCCGGCAGGCCGGTGACGGTTGGCTGCACGCAGGAGTTGCGGCTTTTCACGGAGTTGGCCGAGGAATTGGGCGCCGGCGGCCAGGTTCTGTTCGCCAATGTGAGGGAGACAGCCGGCTGGTCTGCCGAAGGCGGCAAGGCAGGACCGAAGATGGCCGCTCTCTTTGCCGCCACCGCCGAGCCTCTCCCGGCGGCGTCCCAGGTCACCATGGAGAGCCGCGGCGTGGCCCTCATCTACGGCCGCGACGAGGTCGCACTCGAGGCAGGGCGCCGACTTGCCGATCATCTCGATATCACCGTCCTGCTCAGCCGGCCGCAGGCGGTGGTGCCGCCGCGCGCACGCGATTTTCCCGTGGTCCGGGGCACGATCGCCGGGGCCAGCGGGCATCTCGGCGCATTCGAGTTGCGCATCGACGATTTCGCCAGGCCGGCGCCATCGTCGCGGGAACGGCTTGTTTTCGGCCCAAGCCGGGACGGCGCGATCTCGCACTCTGATCTCATTGTCGATCTTTCCGGCGGCGCGCCGCTGTTTCCTGCCGGTACTCTCCGCCCCGGCTATCTGCACGCCGATCCACGCGACGCAGTTGCCGTCGAGCGCGCGATTTTCGAGGCGTCTCATCTCGTCGGCACGTTCGACAAACCACGCTTCATCGCTTTCGCGGATGACCTCTGCGCCCATTCGCGTTCGCGCATAACCGGCTGCACCCGCTGCCTCGATCTCTGCCCGACCGGCGCCATCAGTCCGGCAGGCGATCATGTTGCCATCAACCCGCAAATCTGTGCCGGCTGCGGCAGTTGCGCATCGGTTTGCCCCACGGGCGCGGCAGGCTACACGCTGCCACCGGCCGACGCTCTCATGCGCAAGCTGCGCGCGATGATGCTCGCCTATGCGGCTGCCGGCGGCACGAACGGGTTTGTCTTGTTTCATGATCGCGATCACGGCGAGCCGCTGATCGACGCACTTTCTCGCTTCGCCGGCGGGCTGCCCGCGAACGTGTTGCCGGTCGCGGTCAACGAAGTGACCTCGGTAGGGCTCGAAGCGGTTGCCGCCTTGTTTGCCTACGGTGCGGCGGGCGTGCGTTTCCTCCTCCGCGCCAAGCCCCGGCACGACATCGCCGCGCTCACTCAGCTTGCCGATACGGCGGGAGCGATTCTGCGCGGCCTTGGCTACGGCAGCGGGATCGTATCGGTGATCGAAACCGACGACCCCGACTCGCTGAGAGCCGCGCTCGACGATTACGCGTCCGCGACCCGTGCGCGCGCTGCCGCCAGCTTCCTGCCGATCGGCGGCAAGCGGGAGATGCTGGTCTTCGCAATGCGTGAGCTCCATCGCGTCGCTCCGGATCCGAGCGATGTCGTGCCGCTCGCTGCTGGGGCGCCATTCGGCGGGCTGGCGGTGGATGCGGAAAGATGCACACTCTGCCTCTCCTGTGTTAGTGCCTGCCCCACGAGCGCGCTCACCGATCATCCTGAGCGTCCGGCGTTGCGCTTCACCGAAAGCCTCTGCGTGCAATGCGGTCTCTGCGCCGCCACCTGCCCGGAGAAGGTGATCAGGCTCAAACCGCAGCTCGATTTCGCTGCGTGGCGCAATGACCGCCGCGTGATCAAGGAGGAGGAGCCCCTCTGCTGCATCGCCTGCGGGAAGCCGTTCGGGACCAGAAGCAGTATTGAGCGAGTGGTCTCGAGATTGTCGGATCGACACTGGATGTTCGCGGGGGCGGAGGGACAGAAGCGGCTACGTGTGCTGCAAATGTGCGAGGACTGTCGCGCCGAGGCAGTGATCAACGAAGGGTTTGACCCACATGCGGCGCCGCTCCGCCCGCCGCCACGTACGACCGAGGACTATTTGCGTGAGCGAACGCGGACGCGCGAGGATCCCGAATAACGACCGTCGGACCCGACATTTCCGTGCTGTCACCCAGGTCCGGTACACCCGCCGCAAGCCGGTGATCGGCTGAAAGAAGCCGGGTGGTCTTTCGCTGAACGGGTACATTGCCTTGACGCATGCAAACATGCCGGAGAGGGAGATGAAGAAGAGACCGATGAAGAGCGGGCCAACCGGCCAATCTCCGGCCATGAAAAGGTAAACGACACCGAATGCGGCTAACGGCAGAAGGACCTTTCCGACGAATCCCCCGGATCGCGAGAGTGAGCAGGAAATGATGGTATGGCGATGCGGGTCAGGCGATCCTCACTCTCCCCTGCCGTTTCTTGAGCCGATCCAGGATTATCCTCAGCTTCCACATGTTCACACGGGTGCCGAGCGCGGCACTCGCCAGCGCGGCAATGGTGGGTTGATGAACAGCTCCGACTTCTCTCATCAGGATTCCCTGCACAAAGAAGACCAGGCATTCCTCGCGCGCGCGTTCGGTGGGGCAGTGAAGCACAGGTCCACGTTGCGGTCCGACCCGAGCTTCCACTCTCGAGCGCATCCATCGCTTGGCTTCCCGTATCGTGCTGATGGAGGAGTCGACGGGCAACACTCCACCGGCGGCAAGCGTCTCGGCGCTGGGTGATCCGATCGGAAGGTCGGCAATCTGCGCCGCCTCTGCGGCCACGTGAGCGAAGCCGTACGCACGGATCAAGGGGACGGGGTCGGGAAGGCGTGCGAGCCAACCCTCCAGCTTCTCAACGTACGCACGAATCGTCTCATCTTTCTTCAGCTCACTTCGTACCTTTGGATCGAGTATCTGCGGTATCGGCCCATCCCCCCGGTAGAAGCCGCGGCCAGATCTGATGTCCTCCCACATCTGCTCGCATTGCGGGGCGAGTGCTATTCGTTGAAGAATCGCTGCTGCGTTGTCCTCCCTGTCGACAAGCAGATTCGCATGCTCCTCTCGGAACAGGTCGGATAGCATGGCATCCATCCACTGGGGAGGGCGAAACGTGCCGTCCTTTTTCTGCTCTGCGATGACTGTTCCGGCTGGCGCATCCTGGGATGCGGGAGAGCCACCGCATTCCGTTTCGTCTCCCCCGCCGCCTGCCTGATCAGTCGGTGCTCGGCGCTGCTGGACTTCTGCCGTGGGTTGGCTGGCTTTTGCCAGCACCGCACTATCGGTGCTGGCTTGCCAGCAAACCGTCGGGCACTCCGGTAGCATGTCCCGCAGCATTCGCCGTGCCGCATCCGCAGCAGCCGGCTCGTCGAAGAACTCGATGATCATCGGCGGGTTCTGATCGCGTTCAGGAACGTCGCCCACAGTCGCGATCGGGGCGGCGCCGCCGTGCCCGATCCCTTGCACGCCGGCGACGATTGTCAGACCACGCACGCGGAGCTGGTCCCGAAGCAAACTGAGAACCACCTGGAGTTGCCTCTGGCGCGTGCTGTGGCTGGCCTCCGGGACGAACACCCGGACCGCCGCGACCGTAGGCTCGTCTGGCATCACGTCATCTCCCTGCGGCACGGCTGTGCCCGGCGCTCACGGGCACCCTCGGCGAAGCGTCATCGGCTCCTCTTCTGCAAACGGTGATCGCGTTCACCTCCGACACCTTTGTCTCACCGGATTCCTGCCCAGATCGCGAATGCAACGAGCAGGGTCGCCAGCACGTAGACCGCATAAAGATTGACCGAGCCGCTGTGCATGCGTCTCAGCGTATTGCCCAGGCCCCTGAGACACATGGCTGCCGGACCGAGCAACAGCCGGTCCACGACGTGGATCTCCCGCAGTTCGCGACGTACCGCGGGTCGAAAAAACGCGGGCATCTCTTCGATCGTCTGCTCATTCACGGTGGGCCGAAGCACCGCCTGGAAGATGACGCGCACCGGGTTGGCAAAACCGGTGGCCGTATAGGTGAGTGCGGGGGCGAAGTGGGCCAGCCCGCCGGCCCAGACGGCGCGGCGGGCCACTCGCCGCCCGCGCGTGAGCAACCGGAAGATGGCGAAGACCAGCCCAAGCAGGATGGGAAACACGACCACGGAGTAAGCAGGCGAAATCGCGAACACGACCGGATTGCTCGCGCCTCCCCGCAGCAGGACCACCAACCCGCGCCCCGGTATCAGCTCCTTTCCTGCCTGAGCGCCGATCGCGTGGAAGTCGCTCACGAATGCGGCACTCAACCCGTGGCCGCCGCCTACGCCGACCTGGAAGAACGGCGGAACCAGCGCGGCGGTGGCGCTCGATCCCCCCAGCTCGCGAACAACGTGGTCAAGGATCGGAATCATGTACGTCGGCAAGATCCCGAGCAGGAAGCATGCAGCGGCAAAAAGGCCCATCGCCACGCGCATCGCCACCGGTGCCTCGCTAGCTCGCGCCGCCTCGCGCGAGCGCGGAATGCCCAGGAAGCCCATGGCGAACACCTTGACGAAGCAGGTGATCGCAAGCCCTGCGGTGAGTGCGAGCAAAGCTCCGGAGAGCGCGAAAATGAGGCGGAGCGGCTTCGATGCGATGACGACGGAGCGGAGGATCGTTTGCAGTACGAGCCATTCGCTGACGAACCCGTTGAACGGTGGAAGTGCCGAAATTGCCAGGGAGCCAACGAGGAAAAAGAGCGTTGTCGCCGGCATACCGCGGATCAGGCCGCCCATCCGGTCGAGGTCACGTGTTCCGCTTCCGGTCTGAGCAGCGCCGGTGCCGGTGAACAGCAGCGCCTTGTAAAGCGAATGATTCGTCAGGTGATAGAGAGCCGCGACCAGGGCAAGCGCAGCCGGCAGGTCGTCACCGTCGGCCAGAAAAACCATCGCCGCGCCGAGAACGGCGGCCACGATTCCCATGTTCTCGATCGTGCTGTGCGCAAGCAGCCGTTTCAAATCGGATTCGATCGTGGCGTAGAGAATCCCGATCAGCGCAGAAACGCTGCCCACCGCCAGCATCATTGCACCGGGCACCGTGCCGCTCGGTGGCATCAGGCGGAGGTTGACGAGCACGATCCCGTAGATTCCAAGATTGACCATCACTGCCGAAAGCAGCGCCGAGACGTTCGTCGGCGCCACCGGATGGGCCCGTGGCAGCCAGCTATTGACCGGAACGAGCCCGGCCTTCACGGCGAATCCGATGAAGGAGAGCAGGAAGACGGCCCAGCGGATGCCCGGATCAAGTCCTTGGGCACTCGTGCGGATCGCTGCGAAATCGGTCGATCCCGCACCGTTGGCAAGCAGCAGAAGGGCACCCGCAGCAAGGATCATCCCCGCCTCGCTCATGGCAAGCATGACGAAGGCAGCCTGCGCCGCATCGTCACGGTTGCTTTCATAGGTGACGAGCAGATAGCTCAGAACCGACATCAGCTCCCAGGCGACCAGGAACGAGAAGACGTCGCGCGTGAGCAGCACGAGTACGATGGCAGCCAGGAACAAGTGGTACAGCAGGCCGAAATAGCCGAGACTGTATTCCTCCTGGTAGCGCCGGAGATAAGCGCAGGAGAAGATGGAAACAGGAAGCGCAACCGCGCCGGTGATGAGAACGAACAGTGCCGACAGAGGGTCGACTCCGAAACGGATTGTCCCGAAAGGTAAGAACTGCCAGGCGGCAAAGGTGGCCGGCGTGTCCGCGACGAGGCCGGTTCCGCCGGCGGCGATCAGCGCCACCGAAGAGGCGGCACCCAGGGCCGCGAGAACCGGCGGATTGCGCTCCGCAGAAACCAGCATCGCGGCGATCGCGCCCGCTGCCGCAAGCACGAAGTACGCGACAAGCGAAATCTGGATGGCGTTCACCGAGAAGGTCCGCCAGAGAGGGAAATCAGGGGCTGGGGCGGCTTCCGCTCGACGGCCACGAGGAGCCCGTGGAGAATGGCAAGTGGCGGCGGCGGACAACCGGGAATCATCACATCCACCGGCAGCACATCGTTCAGGCCGCCTGCCACAGCCGCGCCTCTTCCGAATACGCCGCCCGAAAGGGCGCATACCCCCATGGCCACCACGCGCTTGGGCGGCGGCATGGCCTCGTAGGTGTCGCGCAACGCCTGCTGCATCGGGAGCGTGACCGGGCCCGCGACCAGCAGGATATCGGCGTTGCGCGGCGTCGGCGTGAGAAAGAAGCCGAGCCGGTGCATGTTGTAATAGGGATTATTGACCTGTCGTACCTCGCCCATGCAGGCGCCACATGCGCCGGCATCGACGAAACGAATATTGAGCGAGCGACGGAAGAAGTGGCCGAGCCGATGTGCAACCCGGGCCATTTCAGACTCGGCGGCCCATTCGTAACCGGATTCCCAATCGACGGCAGGGGAAGTGGTTCGCGAACAGCGGAAGCAGTGGACGCAGTGCCGGTAATCGATGGAGCTTCCGTCTTCGCCGGCGGTAATGGCATCGGTCGGGCAGCCGCTCGCCACGGCGTTGCGGCTGGCCTCGTGCCCTTGTCGTGCACGCGGCCGCCCCGGTGAAACGCCGGGGGCGCGTTCCTCGCGTGCGGGATAGCGGGTGGTCCGGATCCCGCTCGTCAGACCTTCCCAGACCCATTGCGTCATCGCCGATTCCTAACGGTCACATTCAGCGTTGGAGAGGCCGAATGTCGCGAGAATGATCGGAAAGTCCTGGAACGCGAATTCCTCTGCCGCGAACTGGAAACCGGGCCAGTTGGCGAACGAGGGTGGAGTGATGTGGTAGCGCAGCACACGGCCGTCCGCGCCGAGGCGAACCCAATGGAACGCGGCGCCGAGTGGTGCCTCGACGGCGCCAAGCGCAGCACCCTGGCAAAGCGCGATATCGGCGAGAGAGACCGCTCCGTCGGGAATCCGGGCGGCCAGTCGCGCCATCAGTGCTGCCGACTCCGCCGCCTCGCGAAAAAAAACTCTGAGCCTGGCGTAGCCGTCGCCCTGCATCTCGATCGGAACTTGCGGCGGATATTCTCTGTAGGCAGCGTAGGGAAACAGGGCCCTGATATCCCGTGCAACCCCGGACGCGCGGGCAACCGGCCCGACCAGTCCGAGCAGCGCAGCCGCCGCGCTGGAAGTTGCGCCCACCTCCTCCAGCCGGTCGAGAAAGCTGCTCGACTGGCGCAGCAGCCGATGCAGCCGCGCCATGTGACGGGCGATCATTTCCGCCTGCGCCGCGGTCTGCCGGCAAAGTTCATCGGGAAGATCGATGGCGAGCCCACCGGGAGTGAGCATCCCGAATAGGTAGCGGTGCCCGGTTACAAACGCGGAGAGCCTGAGCAGGTCCTCTTCGATCATCGCCGCCTGGCTGGTCGCCACAGCCAGCGCAGTCGAATTGCAAATACCGGTGATGGTTGCGGCGTGGCTGCGCAGCCGCTCGAGCTCCGCCAGTATGGCACGCAGCACCATGGCGCGTGCCGGAACCGTGACGTGGGCGATGTCTTCGACGGCCTGGCAGAAGGCGAGGCCATGAGCAAAGGCCGCCGCGCCGGAGAACCGCTCCGCCAGCAGCAAGACCCGATCGAGCGGTTGCCCCTCGGCGAGCTTCTCGACGGCGCGGTATTTGTAGAAGAACCGGACTGCGATCCGGCTCACATCCTCACCCAGTGTCTCGATCCGGAAATGTGCCGATTCTGCGAGGTCGGAAAAGACGGGACCGACTGGCATCGAGAAGGAGCCCGGCGCATCGAGGCTCCGGTTCGGCTCGGGAACGTCACGCCTGCTGGGCACCGAAGTCCGATCGTGAATGTCGAACTCGCGCCGCATGGGTTGGGCGCTTTCCGGCCAGCCGTCGTGCAGAACGAAGGCGCCAAGGCGCGGATGCCCGTCGAAGGCCAGTCCGAACAGGTCCGCCGCCTCGCGCTCGTGCCAGTCCGCGGCCGGAACCGTCGCGGCAATCGAGGGTACGTGCAGCTTCGAGATCGGCTGGCGGATGACGACGTGCGTGAACGCACCGCCTTTGACCGGATAAAAAACATAGGTCAAAAGCAACTGTGCACCCTCGTCTTCGACGACGAGTGTCGCGAACATATGCTCTCCGCTGCTCATCAGCCGCTCGCAAAGAGCTGCCAGCTTGTCGACAGCGCAATGAAGCACGTTCGTACTGCCGACCTGCTCGACGCGCACTCGCCCTTGCCAGATTTCATCACCGAAGGCAGCCCATGCGGAGGGACTGCTCACGGGGGCAGCGATGCTTTCGTCCATGGCTCCGGCCTCACCGGCCCATCGCCGTGCCGGCCAGATTGAGCAGCCCGGCAAGTCCGGCCGGCATGCAAAGTCCTAACGCCACCAGCGGTATTGCCGTGATCACCAGTGCTGTGAGGCAGGCGGCGGGCGCAGCGCCAGCCGACCAGGGCCGGCCGACGGGCGCCTCGGCCATATCGACCTCTTTGCCGAAAGTCATCCGCGTCGCGTGCCGCATGATGGCGGCAAAGCCGATGACGATGAACAGTGCGAGGAAGCCGACGACGAGATATTGTCCGCGGGCCAGACCCGCCTTGAGGATCAGCAACTCGCTCGCAAAGACCGCGGAAGGGGGCATCCCGGTGATGGCAAGGGCACCGGCAAGGAAGGGGACAGCGGCAACTGGCGCTCGGCGCCCCAGCCCCTTGACGGCGGCGATCCGCTGTTCGCCGAGCGCCAGAACGATCAGGCCCGCAGCAAAGAAGCAGAACGACTTGGCGAGCGCATGAGCGGTGATCTGATAGGCCGCTGCGAAGCGCGCATCGACGCTACCGATACCGACGGCGAGCAGAATGATCCCCATGTGCTCGACGGTTGAAAATGCGAACATTCGCTTGTAGTCCCGAACCTGGACCATGAGAATCGTCGCCACGCCAACCGAAAGCACTCCAAAGACGATGAACCATGGGCCGGCTTCGGAACCGGGAACACGGTTCAAGACGGCGAAGAGCCGCAGGATGACGTAGAGCGCCGTCGCAACTTCGACACCCGAAAGCAGCGCACAGATCGGTGACGGCGCCTGGCTATGCGCGTCCGGAAGCCAGGTGTGCATTGGCACCAGGCCGACCTTGGTGCCGAAGCCGATCAGGATCAGCAGGAATGCAGGCCAAACCAGCGACGGCGGCATCGCTGGGGCCGCGGCGATCAGTTCGTTCCATGTGAATGCCTGCTCGCCGGCGATACGTGTCCCCCAGTAGAGGATCAGGACACCGAGCAGCGCGATGATGGCACCAAGGGTGGTCAGGATCGCGTATTTCCACGCCGCCTCCAACGCTTCGGGCGTGCTCTCGAAGCCGACCAGAAACGCCGAAAGCAGGGTCGTCAGCTCGAGCGCCACCCACAGCAGCGCGACGTTGGCCATCAGCGGCACCGCCAGCATGGATGCGACGAAGATGTTGAAGAGGGGGTAATAGCTCCCCCCATCATCGCTCAGGGCATGCGACGCCCGCCGGCGCAGGTAGCCGTTGGAATAGACCGCTGCCGTGAAGGCCACGAATGCGACGAGTACTACGATCAGTGCGCCGAGCCCATCGCAGACGAGCCATCCGGCCGCGCCCGAGACCGCCCCGCTCCCCAGGGTCGCCTGCACTGCTGCCGCGGCCAGTGCGAGTGTGGCGGCCATGGCAAGCACCGTCAGCCAACCGGCCCACCGTCGCAACGGTGAAACGAGCACGACGAGGCTCATGCAGACAGGGACCAGCAGGATCGCGGCCAGCAGCATGGGGCTAATCCTCCCTGAGAGCGGTCAACCGGCCGACCATTGTCGTGCCCAATTCGCTGTGGATCCGCCGTGTGAGGAGGCCAACCACGAGCGTATAGACCGGAACATCCACCGCCGCCGCCAATTCGGCGATCGCAGGCAGGTTGGGAACGATTGCGATGCCGGCGAAGAATACCCCGTTCTCAGCCACCAGCAGGGCTAAGAGCTGAGCGACGGCCTCACGACGAACCGTGAGGGTCAATGCACCGAGCAGCAGCACCGCGACGCCGATCGGCAGATTGACCAGGGCATAGGCCGGAACCGCAATGCCCCGCAGCATCTCGACAAAAAAGACGTAACCGACGCCTGCCAAGACAAGCGCCAGCAGGAGCGAGGTCGGGATGTTGAGAACCTGGTCGATCTCCCGAATGCGGTACACCTCGTCATGCACGGTCTTTCTCAGCAGCCAGGGAATCAGCATGGTCTTGGTGGCGAGCGTGATGGCAGCCACGGCCAGGAGATGCGGTGAAGAGAGGGCGAGCCCGAGCAGTGCCGCCGAGGCGCTGAGGAGGATGGATTGCCAGACGAAGAGATGGAAGCAGGTGAGAAGCTGGCGTGCCGCAACCGTTCCGAGCGCCGTGAGCAGGAAAAGCCCGCTGGCCAGCGCTTCGATACTGAGAAGCAGAGATGTCGAGGGCGCTTGCATATGATCGGCTAAGCGGCGAACAGGCGGGAAACCATCGCCACCACGGCGATGACGAAGGCTGCACCGGTGAATTCCGAGATCCGGAACAGGCGGAGCTTCGCAAGCGAGGATTCGATCACGACCAATACGACCAGGAAGATCAGCATCTTCAACAGCACAAGCGGCACGGCGAGGAGAACACCCGCGAGCGATGTGTCCGCGGGGCCGGCCAGGCCCCACGGGGTGACCAGCACATTGAGGAAGACGACCATCAGGACGAACAGCTTCATCGCGCCGCCCCACTTCATGAGTGCCGCACCCCGACCGGAGTATTCCAGGGACTTCGATTTCTCGATCATCGCCAGCTCGAAATGGCCGCTCGCGCTATCGACCGGCAAGCGTCCGTCCTCCGCGAGGATCAGCAGCAGGAACGCAATCACCAGGAGCACGTGCCACGGTGCAAAGAACGCGGCCGGAGAGCGAATCCACTCGCTCTGCACGATGTAGGGAATGGTGGATCCTGCGACGAGCGAAATGATCATGAAGACGATCAGGAATACGGGCTCGGTCAGGAATCCGACCATGCGCGTGCGGCTGGCGCCCATGGGTCCGTAGGGATTGCCGCTATCCACGGCCGCGAGCGCGACAAAGAAGCCACCGAATGCGAGCACGAACCCGACCCCCAGCATATCGCCCATGAAGGCGAAGAAGAGCGGGTATCGCGTCAGTACGGGGATCAGGAGGGCGACGAAGACCGGCGCCGTGAAGGCAACGTACGGAGCAGTGCGAAAGATCCACGAGCTGCGGCGGGAGACGATTTCGTCCTTGCAAAGGAGCTTGGCGAGGTCACGGTACGGCTGGAAGATGCTCGGCCCGCGCTTCGACTGAACGAGTTCCTTGAGCCGCGCCAGCACTCCCTCCACCAGTGGAGCGAATCCGATCACCACCGCGACTTGCAGCAGGTTGTAGCCGATGTGGACGAGCATGGGTCAGGGCTTATCCGCTGCTCGGCCGAGGGGAGTCAGCGGTACCGGCAGGATCGCATTGTAAACGAACCGACCGCGACGCGCGCTCAACGCCCCAGGCTGGCGCCTCAGGATGGGCCCGACCATACAACTCCTCCATCACCCTCCTCGGCCCCGTGATGGACCGAGGAAGACATGGCAGGAGTCATCAGCCTAGACGGCGAAAGTGGCGGACTCCATCACCCTAGCCTCGGAACGCGTATGGTGACGCGTTTCGTAATGATCAGACTAACCCAGCATGGCGGCCTTGTTCAAGCCCCTTTTCGCTGCTGCTTCGCGCGTGGTTACCGGCGCGCTTTTGGGTCCGCATCCAAAGACGCCCGACGAGAGACACTCCGCTCTGCGGTCACATGCGGTACCATGCGCTCCAGGCGCAAGAGGCCGCCGAAGCGAAGTGCTTCGGCGGCTCCCTGGGATGCCGGGTCTCCCGCATCAGGCTGCGGCCAGGCGCAGCCAGACGAGGAAGACGTGCCGCTGCTATAGCGCCAGATGAAAGCCGCTGGAGATGTTCAGCACTGTTGCAAACATCAGGTACAGCAGCCACAGCCCGGTAACGAGATGGGAGAAGCCGAGGCACCTTTCGCTGAACGGATAGATCACTTTCACGCATGCAAACATGTCGGAGAGATAGATGGCGCATAGGCCGAGGAACAGCACTCCAACCGGCCAGTCCGATGCAATGAAGAAAACCATCGCCCCGAGTATGGATATGAGCAGGAAGGCGAAGGCCATGAATGCACTCGGTCGTGCGTCGCCACCCTTCATCCGGTTGTAGCCGATTGCAAACCAGTGGATGCCATACGCCGAGAACGCCAGCGCCGCCATGTAGAGCGGTGGGCCTTTGAAGACCTGGAACCAGGTCAGGCCGATGAACAAGTAGGTCCCTGTCATGAACTGACAGAACCCCGGCAACCAGATTCCCCACATTCCGGTGCTGAGATCCACAGCCTGATCCCGCTTGGGATATCCGAAGAGCTCCTGAGGGAAGTAGATCATGTAGCCGGTTCCGAGCCCAAAGAACCCGAGTGCGATCGGCAGATAGGCTGACGACGCAAGGTGGACTTCATTCATGGTTTTTTCGCCTCCTCCTAGTGGATAGTGCGGTTCGGTTTGACGTGATGGCGGCGCATGCAGTCAGCCCGCCGCCTGGCATGCCGGTGAAGGTCCCGCCGACGCGCGTTATTCACTCATGTCGCTGGTACCCCCGATGACCGATGACGCCCCTTGTCCGCGCATCGCTTTGTTTCATGGCGTACGTCTGGTGCGCCACTCGATCCGAATTCGCCTGGGAATTCGAATGCAAAGCGAAGATCCTCCCATTGCCCGACGCGCTCAAGCAGAGCCCGATTGCTTCGTACCGCGCACCAAGTGCGCGCACCGTTGTGCACAGTGGCAGTCTGAGGCGATTTTCGCCATCAAGCGGAACGGGTTGCGGCGGGCGATGATTCAAAGGCGACAGAAGGTTGCGAGGGCGGGGAAGTCCGTCTCGACAATGGCAGGCACATCAGCGATTCGGTAGAATCGCATTGGCAGAGACTTTACTCCAAGAGCGTGAAACATTGCAAGCAGCGAAACGTGTTTCGGTGCAAGGGGCGGCGCAGAATCCGCTCCCGGCGTATCGCGGCCCGCGCACAGCCCCGCTCTCCGGCCGCTCTGCCAGAGGGCGAGATTCGGCGAAATCGGGGTACTATTCGGCGGCGGTTGCCAGGGCCTCCGCGCGGGTCACGCGTGCAGCGCAGAACTTGAATTCCGGGATCTTGCCCCAGGGATCGAGATTCGGGTTGGTGAGCAGATTGGCGGCTGCTTCGGCATAGCAGAACGGCATGAATACCATGCCCTCGGGGACGTCCCGGTCGGCGCGCACCTTGAGTTCGATCACGCCACGACGCGTTTCGAGACGGATCATGTCGGCAGGTGCGAGCCCCATACGGTGCATCTCGCGCGGCGCCATCACGGCAACCGCCTCGGGTTCCAGCGCATCGAGCACGCTGGCGCGGCGGGTCATGGCACCGGTGTGCCAATGCTCGAGGACACGACCGGTCGTCAGTACCAACGGATAGGTGTCGTCCGGCAACTCGTCGGGCGGCAGAACCTTGGCCGGCACGATCTTGGCGCGCCCACTCTTGGTCGGGAAACCGGCCGCGAACATGATCTCGTTGCCCGGCTTGTCCGGCGCATCGACGGGATAGGTGACCGCACCCTCGCGCTCCAGCCTCTCCCAAGTGATGTTGTTGAGGGAGGGCATGGTCGAGGCCAACTCGGCATAGACCTCGGCCGGGCCCGAGTAGTTCCAGTCAAGCCCCATGCGCCGGGCGATCTCCTGGATGACCCACCAGTCCTGGCGCGCCTCGCCCGGAGAGGCGATCACCTTCCGCACCAGTTGCACGCGCCGGTCGGTATTCGTGAAAGTGCCGGACTTCTCGGCGAAGCTCGAGGCGGGCAACACGACGTCGGCATAGCAGGCGGTTTCGGTGAGGAAGAGATCCTGCACGACGAGATGCTTGAGCTTGGCCAGCGCCTCGCGGGCATGGCTGAGGTCGGGATCGGACATCGCCGGGTTCTCGCCCAGGATGTACATGCCGCGGATGGTGCCGGCGTGGATCGCGTGCACGATCTCGACCACGGTCAGGCCCACCTTCGGGTCGAGCTTGGTATTCCAGCGCTGCTCGAAGAGCGCGCGGAGCTCAGGATCGGTGACCCGCTGATAGTCGGGATAGACATTCGGAATCAGGCCGGAATCCGATGCACCCTGGACGTTGTTCTGACCTCGTAACGGATGCAGCCCGGTACCTTTGCGGCCGATCTGGCCCGTGATCATCGCCAGCGCGATCAGGCAGCGCGCATTGTCCGTGCCGTGAATGTGCTGGCTGATGCCCATACCCCAGAAGATGATCGAGGCACGCGAGCGCGCATAAAGCCGTGCCACCTCGCGCAGCGTCGTAGCCGGAATGCCGCACACCTCGGCCATCTTTTCCGGCGGGAAATCCTTGATCCGCGCCTTCAGTTCGTCGAAGCCCTCAGTCCAGGCGGCGATATACTGCTGATCGGTGAGGCCTTCCTCGATGATCGTATGGATGAGCGCGTTCAAGAGCGCGACATCGGTGCCCGGCTTGAAGGCCAGGTGGTGCAGGGCGTGGCGCGACAGACCCTGGTAGCGCGGATCCATGACGATCAGCTTGGCGCCCCGCTGGGCCGCGTTCTTGAAGAAGGTCGCGGCGACCGGATGATTCACGGTCGGATTGGCACCGATCACGATGATCACCTCGGCATCCAGCGCCGCCGCGAACGGTGCGGTGACGGCACCGGAATTGATCCCCTCCATCAGCGCGGCGACGGAGGAAGCATGGCAGAGCCGCGTGCAATGATCGACATTGTTGGACCCGAAACCGGTGCGCACCAGCTTCTGGAAGAGGTAGGCTTCCTCGTTGGTTCCCTTTGCCGAGCCGAAGCCGGCGAGTGATGCCGGGCCGTGACGATCGAGGATCTGCTTGAGCCCGCCGCCGGCGCGATCCAGCGCCTCCTCCCAGGTCGCCTCACGGAAGTGGGTGAAGGGGTTGGCGGGGTCCACCTGATCGAGGGCATTCTTCGCAACGCCGTCGCGCCGGATCAGCGGCTTCGTCAGCCGGTTCGGGTGGTGGATATAGTCGAAGCCGAAGCGGCCCTTGACGCACAGGCGCTTGTGGTTTGCCGGTCCGTCCCGCCCTTCTGCGTAGACCAGCTTCTCATCCTTCACGTGGTAGCTCACCTGGCAGCCGACACCGCAATAGGGGCACATGCTGTCCACCGTGCGGTCCGGCCAGGCGATGCGAGTCCCCTTCTCGTCCAGATAGGCCGCCGGCATGAGTGCACCAGTCGGACAGGCCTGCACGCATTCGCCGCAGCCAACGCAGGTGGACTGTCCCATCGGGTCGTCCATGTCGAACACGATCTTGCTGCCCGCGCCACGAAAGGCCATGCCGATGACATCGTTCACCTGCACCTCGCGGCAGGCGCGCACGCAGAGATTGCACTGGATGCACGCATCGAGATTGACGCGCATCGCCGGGTGGCTGGGATCTGGTGCCCAGCGATCGCTGTGCGGAAGGCGGCTTTCCGAGATCTCCTGGCGGTCGGCCCAGGTCCAGAACTTCGATGTCGGATCGTGGGATGTTGCGCGCTCAGGCTGATCGGCGATCAGCAGTTCCATCACCATCCGGCGCGCCTTCTTCGCGCGTTCCGTGGCGCTCCTGACACGCATGCCGGAGGTGGGCTTGCGGGTGCAGGAAGGTGCCAGCACACGTTCCCCTTCAATCTCCACCATGCAGGCGCGGCAATTGCCGTCTGCCCGATAGCTTGGCTCCGGGGCGTAGCAGAGATGCGGGATCTCGGTTCCCAGCCGGTTGGCGACCTGCCAGATCGTCTCGTCCGGACGGGCCTCCACCTGGCGCCCGTCCAGTTCGAACAGAATCGGCTCGCTCATGACCTGGCTCCTCCATTCGCGAACGCTTCAGGGAAATAACGGATCACACAATCGACCGGGTTGGGTGCCGCCTGGCCAAGGCCGCAGATCGAGGCCTCACGCATCACCTCCGAGAGTTCGGCGAGCAACTCCCGGTCCCAGACCGGCCGTTCCATCAGGATGCGCGCCTTCTCGGTGCCGGATCGGCAAGGCGTGCACTGGCCGCAGCTCTCATCCTCGAAAAAGCGCATCAGGTTGCGCGCCGCTTCCTTCACGTCGTCCTTGTCGGACAGCACGACGATGCCGGCAGAGCCGATCAGGCAGCCGTATTTTTCGAGCGTGCCGAAATCGAGCGGGATGTCGGCCATCGCGGCGGGAAGAATGCCGCCCGACGCGCCGCCAGGCAGATAGGCCGCGAAGCGGTGCCCCGGTTGCATGCCGCCGCAGAATTCCTCGATCAACTCACGGACGGTGACGCCGGCCGGCGCAATCTTCACACCCGGATCCCGCACACGTCCGGAAACCGAGTAGCTGCGCAGCCCCTTCCCGCCGTTGCGGCCATGGCCGGTCCACCAGGCGGCGCCCTTCTCGAGCAGGTCGCGCACCCAATAGAGGGTTTCCACGTTGTTGATCAGGGTCGGGCGCCCGAACAGCCCGACCTGGAACGGATAGGGTGGCTTCTGGCGCGGCAGGCCGCGCTTGCCCTCGATGCTCTCCAGCATCGAGGATTCCTCGCCGCAGATATAGGCGCCGGCCCCGCGGCGCAGATAGACGCGCGGGCCGCCGGGCAGGAGTTTCGGCAGTTCCTGGCGCAGGATCTCCTGGCCGATCGGATATTCGTCGCGCAGGTAGAAGTAGATGTCGGTTGCCTCGACGACATGCGCGGCGATCAGCATGCCTTCGAGCACGCGGTGGGGGTCGCTGTAGAGGAAATGGCGATCCTTGAACGTCCCGGGCTCGCCTTCGTCGGCGTTGACCGCCATCAGCCGCGGCGCCGGCTGACCGAGAACCGAGCGCCATTTGCGCCCGGTGGGAAAGCCAGCGCCACCGAGACCGCGCAGAGCGCCATCGTCCAGCACCTTCAAGACCGCTTCGGAGGTCAATCCGCCGGCGCGAAGGCGTTCCAGCAGCGCATAGCCGCCGCCTGCGACGTAGGCGGCATGATCGATGTAAGGCGGGATCGCGGGGTGATGCTGGCCGGCCTTTACCGCCTGTTCGACCACGCCGACATCGGCGTGGTGCAGGAAATGGTGCCCGACCTCGACCGCCGGGGCCTGATCGCACAGCCCGACGCAGGGCGCGCGCACCACGCGCACATCGGCGCCGAGGCGTTTTCTGAGATCGGCCAGAAGCTGTTCCGATCCGAACAGCGCGCAGGTCACGCTGTCGCAGACACGCACGGTCAGCGGCGGGATCGGCGCCTCTCCTTCCTTCACGACGTCGAAGTGCGCGTAGAAGGTCGCGACCTCGTACACCTCGGTCATTGAAAGGCGCATGAGATCGGCGAGTGCCGCCAGGTGCGCCGCAGAGAGTTGCCCTTTTGTATCCTGGATCAAATGCAGATGCTCGATCAGGAGGTCGCGCCGGCGCGGCCTGTCGCCGAGCAGCGCTTCGATCTCATCGCGCGCATGCGGATCGACCGGGCGCCCTCTTGGCGTCGGCCTTGCTTGGCCGCGCCCGCTGCCGGGATGCCGGAATCTGTGCAGCTCGGGTGGCGAGGCCCCGTTGCCCCCCACGCCACCCAGACTGGTATGACTCATCTTAAGCCCCTCCCATCCCTCATCTATGCCGGAAGCTTGCTGCGATCAACCGAACCCTCCATTTTAGCCTCATGTTTTGCAAGTCCCGAACCGCCCGGATCCCGGCCGGATGCGCATAATCGGTCTTGCCGGATGGAATGGGGCCGGCAAAACGACGCTCCTCTGCCGCTTACTTCCCGTTCTGGTGAAACGCGGATTGAGGGTATCGACACTGAAGCACGCGCATCACGGCTTCGACGTCGATCAGCCCGGCAAGGATTCCTGGGAGCACCGGGCGGCCGGCGCGAGCGAAGTGCTCGTCGCCTCCGCCAATCGCTGGGCACTGATGCACGAATTGCGTGGCGCGCCGGAGCCGAAGCTCGAGGAATTGCTGCGCCGCTTAGGGCCTGCCGACCTGGTGCTGGTAGAGGGATTCAAGCACGAGCCCCATCCAAAGCTCGAGATCTACCGCCTGGCAAACGGAAAGGCGCCGCTTCACACTGACGATCCGTCGATCGTGGCGGTGGTCTCCGACGCGCCGTTCCCGGAGGCGCGCGTGCCGGTTCTGGGCCTCGATGAAGTGGAGAGAATCGCCGAGGTCGTGCTGGCCGAAGCCCTTCCCGTCCAGCAGATCCGTTGGCCCGGGCGAGAGTGAAGGGCATCTTCGATGGCCCAGCTTTCCGATGACTGCTTCGCCTTCGGCGGGCCGCTGCTGCCGATCGAGGAGGCAATGCGGATCATTGCCGCCAATGTGCAACCGAGCGTTGGTATCGAGACGGTGGAGCTCTCCTCGGCCGATGGGCGGGTGCTGGCGGAGGATGTGATCGCGCCCATCGATCTGCCGCCGTTCGCCAACTCGGCGGTGGACGGTTATGCCGTGCGGGCGGCGGATCTCGCAGATGCGAAGGCGCTGCTGGTAGAGGGGCGCGTCGCCGCCGGGGAAGCGGACCGGACCAGTCTGAGGCCCGGCACGGCGCGACGCATCTTTACCGGCGCACCCTTGCCCGAGGGTGCGGACACCGTCTTCATGCAGGAGGACGTGGCAACCGACGCGGCCGGGCTCGTGCACCTGCCAGCCGGATTACGCCGGGGCGCCAATACGAGAAAGCGGGGCGAGGACGTGCCGGCGGGAAGCAAAGCGCTGCCGGCAGGGCGACGACTCCGCCCCCAGGATGTCGCCCTCGCTGCGGCACTCGGTCTTCGCAGCCTGCCGGTGAGGCGGCGCATCCGGTTGGCCTTGTTCTCGACCGGGGACGAGGTTGTCGAAGCGGGTCAACCATTACCGCCCGCCAAGCTCTACGATGCCAACCGCGTGCTGCTGGCGGCGCTGGCAAGGCGCACCGGAGCGGAGGTTTCCGATCGCGGGATTCTGCCGGACGGGCGGGCGGAGATCACCGCGGCGTTACGGGCCGCGGCGGCGACGCATGATCTCGTGCTGACCTCCGGCGGCGTTTCCACCGGCGAGGAAGACCATGTGCGCCAGGCGATGGAGGCGCTCGGCCGGCTGGTGTTCTGGCGCCTTGCCATCAAGCCCGGGCGGCCGGTCGCGATGGGAATCGCCGCCGGCACCCCGCTCATCTCTCTGCCGGGCAATCCCGTCGCCGCGTTCGTCACCTTCATCCACGTCGCACGGCCGCTGATTGCCGCCCTCGGCGGGGCGATGCTCGCGCCGCCCGTTCCGTTACCGGCGCGTGCCGCCTTCACCTATCGCAAGAAAAGCGGCCGGCGCGAATATCTCAGAGTACGCCTTGTCCGCGCCGAAGATGGCCGGCTGGACGCGCACAAGCATCCGCAGGACGGCGCCGGAATTCTGAGTTCGCTCACCGAAACAGACGGGCTGGCAGAACTCGCCGAGGAAGTGACCGCAGTCGCGCCCGGCGATGCGGTGGACTTCCTGCCCTATGCCAGCCTGATCTGATTCCCCGTTTCCGAACCCGTAAGGCCCTTGCAATTTGCCCGGCGCAGCTTCATGGTCCCAGGCGTAGCTACGTACTGTAAATACTTCTTAATGATATATTTTGGCGATCGCGGCGCAGCGCGCACGGCGATCGCCGAGAGGAGAGACGAGATGCAGACCACGGCTCCGTTGTTTGGCCAGCTTGCGGGCCCGGCCGATCGAAAGGAACGTTGGCGATGGATTTCAGCGAAGTCGAATGGGACGAGAACAAGCGGTTGAAGAACATCGAAAAGCACGGGCTCGATTTTGTCGATGCCGTCGAGGTTCTCGACGGGCCCTGCCTCTGCGTTCCGGCGCGGCAGGTGCACGGAGAGGCCCGATCGATGGCAATCGACAAACTCGGCGATATTGCGGTCTCTATCATCTTCACGATGCGAGAATCCGTGCTCCGTGTGATCTCGATGCGGAAGGCGCGAGATGGCGAAAGAAGGCACTATGAAGAGGTTTTCGGTGGCTGAGCTCCGCGAGCGCAAGCGCGGGCTGAGCCGGACCGACATGGCTCGGCTCCGCCGGATGACTAAGGCCGATCTCGAGAAGAGCATTCGCGAGGACCCCGACTGGAGCCGGGTGCCGAAGGACTGGCACCTCAAGGCCGAAGCGGTCATGCCGGTGCGCAAGCGGCTGGTATCGGTGCGCCTGGACGAGGATGTGATCGACTGGTTCAAGGGCCAGGGTGCCGGCTATCAGACGCGCATGAACGCCGTGCTTCGCTCCTTCATGAACGAAGAGAAAACGCGGCAGGCGGGCTGAGGGGCGGCCGGTACGCCGGTCCCGTAAGACTGCCCATTTCCAACCTTCCGCGCCGCCGCACCGTCCGCACCCGCGCGGTCAACAATCGATGGGAGTCGTTTCAGAGTAACGCCGCACTATGCCGGGTTCGCTGCAACGAGTCGTTCGGCTTCGGCGAGATCTTCCGGCGTATTGACGTTGAAAAAGGGATCGCGCGGGGCCGCCGGCCATTCGACGATGGCGCAGTTGTAGTCGGCGGTGAAGCGATCGATCTTGCGGATGTCGTCGTCCACCAGAGCGCGACGCAGAGCAGCGACGAGTCCGACCGGCCAAAGGGCTATCACCGGATGGGTCCGCCCGGCGGAGGCGGCGCATGCCAGTTCCGCCTGTTGCCTCAGCCGTTCCTCATGCAGGCGCAAGACGAGATCGGTGGGAATGAACGGGGCATCGCCCGGGACGGTCACGAGCCATCGTGCCGAGGGCCGCTCACGTGCCGCCCAATCGAGCCCGGCCAGCACACCGGCCAGCGGGCCGGGATGCCCGGGCAGGTCATCGGGGGCCAGCGGCAGAGCAAAGACAGCGAACAACTCCGGATCGGCGTTGACGTTCAGCACCAGCGCGTTCACCTGCGGGCGCAACCGCTCGATCAGGCGGCTGAGCACGGTTTCGCCACCAACGTTGCGCAGCATCTTGTGACCGCCGCCCATCCGCCGCGCCAGGCCGCCGGCCAGGATCAGCCCCACCGTGGCCGCTTCGTCAGTCGTCACTTTGCGCGGCCTTGCGCCGATGCTTGACGCTTTCTTCTCCGACGTAGGAGAGATCCTGGTCGAACCTGATCCGTTCCGCACCCGAGAGCGCGAGGAAGCGCTTGCCGCGCGCGCGGCCGATCAGCGTGAGTCCGGTTTTTCGTGCCAGCTCCACGCCCCAGGCAGTGAAACCGGAGCGAGAGATGAGGACCGGAATGCCCATCCGCACGGTCTTGATCACCATTTCCGAGGTCAGCCGGCCGGTGGTGTAGAAGATCTTGTCGGCGCCGCCGATGCCGTGGCGGTGCATGTAGCCGGCGATCTTGTCCACCGCGTTGTGGCGGCCGACATCTTCCATGTAGGCGATCGGCTCATCGCGTTGGCACAGCACCGCGCCGTGGATCGCGCCCGCTTCGAGATAGAGCGAGGGAAGCGTGTTGATGCGACTCGTCAGGCGATAGAGCCACGAGGTGCGAAGCTCGGCGTCGGGCAGCGTGATGCCCTCGATCACGTCCATCAGGTCGCCGAAGGCGGTGCCCTGGGCGCAACCGGAGGTCTGCGTCTTCTTGCGCAGCTTCTCTTCGTAATTCGTCTTGCGCTCGGTGCGCACGACGACGACCGCGAGTTCCTCGTCGTAATCGATACCGGTGATCGTGTCGTCGGCAAGCAGCATGCCCTGGTTGAGAAGAAACCCGATCGCAAGCTCCTCCGGATAGTCGCCGATCGTCATCGCGGTGACGATCTCCTGCGCGTTCAGGAAGATCGTCAGCGCCCGTTCCACCACCACCTTGGAGTGCGCGGCCTGCCCGGTCTGGTCGATGCCGACGACCGCCAAAGTCAGGCGCGGGTCGAGCGGATCGGGCAGCACACGCACATTGTCGGGAATGGTGTTGAGAGCGATGGCGTCGCTTCCCATCAGGCGCTCTCCTGAGGCGCGGCGAAACCCATCGCTTCGAGCTGGCGACGGACGGCAGCGTCTTCCAAAAGTTGCGCGAAGCGCCGGACCGCGGGAGTTTGCAGGCGCGCGCGGGGAACGACGAAGTCGTATTGCTCGGCCTGCAATGAAACAAACAGAAGCCCGTACTGGCGGGCAACGGTATCGATCGCCACGCCCCAGTCGGCGCGCCGTTGCGCGACGGCAATGGCGACCCCGTTGTGGGACTTGGCCTGGTAACCGTATCCGGGCGGACGCTCTCCACCGAGCAGCCGCTCGATGAGAATCCGCGTCCCGCTGCCCGCGTTGCGGTTGACCATCAGGGAGGTTCGATCGGCGAGCGCCGCGGCAAGTGCCTCGCCGGCGCTTGCGCATCCGGCAAAGCGTGCATCGTCCCGGCGGAACACGATGCCCTGCTGGCGCAAATATCCACGCAAGAGTGTCAGCGCATCGGTGAGGAAGGGAATATTGTAGCGTCCGGTACGGGGATCCATCAGATGGATGCCGGCGATATCGCACTCGCCGCGCTTTGCGGCCGCCAGCCCGCCGGAAGAGCCGACATTGAGCGCCTTCACGCGAATCCCCTCGCGTTCCAGGATGCCGATCAGGAAATCGAGCCCGACACAATGGCTGCCGATGATGATGAGATCCGCTGGTTCCGCTTCCTCACCGATCAGGGTGACATCGACGGCGGTTCCGGCGGCAACCATCTCGCGGTCGGCGGCGATTTCGAAGAACCCGTCGGCCTGCGCAAAGCTCGTGACGGCGCCTGAGCCTTTTGCAGTGGGATAGGCGGCCAGTCCGCCATCCGGTGAACGCATCAGGGACACCATCACGTATTCCGTCCGCCCTCGCTCCGAGGTCACGGCCAGCGGCAACGTGGCGCCAACGCGCCTCGCGGGGCTGCTGCGCCGGCCGGAAAGGCGTGCGATCACCGGAGCGATGAAGCTGTGGAAGGTGAACATTGCGGAGGTGGGGAAGCCCGGCAGGACGGCGACCAGCTTGCCCCCGCTGACAGCGAGACAAAGCGGCTTGCCCGGCTTCAGGGCAACGCCGTGCACGATGACGCCGGGATCGGAAAGCCGCGCGATCACCCGATGCGCGATGTCGCCTGCACCCTTCGAGGTGCCGCCCGAGAGCAGCACGAGATCGGCGGCGGCAAGGCCGCGATCGAGTGCCGCGAGCAGCGCCGCCTCGTCGTCCGGGACGATGCCGAGCGTAAGCGGCTCTCCGCCGAGTTCTTCGGTTGCCGCCGCCAGCACGGCGGCGTTGCTGTCATAGACCTGGCCGGGGCGGATCGGCGTGCCCGGGGCCACAATCTCGTCCCCCGTCGAGAGGATGGCGATGCGCGGGCGGCGCCAGACCGGGACTTCGCCGAGCCCCACTGCCGCCAGCATGGCGATCTCGCGGGACGTCAAGAGATGTCCCGATCTGAGAACGGTCTCGCCGCGGGCGATATCGGAGCCGGCCAGTGCCACGAACCGGCCGGGCGCGACGGGGCGGCGAATTTCGACCAGCAACGCGCCATCCGGGCCGTCGGAGGTTTCCGTATCCTCGATCATCGCCACGGCATCGGCCCCGCGCGGCAACATTCCGCCGGTGGCAATGATGCTGGCGGTGCCGCGGGCAATTTCCGCCTCGGGTTCGATGCCAGGCGTCAGGATTTCGCCGTTCAGGCGAAACACCGCCGGCACTTCAGGGCTCGCCCCCGCGGTATCGGCGGCACGCACGGCAAATCCGTCCACGCTCGCGCGATCGAACCCCGGAACATCGACCGGTGCCGCGACATCCGCGGCAAGCACGCGGCCGCGCGCCACAGAGAGCGGAACCCTCTCCGACCCGGACGGCACCGGCTTGAGATGGCGCGCCAGGCGCTCCTCGGCCTCTTCGCGCGGGATCACTTCCAGGAATTGATCCTGCCGTGCGGCCCGGGAAAGCGCCGCCAGCCGTTCGGCCATGCCCTGATCCGGGGTCATGGCCAATAATATAGATAGCGACCGAACATGTCGTATAGGAAGACCGAGACACGCTCGCCCTCGGCGTAACCCTCAAGGCTTTCCGGCACCACCACGAAGCCGTCGGCGCGGCAGGAAGCCGGAAGCTCGGCGCTTTCAGCAGAGGCGATCGGGACGATTGCCTCCCCCGCCAATGCCACCGGCACCACATCGGTAAAGCCGATGGCGGAGACGATCTTGCGGCCGAGCGGATAGCTCGCGCGCGGATAGGGAAGATCGAGGGAGAACCCGCCGAGGCGCCGGATCAGGCGTCCCGCCAGCATGTCGTAGGCAGTGAGGCAGGCCAGCGGCTCGCCCGGCAGCAGCAATACCGCCTTCTTGCGCAGCCGCCCCAGCCCGCTCGATGCGCCGGGCCGCATGGCAATGCCATGCATCGCCACCTCTCCCCCCACTTCCACGAGGAGCCCTGCGGCCAGATCGTCCTCGCCGGCGCCGGAGCGGCCGGCGATCAGAATGACATCGGCCTCGGCCGCCGCCGCGATGGCCTCGCCGTACCATCGGAACACGCCCCCGCTGGGTGCGCCGCCGTCGCGCACCACGAGGGCGCGCAGCATCGTCTCCAGCGCTTCGGCATCTCCCTCTTTCGGCCCGGGGATGACCAGCCTGACCTCCGGGCGGACGAACGCCAGCACGTTTTCAACGCGTTGCATGGCGAACAGGGCGGCATCCTGCGGCCTGATCGGCCTTTCGCATTCCCCCACCTGTGCATGGCGATCGAGCGCGCTACCGCGCGCCGACACACCTTCGCCGGGCGCCGCCTCAACCAGTACCTCCAGCCGGCCGAACTCTGAACGAGACACCGCCGAGAAGGCCAGCACGGCGTCGGTCCCCGGCGGCATCGCCGTGCCGGCGGAAACAGGAACGGCGCGTCCCGTGCCCGGCGAGTTCGCAAGAGCCAGCGGCACGGGATTGTAGATGCCGGCGCCCTCGATATCGGCGGCGCGCACGGCAAAGCCGTCGATGGCGGCGCGATCTGTGGGCGGCCAATCCGTGCGCATCGGTTCGTAAGAGGAGAGGACGCGGCCGACCGTCTTCGAGGGTCGCACCGGTTCGCGATTCGGCAGGAACAGTCCGCTGTCCAGCCACGCCCAGGCGCGCGCCAGTGGCGCCCTCTCGGCGAAGCCGATGCCGCGAATGTCGCGCCAGCGCGATGGCGAATCCGCCTTCGCCACGATTTCAGGGAACCGCGAGCATGTGGATCGAATCGGGTGCGATCTCGACCACCGCATCGGCTCCGGGCACGAGGCCGAGTTCCCGCACGGCCCGGCGGGTCAGGCAGGCGGTGAGCGGAAAGGCCCCATCCAGCAGCACCTTGCAGAGCGCACCAAGCGCGATGATCCGCACCACGCGCATGATCAGGCGATTGATCGGCGCGCCTTCGGCGTTCGCTTCCGGGATCGCCGCCTCGGAGTGAGAGAGCGCGATATCCTCGCCACGGATGCAGAGAAAGATATCACTTGCCGGGGCCGCGGCCGCGCCGTCCTGCACATGCAGGAGGCGCTCACCGATGGCGACACGCCAGTACGGGCCGCTCCGGCCGACCACGCGGGCAGGCAGCCGATTTTCGATACCGAGGAAATCCGCAACGAAGCTGTCTGCCGGCGCCTGGAACACGTCCGTGACAGGTCCCGCCTGCACGATGGTGCCATTCTTGATGATGGCAACGCGATCGGCCAGCACGGTCGCGTCCGTGTGGTCGTGGGTGACGAAGATCGCCGCAATGCCCGTCTCGCGCAGGAATGCGCCGAGTTCCTCCCGCAGGCTGTCGCGCGTGCGTGCATCGAGTGCCGCGAACGGTTCGTCGAACAGGAAGAGCCCGGGCTCCCTGATCAGCGCGCGCGCCAACGCCGTGCGCTGCTTCTCGCCCGGACTGAGATCCTGTGGCCGCCTTTCCGCAAGATGTGCGATCCCGAAACGGGAGAGCGCCTCAGCCACGTCCATGCCGCGGCCACCGAGGCCGAAGGCGACATTCGCGGCCACCGTCAGATGTGGAAAGAGGCCGTAATTCTGAAACACGAGGCCGACGCCGCGTCGCTCCGGCGGCAACTGCGTCACGTCGCGGCCGGCGATGAAAACGCGCCCCGTGTGCGGACGATGGAAACCGGCGATGGTTTCCAGGGTCACCGACTTGCCGGCGCCGTTCGGGCCGAGGATGGCCCAGATCTCGCCCTGATCAAGCGTGAGCCCGATATTTCTCAGCGAAAACGAGCCGAGCTCGAGAGAAACATCCTCGAGCGCAGCGGCCGGCGCGCTCATCTCCCGTACCCCGATACCCTCTCCTGACCATGCGCGAAATGGCGGAACAGGATCAGGAGAACGAGAGAGACCGCCAGCAAAAGCGTTGCCATGCCGGCCGCCTCGTGCACGCCGAAGCGCAGGAACAGCTCGTAGATCTTCACCGGCGCGGTCATCGGATAATAGACCAGGATGACGACCGCGCCGAACTCGCTGATGGCGCGCGCCGAGGTCAAAGTGAGACCCGTGGCGATGCTGCGCCAGGCAAGCGGCAGCGTGACATGCCAGAGCACGCGCCATGGCCCCATGCCGAGCGTGCGCGCCACTTTCTCCAGCCTGGGATCGACCGCCTCGAAGCCGATGCGTGCCGCGCTCACCGTGTAGGGAGCAGAGACGAACAGCATGGCAATGACGATGCCAGCCACCGTGCCCCAGAACCTGAGGCCGAACCAGGCAGCGGGTGCACCGAATACGCCGTTGCGACCGAACACGAACAAAAGCGCGACGCCGGCCACCGTGTGCGGCACTGCGAGCGGAATATCGACGACCGCCGCAACGAGCCCCTGCCCGCGAAAGTTTGCGCGGGCCAGCGCGTACGCAAGAGGAACGCCAAGCAGAGCGGCGACGGCGGTGGCAAGCAATGCCGCCTCGATGCTGAGGAGGATCGCCTGCCGTACGTCGGGCAGCGCAGCAACGTGCAGCAGGCTGCCGCCCGATTGGCTGATCGCCAGGCCGAGCAGCGGCACGACGATGAAGGCAAGCAGCAGGCTGCCCAGAAACCACGAAAGGAGGAGCACGCCGGCGGCCGGCGGGGCGAGGTGCGGGCGGGGAGAGTGCTCCGGTTGCGGGCGGAGCATCGCCTCCCGGTCGTCTTTCACGGAATGCATGGCTTCCCCCATCGCGCCGCCGCCCGGGCGCCGCCTGCGGCGCGGGCTATTCTACCATGCCGGCCAGGGCTTCACGGCCTCGCGGATGGCAGCCGGCATGCTCGCGGAGTCGACGCCGTAGGCCGGATTGATGACGCGGAAGCCGTTCCGGGCCATGATGGCCTGCCCCTCCGGCCCGAGCAGAAGTTCCACGTATTGCGCCGCGAGGGCCGGCACGGGAGTGTTGGTCGGGATCGTTACGGCATAGACGATCGGCTTGCCGGGCAAGGCGCCGTTCTTCGTCTCCGCAACACTGCTCTTGTAATATGCCGCGTACGCCGGATCGCTGAGATCGATCTTCGCCGGCAGATGCACATATTCGAGCCCGTGCTGCATGGCGTCCGAGCGATAGATCGCAAGATAATCGATCTCCCCGAGCTCGAGGGCCGAGAGCAGCGCCGTTTCGGTATCGCGCATGTTGGTCAGCGGCGCGTTGGCAAGGACTGCTGAGGCAAGCTTCGGGTCGGCATAGAATTCTGCCGCCAGGCTCAGCATTTGCAGCGTCTGGTAGCCGGAAGGATCCGTGTTCGGGTTGGACCGGCCGATCTCGACGCCCGGGCGCGCCAGTACCTTGTACCAGTTATCGGAGGTGAGGTCCCGCGCGTAGCGGCTTTTGGCAGTATAGGCGAAGGTCATCGCATTGCCTGCGAAACCCACGTACCAGTTTGCATAGGTCTTCCCGCCATCGGTGTGAAAAAGATATTTCGGGATCACGTGATAATCGGCCGCGGCATAAACGTCCGCACGGTGATGCAGATCCGTGATCCGCCTCGCCATCATGACGCTGCCGCCAAACTCCGGCTGAACGACGACGTTCGGATGCTGCTGCTCGAAGACCTTGTCGAGCTGGCGGAACGGTACCGCGAGCGTCCCGGCGGCGAACACCGCAAGGTCGGTCTCTCCGGCTGCCCGCGCCGGTTCCGGTGCGACGGTTGAGAAAACCATGAGCAGAGCGAGACCTGTCGCGACCACCAAGGCCTTCATGGGACGTTCCCCCTGATTGCTGGCAAAGCAAAGACTGGCGCGTGCAATCCGCGAAGCGGATCGCCGCGCGGACAGGTATCGCAAAACCCAGCCAACGTCTCCAGCGACCCGGGAATGCCGCATCGTGGCTACTGGATTTGCAAGACCGCGTCCGGCTTGCGAGGCCAGGGATCGAGGGCGAGCGCAAGCTGTTCGGCAGTGGCTTCGCCGAGATCGAGCATGCCGCCGGTGTAGGGAATCTCGTCCGGCGCCTCGGGATCGAACTCCTCTGTTTCACTGCCGGCCGGCACGAAGCGGACGCTGAAGCGCTCCTCGACCGAAGCGGGAAATTCATCGAGCGTCACCCGGCAAAGTTGCGTGACACATGCGCTGAGAATGCCGGAGGCACGGATGACGGCGCCCGGTTCACGCGAGAGCGTAAAATTGCACGAGAGGCTCTCGATCGAGGGCAGGCCGAAGCGACGGGCCAGCGCCCGGCATTCGTCAGGGTTTGCCGCGATCTCGACCTGGTACCCCGTCGGAGGGATGGTCGCGAGACGGAGCGGGCGGGAGAGTTCGGACGGTGTGTGGTCCTCCCTCATGCGTCGGCAAGGCTCGCGGTAAGAAACCGGACCGATCCGGCGGCAAGCGCCGCGAGCGGCTGGTCTGCCAGGTGCTGCTGCTCCGAGCGCACCAGCCGGGCAAGAGCCGCGACGTGGCTCACCGGCGGATTGCCGCGCCAGACATTGCGGGCAAGAGCCGCCTCGAGCGGCGCCGGGTCGGGCTCGGCGAGCGCGGCGGCGTAGACGGCGGCCCGGCCATGAAAGGCAGTCCACATTGCCTTCACCCGCTTGCCGACGGAGAGATCGCCCACCCCCATTTCCCGCAAGTTTACGTCCATATCGTTGAACATGGCGTCGAAAAGGGCCTGCGCCAGGGCGTGGCCCAGGGGCGGTTCGGCTTCCAGGCGAAAGATCAGCAGTGCGGCATAGAGACCGACAAGGTCGAAGCGACCGTCGAGCGTGTCGGGCACGCCGAGGTCACGATAAAGCGCGGGGTGGCGCGCCGCGGCGACCACCGCGCCGTAGAGCACGAAACCGACCCGCTCATGCCGCCGTCGTCCGAAGCCGAACACCCGCCTTTCCTTGCCCGAACTGCGGAAAAAGTTGACTTGCGCCGGCCTCCATGACACCGAGGGCCGGGCGGGAGGCTGATAGCGCGCCCGCCGCCGGGGTCAACCGGCTTGGCGGATTCCTCGTCGGGCCGCGGCACTGATCGGGGGGATCGAGGATTGACCGGGCTTCGCTTCAACCAAACGCGGCCGACCAGGGCTCCGCGGAGAGCCTCGCCGGGGCTTGTGCGTTTCTTGCCCATGCTCGGGCTGGCGTTCGTGCTGGCCGGATGCGGGCTGTTCACGGCACCCAAGAATTATCGTGGCCAGAGCGTGACCCAGGACCAACTGAAGCAGCTTGTGCCGGGAACGACCACCGAAGCGGACGTGACGGCGCTGCTCGGCACGCCGACCAGCCGTGGCCTCTTCGATTCGAATCGCTGGGCTTATATGGCCCAGGTCACGCGGTCGCGAATCGGTCGGTTCCCTGGGGTTCTGGGCCAGGACGTGGTCGTCCTGACGTTCAATGACCAGGGGCTGCTCGAGAAGGTGGAGCATCTCGGCCAGAAACAGGCCGTGCAGGTGAGCATGGCCGGGGGCGCGACCCCCTCGCCGGGTGGCAGTGCGTCGTTCTTCCAGCAGTTGATCGGGAATGTCGGGCGCTACACGCCAGCGCCGCTGCCGAATACGGCGACCGGCGGCGGGCTCCAGGGCGGCATGCCGCAGGAGGGCGGTTTGTAGCAGCAGTGAAAGAGGCCGGCCGTCCCGGTCGCGATCTCGCCCCCAGGCCGGACTTCGTGCTCGAGGCGAAGGCGGGCGGGCGCGTCGCAGGGGTGGATGAGGCAGGGAGAGGGCCGCTGGCCGGGCCGGTGCTGGCGGCCGCCGTCGTCTTCCGCCGCCGGCCACCGGTGGCTCTGGCCGTACTGATCGACGATTCGAAGCGGCTTTCACGGCAGGCGCGTGAAACCGCGTTCGTGGCGCTCTTCGGGTACGGGATGGCCGAGATCGGCCTCGGCGCTGCATCGGTCGCAGAGATTGCGACGCTCAATATCCTGGGTGCGACGCTGCTCGCCATGCGCCGGGCAGTCGCCCGCCTGCCCGGCCCGCCGGACCTTGCCCTGATCGACGGCAACGTTGCCCCGCCCCTCTCCTGCCGGGCCCTGACCGTAATCGGCGGGGATCAACGTTGCCTTTCGATCGCCGCCGCCTCGATCGTCGCGAAAGTGGTGCGCGATCGCGCCATGGCGCGCCTTTCGGCCCGCTTCCCAGGCTATGGTTGGGCGGAGAATGCAGGCTATGCGACCGCGGCGCACCGGGCGGCGATCGGGCGGCTGGGTGCCACCCCGCATCACCGGGTAGGGTTCGGGATGCTGCTCAAAGAAGTGGCACCTGAGGGCAGTTGACGCGGCGCGGTTCGACCCACCACCATGGGGTTCATCGGCGCCGTCCGGAGGAACGTGGCGATCGTCCACGAATTGCCGCTCGACCAGTTGCTGCTCGGCGAGTGCGTGCAGATCATGCGGATGCTGCCGGCCGCTTCGATTGAATGCGTGTTCGCGGATCCGCCGTACAATCTGCAGCTTCGCGGTGAGCTGAGAAGGCCCGATGACAGCGTCGTCGATGGCGTGGACGAGGAGTGGGACCGCTTTTCCGATTTCTCGGAATACGACCGGTTCACCAGGGATTGGCTCGGCGAATGCCGCCGCGTGCTCAGGAAGGACGGCACGCTCTGGGTGATCGGCGCCTATCACAACATCTTCCGCATCGGCGGCATGATGCAGGATCTCGGATTCTGGCTGCTGAACGACATCGTTTGGCGGAAGGCGAACCCGATGCCGAATTTTCGCGGCCGACGCTTCACCAACGCCCACGAGACGCTGATCTGGGCGGCGCGCGGGCGGGATTCGCGGCATCGGTTCAATTACCAGGCGATGAAGGCCCTGAACGACGACGTGCAGATGCGAAGCGACTGGCTGCTGCCGCTCTGCACCGGCGAGGAACGGCTGCGCAACGCGCACGGGCTCAAGCTGCATCCGACCCAGAAGCCGGAGGCGCTGCTGCATCGCGTATTGATTGCGTGCACCCTGCCCGAAGACGTCGTGCTCGATCCGTTCGCGGGGACCGGGACCACCGCGGTGGTGGCGAAACGGCTGGGCCGGCATTTCATCGGCATCGAGCGCCACCCGGCCTATGTCGAGGCAGCGCTGGCACGTCTCAAGCGCACGCGGCGGCTGCCGGCAGAGGGCCTCGCGGTCACGCCTTCGAAGCGGGACCAGCCGCGGATTCCGTTCGGTAGCCTGGTGGAGCGCGGTCTCGTTGTGCCCGGCAGCCGCCTCTACGACCGCACTCGGCGCGTGGTGGCGACGGTCGCAGCCGACGGGACGCTGCAAGCCGGGACGGTGCGGGGATCGATCCACCAGGTCGGGGCGGCCCTCAGCAATGCCCCCTCCTGCAACGGCTGGGTGTTCTGGCACTTCGAGCGCGGGGGCAAGCTTGTTCCGCTCGATACCTTGCGCAGCGAGCAGTCGCGGCTCGAGCAGAATCCGACACAACCCGCGGCGGGCGAGGCGAAGGAGCGCTCCGGCTCGGAGTGAGCAAGACGGTCAAGTCGTACGCCGGCATCGCGGACCGACCCGTGGCAGCAAGGCGTCAGGCCACATGGCGGGTCGATGCGCTAGCGGCGTCGATCTTTCTGGCACTCGGCCTGGGGCTCGTGCTCCTCCCCTACACGACGGGCCGGAAATTGCCCGGCGATCTCGGCGACTCGCGCTTCAATCTCGCTCTGCTCGAGTTCTTCTACCGCACGCTGCTGGCTCTCCTGCATGGTCGGCCGGCAAATTTCCTGAATGCCCCGTTCTTCTATCCCTGGCCGAAAGTTACGAACTTTTCGGACACGTTTTGGGGGAATGGAGAAGTCTACGCGCTGGCAAGAGCGCTGGGCGCGGCCGAGCTTGCGGCATTCCGCGCCTGGTTCTTAGCCGGCTTCGCGCTCACTTACATCGCCGCGTTCTTGAGCCTCCGTAAACTCGGACTCCGGACCTTCGGGGCCGCCACCGGCGCCTTCCTCTTCACCTTCCCTCTGCCAATGGCCGCCCAGTTCGATCACGTACAACTGGTTTATCGGCTCTGGATCCCACCTGCGGTCCTGGCCTTCGACGGCTTCCTGACGCGGCGAAGCCTCCGAGCCGGCGCTGCCTCGGTGCTGTTCGTAGCCCTCCAGCTTGCGGTTAGCATCTACCTCGGCCTGTTCCTCTGCCTCCTCCTCGCCTCTTATGCAGCCGCACTCTGCCTCGTTGCGCGAAACCGCCTCGCCCTGCCTCGATGGGCTGCTGCTCGTTCCGCTGGTGCGACCACGCTCGTCACGACGGGCATTATTTTCGCAGCCGGGCTCGTCGTGCTCGCCGTCGTTGGTATTCCCTATTTCGACGTGCAATCGATGTACGGATTCACCCGCTCCTGGCACGACGTGGCGGAAGGTTTACCGCGACCAGCGTCCTATCTGCTTACCGGCGCGTCCACACTCTGGCCGAACCTCTCGAGCCGGTTCCCGGTCCCCCTCCTGGTCGAGCAGCAGATATTCCCCGGCGCCGCCGCTATCGTTCCGTTCGCCTGGTTCCTGCTCTCGAGCCGCGCCCGCGCTCGCCATTTGCTCATTGCTCCGATGCTTGTTTGCGCGGCGATTCTGTTCGTCCTCACGATCGATCTGGGTGGGCATACGCTCTATCGGCTGATCTATCCGCTACCAGGATTTTCCGCCATTCGTGCGGTAGCACGCATCGTCTTCGTGACAATGCTGCCAGTTGCTGTGCTATTCGGCTTGCTGGTCGACGATCTCACCGCACCGGGATCGTACCGCCTGCAGCGCGGCTTCCTTGCCGTGCTCGTATCCGGATTCATGGTGGTGGAATGCTCGCTGGTCAATCATTACGGATCAGCTCCGACCGAATGGAGCGCGCGCCTCGAGGCGCTCGAATCCCGCCTTCCAAAGCACCTGCCGCCGCGGGCCGTCCTCGCGATCGCGACGCCCTCTCTTGGCCCGGGAACCGATTGGGCATGGATCCTGCCTCAGATCGATGCGGAGATAGCCGCAGCCACCTTCGGCATCAGCACGATGAACGGCTATTCCGGTAATCGTCCGCCGACCTGGAAAACCATCACGACCTGCGAGGATATCGCGTACAATATCCGGGCGGGGTGGCACTTCCTCGAAGAGCACCGGCTCTCCACCCCACATATCACGGCGAACCGCCTCGTGCTCGTCGGTTTCGGGCCGTGCAACCCGGTCCCACTGGCCCGTGACCCGATCCTGGAACTCGGCCGCACCTACCACTTCTCCCAGGGGGCAGTGGGAAACGAATTCCTTGCCGACGGCTTCTCCTATCCCGAAAGTTGGGGCAGGTGGACGGACCGAAAGGACGCATTTCTCTTCTTTAGACTCTCTACCGCGCCGCGGAGACCAGTGTCTCTGGATGTTGGGGCCACCGCGCTCTCTCCCGCCGCGGATCGGCGCCAGGTGGTGACCGTTCTTGCCAACGGACGTAGCTGCGGCAGCTTGGTCATAACCACGAACCAGTCACACGGAAGGGCCACCTGCCCCGCTGACGCGCTCCGCGCCGGAGACAATATGCTGCGCCTTCACATCGAGCACCCCACGCGCCCGATCGATCTCGGGACGGGGAAGGACCGGCGGGATCTCGGTCTCGGCCTGGAGGCGCTTACGATCACGCCGGAGCGATAGCTTCGGCGGCCTACGGCGCGCGGACCAAAGGACTGGGACCAATCCACGAGGTCGGCGCGGCGCCCCTCATGCCCCCTCCTGCTATCGCTGGGTGTTCTCGCACTTCGAGCGCGATGGCAAGCTGCTCGCTCTGGATGTGCCGCAGGTGGCGGAGGCGCGACGCGCCGGCGATGCAGCAGCGAGCGGCGATGCCGCCTCCCGGCGCGGCGGGAATCGCCACATCAGCGCGCGAACTGGCTCTCTTCCTCGGCCGCCATTCGCGACTGGACGAACTGCTCGGCGACGAGACCGCGCAGCATGCCGCTGAACCGTTCGCCCGTGCGCCCCCAGTCGTGCTGTTCGAGCCAGCTCGCGGCGGCGGCCTGCAGCGACTGCCTGCGTTGCCTGTCACCGAGCAGTGCCGAGATCGCCTCCGCAAGCTGCGCGGGCTCCTCTGCGCTCACGCGCGCCGCCGCCTCCTCCGCCTCCTCGAAGATCGAAACATCGCTGACCGCAAGCGGCACCAGCGACACCAGAGCCGTCCTGAAGGCGCCGCTCGCCGATTCCTCGCTCTTCCGATAGGGCAACACGACCAAGTCACAGCCGCGCAGCAACTCGTTGACACGTTCGATCGGCAGGAACTCGGTATGCCACTCGATGCGATCACCGATCCCGAGCGCTACGGCAAGTGACTGGCAGCGCGCGATTTCGGCCGCGGATTCGGCGATCGGAAACTCAGCCGTGACGAGCCTCAGCCGCGTTCCCGGCCATTCCCGACTGAGGGCGGCGATCGCCTCGATCAGCGTGCCGATGCCCTTGTGGCGGAGAAAGAACCCGTGGCAACCGATCAGCGGCGGGTCTCCGGGCGACAGCGCGCGCACCAGCGGCGGCGACTTCGGTGCCGCGGCGCCGTGCGGCAGGAGCGTGATATTGCTTCCGCATCCTGCTGCATTGAGCCGGTTGAGGTCGGCCAGGCGATGCACGACGACACGCGAGACGCCTCTCAGCGCCGCGAGCACATCCGCTCGTTCCGCAGCTGGAAGATCGAACAGAACCTCCAGGCTGTGCAGGAATAGAACGACCAGCCGTCCGGAAAGGCGAGGGTCGGCAAGCAGCGCGGCAAGTGCCGGCCAGGAGATCAGGCCCGGTTGGTGCTGGACCACGACCGCGGCCGGATCTTCCTCGGATATGGCCCGTGCCAGATCAGCCATCGTTTCCGACGCTCCGGCGTGCCAGGCGATCCGCACGCCAGGCCCGCCCGGCTTCGGTACTGCCGCGGCGGTCCGATCGTCGCAAAAAATGATCAGATCGCCGCCGGCCAGGCCGGAGTGCTCCAGGAGAGCGCGCGAATATTCGGCGATCCCGCAACGCACGTTCCAACTGCTGATCCAGCCGATGCGGAAGGGTCCGAGCGGGAAATCGACCAACAGTGTGCTCACCGCCTCGGCAATCCGCCGGCACCAGTGTGCGCGCTCCGCCGCCTGCGTGGCCCGCACCCGAGCCGCGGCGGCGCGGCGCGCAAAGCCGGCGCGGCCCTCGGGATCGCGAAACTCACGCAGTGCGGCGACCAGATCATCCTCGTCCGGCTCGACCCAGAGCGCGTGCGGTGCGGCGAGGTGACTCTTCGAGCGAGCAAACCGATAAGTAACCAGCCGCGCTTCGTCGGGCCCGCAAAAGTCACGATGCCCGCCGAAGCCGGTGACGATCAGCGGAATTCCCGCCACCATCGCCTCGAGAGCGGGCAGATTGAAACCCTCGCCGCGCGTCGGCAGCACCATGGCGTCCGCCTCGCGATAGAGCGCGAGCATGTCCGCCTCCGTCAGGTCGCGGCTGATCAGCACGATTTCCGCTGAGTGGGGAAAACGCGCGCGGATCTCGGCGATCTGCTCTTCGATCGCGTTATGCGGGTTCGGAAAGGTCTTGATCACGAGCCTGACCGGCTCGCCAGCCGGGAACGCGCGGGCGAAAGCGGCCAGCAGCACATCCGCACCCTTGCGCGGAAAGGCCGAAGAGACATGCAGGAAGGTCGTGATATTGCCGGGGGCAGCATGCTTGCGCTCTGCCGCGATCGCTCTGAAGCCATCCATCTCTGGTGCCTGGCCCACGGTGGCAACCGCGATCGAGAGGCCGGAATCAACCAACGCCTTCGCAACAAACCGGCTGGGTGCCAGAACGCCGTCGAAGCCGCCGGCAAGTGTCGCAATCATCGAGGCCGGCAACAGCGATTCCTCCCAGGCGAGGAACGCGAGCTTGAGGTCGAAGGGACCGCGGGGGACGAAAACAGGATAATGCTGGCTGATCGCGATCTCCGGTCCGCTCGGCGGAGCCTCTCGCAAGGCAAGCCGGGCGATTGCCGGGCGCTCCTCCTGCGGCACCTCGTCCAGCCAACTCGTGGGTTCGCCTTCGACAGGAAGCACGCGTACCATGCCAGGCCGCGCCTCTTCCAGCGCCCGCGCGAGACTGCGATTGATCGCAGCCAGGCTATAGGTCTTGTTGATGTGTCCTGTCACCGCGAAGCGCAGATTGGCGGCAACCTGAGCGCGCGTCGCCGCCGGGATCAGCGGGCGCGCGCCGGCGGCGGTCAATGCAACGGAAAGCGCCGGCATACACTGCGGCAGCCGGAATCGATCGAGCGTGGCGCGCTGCTTCGCCACTCTGGCCGCGCGCAACGCCGGGTCCTCGGCAAGCCGGAGCATCGCGCGTGCGACGGCATCCGGAGCACGCTCCGCTAGCAGGGCATCCGCGTCGTCGAGCGTGTACGGGACGGCTCCCGCCGGCCAGGCAAGCACCGGAACGCCGAACGCCATCGCCTCGACGAGCGGGACGCCAAATCCCTCATGGCGGCTCAAAGAAACATAAAGGTCGGCCGCGCGGTACCATCCATCCAATTCCGCTTCCGGAACCCAGCCCGCCAGCAGCACGCTGTCGGCGAGACCATGCCTGGCGATCCGTGCCTTGACCGCGCTCGCGGTACTTTCCTTCTCGCTTTCGAAACGTCCGACCAGCACGAGGCGGCATGGTCGCCCAAAGGCCTTGCGGAAACAGGCGAAGGCGTCGACCAGCTCGACCTGTCCCTTGGCGGCCTGAACCCGCCCGACAAACAGCACGGTGAAGGGTTGGCCGGATCGACAGCGTACGGCACGGGCCGCCCGCCGTTCGAGTGCCGCGATATCGAACAGCACCGGGCATTCGAGGGCGGCCTGATATCCTTCGGCGCGTAGCTCGATCAGGCTGAATGCACTGTTGGCGAGAGCCATCGCCACGTGTCCCCGCCACATCCTGAGCTGCTCGCGGCCCTTGATGGCGTAGATGCGGCCCGGCGGAACATCCTCGAGCAGGTCGGGCGGCGTAATGTTGTGATAGAAGAGAATCTTCGGGCAAGCCAGTGATGCAACGCGATCGAATGCATCATGACCCATCGAATGATGCACGATGAGCACGTATTCATCGCCGATCGGCAGATCATCGAGCAGGCGAATGTCCTGTTCCAGGGCGGGATCCCGAAACTGGACGAATATTTCGCTCCGGTATCCCTCCCTCCGTAGCAGCCCCCGCAGCAGAAACATGGCGTTGGTGACGGCATCGCCCGGTGCCGAACCGGAATGGAACTGATGGATGGTGCGCCGCCCGAATCCGGGAAGTGCAGTCCGGCCCCTCGCCCCCTGCGTATTGGCGAACGCTTCGCCTTCGGCGCGCAGCGCCCGGCGAACCTCCTTCTCGGCAAAGCTTTGCGCGGCGCGCAAATCTGCGATCTGTTCGTGGAGCTCCGCAGTGAGAAACTTGCGCAGGCGGCGGGCGGGCGGAGCCAGAATGGGCTTCAGAATCGCAAAAAACTCCGCGACCATTCGCTTCCCGAATGGTTTCGCAGGCACGGACAACATGGGAGAAACATCGGCAATCCCGCCTGGAGAGCCGTTCGCAGCCGCCTTCTGCGGTACCACGCGCGATGGCCCGCTCACCGGCAGCCTCTGACCGAGAGGCTGGTTCCGATCATCGGCTTTTCCTACACCGTCCCGCCCGCGGCGTGCAAACGGCCTTCCTAAAGATCGAGAATGGCAAGAATCCGCTCCGCGCTGGCCCGCCACGGCACCGGGCGGAAGCCCGATCGCACCTCTTCGGCCCATGCCGCAAGGTTTGCGGGATCCGTGATCAGAGGCCGGATGGCGCGGAGCAAATCCGTGAGATTATCGGGGTCGAAATAGCGCGCGAGGCTGGCCCCCGCTTCGCGCAACGACGGCCGATCGGCTGCGAGACAGGGTTTACCGTATGCCAGGCTCTCGCTCACGGGAAGGCCCCAGCCCTCGGCGAAAGAGGGCAGCAGAGTGAACAGAGCACCGTGATAAAGAGCCGCGAGATCGGCATCGTTCGGTTCCTCGATCAGTCGTACTTTGCCGGCCAGCCAGTCTGAATTGACGAGCTGCTGGATGAGATCGCCCGCCATCCAGCCGACCTTGCCGGCAAGGACGAGATCGGGAACGTCACCGCGCGGCAGCTCCGCCTGAAGCTGGCGCCAGGCACGCACGAGCAAATGGTGATTCTTGCGCGGCTCGATGGTCGAGACGACCACCACATAGGTCCCCGGCCGAGGCAGCGAGACCGAGCGAGGAGGACTGCCGGTCGCGGTCGAGAAACCGCTGCCGAGCGGGATCGGCTGCACCGGCCGTGCGATCTGGATGTTCGCCCGGGCGAGTTCCGCCTCGATTTCATGTGCGGTTGCGACGCCCGTCGCAAAGATCGTCTCCGCCATCGGCAGGACGGCTTCGAACCAATGACGATAGGTTTCGATCACGACCCGCGCGCACCATTCCGGGTACTTGAGCGGCATGACATCATGTACGAGGACGCCAAGCCGGATTCCAAACTCCCGACGCAGCCGATCGATGAACTCTGCGTAGTCAGCGCGATACCACGGCGAGCCGAGAACCAGGAAGACATCGCCCGCAGCCGCCATCTCTCGGAACTCGGGTGAGCGCTGGCGCCTCTCGACCGGCGCGCGTGCGCGCGCCCCGAAGCTGCGACCGAGCGAGCGAGCCAGGTCGCGCAATGCGATCAGCGCGTCTCGCTCCGCGCGAGCGAATTTCAGCGCATTGTCGCGAAATTCCCGAGGCGTGTGGCTGAGCAGGCGGTAGAGCGCGCGGCGCGGCAACCCCGGAGGGAGCACCGCCGCTTCGGAAAGCTTCGATTCTCGCACCGGCAGCGGCGCTTCGCTGAGACGTTCGAAGAGCCTTGCAACCGCAGCGAACGGAACGACCTCCACCGGCTCACTGACCGAGCCGAAACGGACGAAGCGCACCCGCACGTGATCGCCATCCGCCGCCGCGAGCGCACGACTTATTTCGAAGGCGGCCCGCTGGATGCCGCTCGGGCGGCGATTCCGGGCGGCAAACTCGAACAGGTCGTCGACTTCGATCCAGAGTGTCCCCGGCATTGGTTCAACCATCTCGGAAGCCGGCAATCGGGTGGCGCGGGAATCCCGCGCGAACGGCGCTCAGTGCAGGGAAACGACAAACCCGCGCTGCGTGGCGGGCCTCGCCATCATCGCCGCGTACCAGCGCGCGACGTTCGGGAACTCTGCGAGATCCACCTTGTGCCGCTCGTGCCGCCAGGTCCAGCCGAGGATGGCGAAATCGGCGATCGAGATGTCGCCGGCGAAATAGGGAAGCCCGGCCAGCCTTCTGTCCATCACGCCATAGAGGCGGCGGGTTTCCCTCATGTAGCGATCGAGGCCGTAGCGGCGATCTGCTTCGTTCTCGACCTGGAGGAAATGATGCACCTGGCCCGGAAAGGGACCGAATCCGCCCATCTGGAACATCAGCCATTCCAGCACCGGCACCTGGCCGCTGAGATCGGCCGGCCAGAATTTTCCGGTCTTGGCTCCGAGATAGATCAGGATCGCACCCGATTCGAAGACGCTGATCGGCGCGCCGCCGGGGCCATCCGGATCGACGATGGCCGGAATCTTGTTGTTCGGGCTGATCTTCAGGAAGTCGGGTTCGAACTGCCGGCGGTTCGAGATATCGATCGGTCTCACGGTATAAGGCAGGGCCATCTCTTCGAGGGCAACGCTGATCTTTCGCCCGTTTGGTGTATCCCAGGCGTAAAATTCGATCGGCATCCGGTCCTTCCTATGCGAGTCGTTTCTTCAGCGTCTCGTTGACGAGCGCGGGATTGCCCTTGCCGCCCATCGCTTTCATCACCTGGCCGACGAAGTAGCCGAACAGTTTCTCCTTGCCGGCGCGATATTCCGCAACCTTGGCGGATTCGCGGGCCAGCACGGCGGTGACGGCTTCCTCGATGGCGGCGGTATCGGTGACCTGGCAGAGGCCCTTGCGGGCGACGACGGCTCGCGGCCCCTCCCCGCTCGCCTCCATCTCCTCGATCACTTCCTTGGCGATGCGCCCGTTGATCGTTCCGTCCTCGATCATGTCCAGGAGGGCGCCCACCGCCTCGGAAGGGAAGGTCGGGGTTGCGGCGAAGCTCTGCCCGAGGCGGTTGAGAGCGGCCTGGATGTCGCCCAGCATGAGATTCGCGACTGCCTTGGCCCGCCGGCCCTTGGCGAGCGTTTCGAAGTAATCGGCGGTCGGAGCTTCGGCGACGAGCTGGGAGGCGTCGTAGGCGGAGAGGCCGTACTCCGCCATGAAGCGCGCCTTCTTGGCGTCGGGCAGTTCCGGAAGTGCTGAGCGAAGCTCCTCGATCCAGGCCGGATCGAGGGTGAGCGGCACGAGATCGGGATCGGGGAAATAGCGATAATCGTGCGCCTCTTCCTTGCTGCGCATGCTGCGCGTTGCGCCGCGCGCGGGATCGAAGAGACGCGTTTCCTGCAGGACCTCGCCGCCCGCTTCCCAGACTTCGACCTGGCGATGCGCTTCGGCCTCGATCGCCTGCATGACGAAGCGGACGGAGTTGACGTTCTTGACCTCGCAGCGGGTGCGCAGACCCTCGCCCGGCCGCCGCACCGAAACATTGACGTCGGCGCGCAGCGAGCCTTCCTCCATGTTGCCGTCGCAAGTGCCGAGATAACGGAGGATCGTGCGAAGCTTGCGGAGGTAAAGGCCGGCCTCTTCCGGGCTCCTGATGTCGGGCTCGCTCACGATCTCCATCAGCGCCACGCCGGCGCGATTGAGGTCGATATAGGATTTCGACGGATGCTGGTCGTGGAGGGACTTGCCGGCGTCCTGCTCGATATGCAAGCGGGTGATGCCGATTTCCCTGGTGCTGCCGTCGGCAAGCTCGATCGAAAGCGCCCCCTTTCCCACCAGCGGCTCCTGGTACTGGCTGATCTGGTAGCCGGCGGGCAGATCGGCATAGAAATAGTTCTTGCGATCGAACCGGCTTCTGAGATTGATCGCCGCGTTCAGGCCGAGCCCGCTCAGGACTGCCTGGGCGACGCATTCGCGGTTGATCACGGGAAGCATGCCGGGAAAGGCGGCGTCCACCAGGCTCACCTGGCTGTTGGGCGGTGCGCCGAAGGCGGTGGCGGCACCGCTGAACAGTTTCGCATTGGAGATGATCTGGGCGTGCACCTCCATGCCGACCACGATCTCCCAGGGACCGTCGCGGCCTTCGATATGGTAGCTCATGCCCGATCTCTCATATCGCTGGGCTTCCGGCGCGAAGAGCGGGCAGCGCGGTGAAGGAAGCGGCGCGCTCGAGCTGGGCGGCCACCGCGATCATCGTCTCTTCGCCGAACGGCCGGCCGATCACCTGCAAGCCGAGCGGCAGACCGTCCGCATCGAGCCCGGCAGGCACCGAGATGGCCGGCACGCCGGCGAGATCCGCAGGAACGGTGAAGACATCATTCAGATACATGGTGACGGGGTCTTCGGTCTTCTCGCCCTCGGCGAATGCGGCAGAGGGAGCGGTCGGTGCCAGCAGGGCATCCACCTCAGCGAAAGCGTCGGTGAAGTCCCTGAGGATCAGGGCGCGGATCTTCTGCGCCTTGAGATAGTAGGCGTCATAATAGCCGGCGGAGAGCACGTAGGTACCGATCAGGATGCGGCGCTTGACCTCGGCACCGAAGCCCGCGCCGCGCGTCTCCTCGTAGAGATCGATCAGGTCCTCGCCGGGCACGCGCAGGCCGTACCGCACGCCGTCATAACGGGCGAGATTCGAGGAAGCCTCGGCCGGAGCGACGATATAGTAGGTGGGAAGCCCGTATTTCGTGTGCGGCAGGGAGACGTCGTGGACGGTCGCGCCGGCATCCTCGAGCCAGGCGAGGCCGGAGCGCCACATCTCCTCGATCTCGGCGGGCATGCCGTCGACGCGGTATTCGCGGGGAACGCCGATGCGAAGGCCGCGGATGCCCTTGTTGCAGGCGGCGGCATAGTCGGGCACCGGGACATCGACACTGGTGGAATCGCGGGAATCGTGCCCGGCCATCGAGCAGAGGAGGATGGCGCAATCCTCGACGCTGCGCGCCATCGGCCCCGGATGATCGAGCGAAGAGGCGAACGCGATCACGCCGTAGCGGCTGCAACGGCCATAGGTGGGCTTGAGGCCGGTGATGCCGCAGAAGGAGGCCGGCTGGCGGATCGAACCGCCGGTGTCGGTGCCGGTGGCCCCGATCGCGAGCCGGGCGGCAACAGCGGCAGCCGAGCCGCCGGAAGAGCCGCCAGGCACCAGGCGCGCGGCGGGATCCTGGCGGCGTTTCCAGGGATTCTCGGTCGAGCCATAGGCCGAGTTCGTGGTCGAGGAGCCCATTGCGAATTCGTCGAGATTGGTCTTGCCGAGAAAGATCGCTCCGTCACGCCGGAGATTGGCCGTGACCGTGCTCTCGTAGGGCGGGACGAACGGCTCCAGGATGCGACTTGCAGCGGTGGTGCGGACACCCTTCGTGCAGAAAATGTCCTTGATGGCGAGCGGAATGCCGGCCAGCGGACCCCCCTCCCCTCTGGCCAGCGCCGCATCCGCCGCTTCGGCCGCGGCGAGCGCCTCCTCGGCGGTAACCAGGAGGAAGGCGTTGAGGCGCGGATTGAGTGCCTCGATGGCGGCGAGATGGGCGAGAGTGAGTTCGCGGGCAGAAAATTCCCGCCGCCCGAGCGCTCTCCGCGCCGGGCCGAGCCCGAGATCAGTGAGATTCATTCGACGACCTTGGGCACCGTGTAGAAATCACCGACCCGCTCGGGGGCGTTGCCGAGCACCAGATCCGCATCACCGCCGTCGGTTACGATGTCGGGACGCATCTTGAGGCCGATCGTGATGGCGCCGGTCATCGGCGCGACTTCGGACACGTCCACGGAATTCAGCATTTCAACCCATGCGAGAATTCCGTCGAGTTCCTGGCGGAGCCGCTCGGCTTCCGATTCCTCCAGGCGAATCCTGGCCAGGCGCGCAATACGCCGGATCGTGGAGCGGTCGAGCGGCATGGAACCTATGCAACCCTTGCACGAAGAGCAGACGCTGGACCATAACTGCGCCAATGCGCCTCTTCAACCTGGCGGAGCTGTTTGGCCGCCTTGCACCGACGGAGCGGCTTCTCGGCCTCGATCCCGGCGCCCGACGGATCGGCTTGGCACTCTCCGATGTTTCGCTGCTTCTGGCGAGCCCTTACGGCAGCCTGCCGCGCCGACGGATGGCGGAGAATGCGGCGGAAATCAGAGCTCTGAAAGAGCGCGAGAAGGTTGGCGGCATGGTGGTCGGCTGGCCGCTCACGCTCGATGGCGAAGAAGGAAGGGCGGCGCAGTCGGCGCGCGACTGGGCATCCGCGTTGGCCGAGGCGACGGAGCTTCCGGCCATGCTCTGGGATGAGCGGTTGTCGACCGCGGCAGCGATCAGGATGCTGATCGACGAGGCGGATCTGTCGCGCAAGCGGCGCGCGCAGGTGACGGACCAGGTGGCAGCCGCGTTGATTTTGCAGGGCGCGCTCGACGCGCACCGCGCAGCGTAGGAAAATCTTCAGTGCGCGGCGGCCTCACGGGCGAGACGCTCGGCGAGCCTCGTGTGCGCCTCGGAGAGATGATCGAAGGTCTTGGTGAAGGTGCCGAGCCCCATCGTCTGCGAGCGCAGCTCGATAATGAGATCGTGCAGCTCCGCCTCCGGAACCAGGGCCTCGGTCTCGTCCCAGCCAGGCCAGCCGGCCCTTTCGTGATAGCCGAGGATACGCCCGCGGCGGCCGGAAAGCACCCGCTGGACGTTCGCGGTGTAGCTGTTGGGCGCGCTGACCGTGACCTTGTCGATCGGCTCCAGCAGCACCGGGTCGGCTTTGGCAAGCGCCTCCGTCATGCCGATGCGCGTCGCCGTCTTGAAGGCCATGTCCGAGCTGTCGACCGAGTGGAAGGTACCATCCAGCAGTGTGACCGACACATCCACCACCGGGTAGCCGAAGGGCCCCTTCTTCGTCGATTCCTCGGCGGCCTCCGCCACTGCCGGGATGTACTGGCGCGGCACCGCGCCGCCAACGATTCGATCGACGAACAAAAACCCCTCGCCGGGCTGGCGTGGCGCGATCTCGAGCTTCACATCGGCGAACTGCCCGTGCCCGCCGGTCTGGCGTTTCAGGCGGGCGTGCTGATGGACCGCCTTGCGGATCGTCTCCTTGAAGTGGATCTGCGGCTTGATGGTGACGAGCTTGAGGCCATAGGCGCGGGATAGCCGGTCAAGCGCGGCATGCAGATGGACCTCGCCCTGGCCGGAGAGAACGGTCTCGCCGGTAGCAGCTTCGTGGAGGAGGTGAAGCGATGGATCCTCCTCCAGGAGCTTCTGCAGCGCGCCGGAAAGCTTCACGTCGTCCTTGCGGTCGGCGGTGGTGATGGCCAGCGAATAGACCGGCTCCGGCGGCTCCGGGAATGGCAGCTTCTCGCCGGAACCGCCCAGGGTTGCGCCGGTCGCGACCTGGTCGAGCCGCCCGAGTGCGATGACGTCGCCCTCGCTTGCCTCGGCAATCTTCAGGGCATCGTTGCCGGGGAATCGGAGAATGCCGCCGATCCGCCCTGCCTCGAGCGTGGCGCCGTCCCGGATCGACCCGCGCCAGACGCGCGCAAAGGAAAGCTTGCCGGCATGGCCGGCGTAGCTGGTTTTGAAAACCTGGAGCAAGGGCGGGCCCGCCGGGTCGATCCCCAGCCGCGCTGCCGTCTCATCAGGTTCTGGCGCGTCGTGGCGAAGCGCCTTCCAAAGGCGCTGGATGCCGTGATTGCGCTCGGCGGCGCCAAGCAGGACCCCGGCAATCGCACCGGCAGCGACATCTTTCTGCAACCTCTGGTAGATTTCCGCAGGGGTCGGTGCCACGCCCTCCAGGACCTTTTCGAGCAAGGCATCGTCGTGGTCGGCCAGCGCCTCAAGGAGGGTCTCATGCGCCGCGCGCTCATCTGCGGCGGTGGCGGAGGGAATCTGGATCAGCTCCGAGGGCGCGCCCGGGCGGTAGCGGTAGGCCCGTTCGGAAGCCAGATCGACATAGCCGGTCACGTTCTCCCCTTCGCGGATCGGCACCTGGCGCAGGACGAGGGGGCGCCGTGTCTCGGCCTGCAGGGCAGCCAGGCACTCGGCGAGCGAGACGTTCAGCGCATCGATGCGGTTGAGGAAGACGAGGAAAGGAAGCCCCTCATCCTCGAGCAAGCGGAACAAGGGGGCGAGAGCGGCAGCGCGGCTCGGGGCCGGTTCGGCGACGACCACGGCCAAGTCGCTGACGGCAAGCGCTGCCTGCACCTCGAAGGCGAATTCCACCGAACCCGGGCAGTCGAGGATGGACCAGGAGTCGCCAAGATAAGTTGCATGCGCGAGGCGGGTCTCGGTCGTCGTCTGGCGCGAGCGGGTCTCGCCCGGTCGGCGCAAGGGGCTGCCTGCTGCCGCCATCATCGCCTCGAGCAGGGTGGTCTTGCCGGTGCCGAACGGCCCGATCAGAGCCACGGCGCGCGGCTTGTGTCTGACGCCCGCGCCGTTCTCCTTCGCTTGGTCTTCGGCCATGGTTCCTCCTCCCGCGCATTCCCGTTTGGCAGTCCGTGCCGGGATACAGGCTAGTGCCATTCGCCCGGGACTGAAAACGGCTTCTCTCCGCGGGTGGCGCAAAATGGTTGCCTTGGGCGGGACAGGCGAGCAGGGTCTCGGCGCAGCAACGAAGCCGGACGAGCGGGCGGAGCGGAGACGGAAGGCAGGTAGACCGGTTGACGGAATTCCGGGATCTCGGCCCGATCGATTGCGACCTGCATCCGCCGACGCCGCGGATGGCGGAGCTCTTGCCATATCTCGACCCGCACTGGCGCGAGGTCATGCTGAGCCGTGGCATCGACGGGCTGGAACTGGCGAGCTATCCGCCGGGCTCACCCCTTTCCGCGCGGCCCGAATGGCGCGGGCCGGGTGGCAGGCCGGGCGGGGATCTGGCGCTCATCCAGCGCGAGGTCCTCGACCGGTGGGGGACGCGACGAGCGATACTGAACTGCCTGCATGGCTCCATGGCGATGTTCAGCGAGGACATGGCTGCGGCGCTGGCGCGGGCGGTGAACGACTGGATCGCGAGCGAGTGGCTTGATCGGGACGCACGCCTTGCCGCCTCGATCCTGGTTGCGGCCCGGAGCCCGGAACTCGCGGTGGCGGAGATCGAGCGGCGCGCCGAGGATGCGCGCTTCGTGCAGGTGCTTCTGCTGGCCGGCAGCGAGCTGCCGCTTGGCCGGCGCGGGCACTGGCCGATCTATGCAGCGGCCGAGCGGTTTTCACTTCCGGTCGGAATCCATGCCGGCAGCGCCTTTCACCAGCCGATGACGAGTGTCGGCTGGCCAAGCTATGTGGTCGAGGATTACGTCAGCCAGGCGACGGGCTTCCAGCACCAGCTTCTGAGCCTGATCGGCGAAGGGGTGTTCACGAGGTTTCCGCGCCTGAAGGTGGTGCTGATCGAATCCGGGGTGACCTGGCTCCCCGGCTTCCTCTGGCGGGCGAACAAGGAATGGCGGGCGCTGCGCCCGGAAGTGCCGTGGGTGGACCGCTCGCCGATCGAGATCGTACGCGAGCATGTGCGGCTGACCCTGCAGCCCTTCGATTCCCCGCCCGACGCAAGCGCGCTCGCAGCCGTCATCGGGCAGCTCGGCTCGGATGACCTTCTCCTGTTCTCGAGCGATTTTCCGCACTGGCAGTGGGACGGGGAGGACATCTTGCCGAAGGCTCTGCCGGAGGTGCTGCGATCGCGCATCGCGCTCGACAATCCACGACAGACCTACCCGAGACTTGGGGTTCGGCTTGGCAAGGAGTGCGTGTCATGAGTGGAGCGGTCCTGGAACGGAGCCGAACGGATGCGGCGCGGCTCGGGATGGTCGATTGCGACATCCACCCGATGCTGCGCTCGGAGCGGGCGCTCTTTCCTTATCTCGCCCGGCGCTGGCGGGACGAGCTCGAGACGTTCGGGTTGAGAACCCGCAACCCCTTCGTCGGCAGCTTCGCCTTTCCGAAGGCCACGCCGGCACTTTCGCGGCGCGACTCCTGGCCGCCCGCGGGCGGGCCACCCGGCTCGGACCTTTCCTTCATGCGCGCGCAGTATCTCGATCCTTACGGAATCGAAACTGGAATCCTGCAGACGCTGATCCCGAGCGGCAAGGATCAGCGCAATCCGGCGTTCGGCGCCGCACTCTGCGCAGCGCTGAACGACTGGCAGATCGCGGAATGGACGGAGCCCGAGCCGCGGCTCAAGGCGGCGATCACCATTCCGGCGGAGGATGCCGAAGCCTCTGTCGCGGAGATCGAGCGCTCGGCGCCGAAGAGCGATTTCGTCTCGATCTTCCTCACCACGCGCACGGCAGAGCCGCTGGGGCGCAAGCGCTACTGGCCGATCTTCGCCGCCGCGGAGCGGACCGGCCTCGCGCTCGGCATCCACACCGGCGGCAGCAACGGCCTGCCGATGACACCCGGTGGCTGGCCCTCCTTTTATTTCGAGGAGCACATGGCCAATGCCTTTGCCATGCAGCCGCTGCTGGCGAGCCTGGTCCTGGAGGGCGTGTTCGAAGCCTTTCCGAAGCTCAGGGTGGTGCTGATCGAAGGCGGCTTCGCCTGGGCGCCGGCTCTCGCCTGGCGGCTCGACAAGCATTGGGCGCGGATGCGTCCGGAGGTGCCGCATGTGCGGCATCCGCCTTCCTTCTACATCCGCCGCCAGGTCTGGTTCGCCACGCAGCCCGTGGAAGAGCCGCCGGATCGGGCCGACCTCCGGACCCTGATCGACTGGATCGGCTGGGAGAGACTGGTGTTCGCGAGCGATTATCCGCACTGGGACATGGACGATCCACAGCGTGCATTCAAACTGGCCCTGAGCGATGGCGAGACGCAGGCGGTATTCCGCGACAATGCGCGCCTTGCCTACAGGCTTCCGTGAATGACCCGCCACGTCGTGGCTCCGTCTGCCGAAATTGCGCCGGGCTCTCGGAAGCTCGTCAACGTAGCCGGCCGCTCGATCGGGATCTTCAATCTCGGCGGGGAATTCTTCGCGCTGTTGAACCGCTGCCCGCACCAGGGCGGCAGCCTCTGCCTCGGTGAGCAGGTCGGGCTCGTGCTGTCCGAAGAACCCGGGCAGTACTGCTATTCCCGCCCGCGCGAAATGCTGCGCTGCCCCTGGCACGGCTGGGAATTCGATATCCGGACCGGGCAGTCCTGGTGCGATCCGAAACGGATGCGCACCAAGAGCTATCCGGTCACGGTCGAGCCGGGCGAGGCGCTGGTGAAGGGTCCCTACCAGGCGGACATTTTCCCCGTCAGCATCGAAGCCGATTATGTCGTGATTGACCTTTAGGATCGGCGCGGGACCAGCCTCGACGGCGGCTCTGCCTGCCTTGACAGTGCGGCAAAGAAACTGAAGGAGCGATCTGGCTTCCGCAATCGAGGAGAACGCCCGTGCCGATCCGCGCCTGCATCTTCGATGCCTATGGCACACTGTTCGACTTCGCCGCTGCCGCCGCTTCCTGCCGCGACGTGCTCGGCGAACGAGCGGGGGCGCTGGCGGCGCTCTGGCGTGACAAGCAAATTCAGTACACCTGGCTGCGTTCGATGCAGCATCGACACGCCGATCTCTGGCAGATCACCGGGGATTCGCTCGACTACGCGCTGGAGACGCTCGGCGTCGAAGCACCCGGGCTCCGGCAGAGGCTGATGGACCTCTACCGCACGCTCACCGTCTTTCCAGAAGTGCCGGAGACCCTGAGGCTGCTGCGCGCATCCGGCCTGAAGACGGCGATCCTCTCCAACGGAACGCCGGCCATGCTGGCGAGCGCGGTCGCGGCCAACCAGCTCGGTTCGCTCTTCGATGCGGTGGTCTCGGTCGAGGAGGTGGGGGTATTCAAGCCGGATCCGCGGGTCTATCAGCACGCGCTCGCGCGGCTGGGCGTGACGGCACAGGAGGTCTTCTTCCAATCCTCGAACTCCTGGGATGCCTACGCGGCCTCGGCGTTCGGAATGCGGGTGGTATGGTGCAACCGCTACGCCCAGAAGCCGGAGCGGCTGCCCGGCAAGCCGGATCACGTGATTTCATCGCTTGCCGAACTGCCCCAACTGATCGTTGCCGCGGGACGGACCGCCGCTCTCTGACACCAGCTTTTTCGATACCGGCGATGGAATCGGCCCATGGCCACTGTCAGGCAGATATCATCCGAAACGTCCTCAGGCAGGGGAGGAGAACGTGTCCACGAGAGCCATGCTGGAACGGCTGCGGGCTGAGCGCATCGTCCCCGTGTTGCGCACGCGCGAGCGGCGCCACGCGGAGACGGCGGCGCGGTGGCTGGGCGAAGCCGGATTTTCCATCCTCGAAATCACGCTCACCATTCCCGACGCGCCGGCGCTGATCCGCACGCTTGCAACAGAGCCGGGCCTGATCGTCGGCGCCGGCACCGTTCCGTCGGCCAGAGAGGCCGGCGCCTGCCTGGCTGCGGGCGCCCGGTTCATCGTCTCGCCCTGGGTCGATCCCGAGCTGGCCGCGCCTTGCCAGGCGGCCGGGGCGGCGCTGATGCTGGGCGCGCTGACGCCGACGGAGGTGCGCGCGGCACTCGCTGCCGGTGCCGACGTGGTCAAGATCTTTCCTGCCTCCTCGGCTGGGGGCGCTGGCCATATCCGGGCCCTGGCGAGCGTGTTTCCTGGCGTTGCCTTCTGCCCCACGGGCGGAATTTCACCCAGCGAGGTCGCCAGCTATCTTGCCGCCGGCGCCGCTTTCGTTGGCATGGGTGGGGCGCTCGTGGATGAGGGGCGGATAGCGGCCGGGGATCGCGCCGCGATCCTTGCCGTGGCCAAGGCGGTGCGGGAAGCCGCCTGATGTCGCCCGAACTGCTGGCAATCGGCGAGCCGATGCTGGAATTTTCCGAGCTACCCCCGGAAGATGATGGAAGAAAGATTTATCTTCAAGGATATGGAGGAGATAGCTCGAATGCCGCGGTGGCTGCGGCGAGGCAAGGTGCACGGGTCGGCTACATCACGGCGGTCGGCCAGGATGCGGCCGGAGACGCCTTCCTCTCGCTCTGGCAGCGGGAGGCGATCGATACGGCCGGTGTGAAGCGCGACCCCCTGCGTCCGACCGCGGTCTATTTCATCACCCACGACGCGGGCGGGCATCGGTTCTTCTACCTGCGCAAGGATTCCGCGGCGGCGCATTTCGGCCCCGGGGATCTTCCCACGGAGGCAATCGCCAAGGCCAGGATGCTGCTGGCATCCGGCATCAGCCTCGCCATTTCCGCGAGCGCCGCAGACGCGGTATTCGCCGCGATCGAGATCGCCCGCCGCGGCGGCGGGCGGATCGCGATCGATACCAACTACCGCCCGGCCCTCTGGCCGCCCGCGCGCGCTGCGGCGGTGATCCATGCCGCGATCGCCAAGGCCGACATCGCACTGCCGAGCCATGACGATGCAACGGCGCTGACCGGGCTTACCGAGCCCGACGCCATCCTCGAATTCTATCTCCGGCTCGGCCCGTCCATCGTCGTCCTGAAGCGGGGCCAGGAGGGTGCGATTCTCGCCGCCGGGCGGGAACGGATCACCCTGCCCGGCCTTGCCGTCCGTGCCCTCGACGCAACCGGCGCGGGCGATGTGTTTGCCGGCGCGTTCCTGGCCCGCCTGTTGCAAGCGGATTCGCCCGCCGACGCGGCGCGCTATGCAACGGCGGCAGCCGCGCTTTCGACCACCGGCTATGGCGCGGTGGCGCCAATCCCTCGCCCGGAGGCAGTGCGCGCGGAACTGGCCGGGCGGCGTGAGTGAGGCGAGGCGGCCGCGTCCTACGAGGGATGATCGCCGCGATAGCGGAGACCAGCATACTCCTTGAGCTTCCACGCGCCGCCGAGTTCTGTCCATTGGCCGCTCGAGGCGGGCTCGAGTTTCAGCTCTTCCGGCCCCCGCTTCTCCGCAAGGTCGTCTTCGACGAAGCCGATCTTCTTGTAGAACTTGGTCGACTCATCATCGAGCGAGTGCAGATAAAGATTGACGGTTTTCCATTTCGCCTGGGCGAAGTTGACCGCCCATTCGATCATGGTGGCGCCACCGAGCGCAGCACCCGGATGGCAAACCAGGCCGTGCACGGCGATGCGATCGGTTTTATGGTAGGTCTTGAGGCCGATCAGCGCGATCGGCGCACCGTCGATGCGGTACTCGGCAACGACTTCCGAATCGTCGAAGGGCCACCAGATCATCGTATGCATGGCCTCTTTTCTGTCGTTCCAATCCTTCGTTGCGCCCGGGTCGGCAGCCCAGACAGTTGCTGCGTCCTTCTCTCCGTACCAGGATGCGATATTGTTGCGGAAGGCTTCGAGGCGCGGGTGGACATCCTGCGGCCTGAGGACATGGATCGGCGCGGCGGTGATCCAGGAGAAGTTCGGCGGGCGCTTTGTTTCCGACATGTCTGTGAAGGCCTTCTCATCGGGGCGATCGCAGCGCGGGAAATTGTCCCCGGTTGCAGCCTGGCAGGCAATGAATTTCGTGCCGAGCCGACCGGGATAGCCCGCCAGCCCGCGAACGCCCGAGGCGGATGCGTCGGAGGGCGCGAATCGCGGGCTCGAATCAACCGCGACTCTTCATTTTCAGCGGCCTCCGGCGGGGAGCGGATGTTCGGAACAGAGCGGCATGCACTGCGAAAGCCGCCCGCCCTGCCGCAGCGGAGCGATGCGGAGCGCAAGGCCTGTCGTATCGTCGGTCTCGACGAAAACGCCGCACAGCGTCGGCTCCCCCTCCGCCGGGGCCAGGCGCTCGCCCGGCATGCGGGTCCAGAAGCGGATCGAGGCAGGACCCTTCGCCATGCCGATCACGCTGTCGTAGTCCCCGCACATGCCGACATCGGAGATGAAGGCGGTGCCGCCCGGCAGCACCTGGTGATCGGCCGCGGGGCAGTGGGTGTGGGTGCCCGCCACGAGGGACACCTGGCCGTCGAAGGAGTGGGCGTAGGCCATCTTCTCGCTGCTCGCCTCGGCGTGGAAGTCGATGACGATGGCCGCGACAGTGCCGCCGAGCCGATGCTGGGCGAGCAGGCGCTCGGTGGTGCGGAAGGGACAGTCGAGCGGATCGAGAAACAGCCGGCCCATCGCGTTCACGACGAGTGCCTTCCGCCCGTCGGCGAGAGTGACCGTGACCGAGCCCGCGCCCGGTGTTGTGGGGGGAAAATTGAGCGGGCGGATGAGGCGAGGCTCCTCGGCGATGAAGCTCGTGATCTCGCGCCGGTCCCAGGCGTGGTTGCCGAGCGTCAGCACGTCCGCGCCGGCGGCGAGCAATGCGCGCGCCATTTCTGGGGCGAGCCCGAAACCGTGCGAGGCGTTTTCTGCATTGACGATGGCAAGATCGACGGCGAGGCGCTGGCGCAGCCCGGGGAGCGAAGCGGCCACTGCCTCGCGCGCGCTGCGGCCGACGATGTCGCCGAGGAAGAGGATGCGCACGGATCACGGCTCGGTGATGCAGCGGATGATGCCCCGCTCGGTGGCGACTGCCGGCAGCCGAACGTCGCCCGGGCCGGCGGGCACCTCGGCCATTTCCTGGTCCGCATAGGCGCAGCCAAGCAGGCCCGCCGCCGGCATCGCGGCGAGCGTGCGATCGTAGAAACCGCCGCCATAACCGAGGCGACGGCCGAAGCGGTCGAAGGCAAGCAGCGGCACCAGCAGGAAGTCGGGCGCGAGAACCTCGCCCCTGGGGGCGAAGGTGCCGAAGGGTTCCCGCAGCAGCGCCTCGCCCGGCCGCCAGTGCCGGAAGCTCAAGGCTTCGCCGCGGCGCGGCGTTTCCGGCAACACGATGGTGTGGCCGCGCTCGAACAGGCGGATGAGGAGGGGGCGGATATCGATCTCCTCGCCGATCGGCCAGTAGCCGGCGACGATCGCTCCCACCGGCGGCGCGGCTTCCGCCAGCACGTGCCTGGCGAGTTCCGAGCCGAGTGCGGGGTCCATGCCGGCGCGGCGAGCACGCGCCACCAACCGTGCCGCCTTCTTGGCGTGCCTGAGGTCGCAGTGCGGAGCCGCCCTGGCCGTTGGCGTCTCACCCTCCCAAGGCCTGCGTTTGCAGGTGGGCGCCGGATACCGCGGCCAGGACCGCGGCAGCGCCAGCTCCCGGGAGGATGCTTACTGGCCCCGGGGGTGACGTGCCTGACGCACCGGGCAGCCCCGCACGGGGCAATCTAGGAACGCTCCATCGCTTCGGCAATCGCCTCTGCGCGGAGGGCAAGTTCCGTGAGCCGCCTGGTCCGGGCCGTGCGGGCGGCCTCCGGCCCCGGTGCGGCAGCGGCGGTTGCCTGCGCCAGCCGCATGTCGTGCAGTTCGTCGGCGAGCAGCAGGGAGGCCAGCATCAGAAGCCGCGCCTCGCCGCTCTGCGCTCCGACCGCCTTGATGCTGGCGACCCGGCCATCCACCTCGGCCGCCATGGCCTGCAAATGCGATTCCTGCCCGTCCTCGCAGCCAACGGTGTAAACGTAACCATTGATGCGAACGCTGACCTCGGCCATCGGCGGCGCCTCAGGCCGGCCGGCCGAGCACGGCGCGGAGGCTCGCGATCAGCGCATCGAGCCGGGTTGCAAGCTCGGCGATCCGCGGGTCGGAGGCGGGCAACGCCGCAGGACCGGCCGCTACCGCCGGACGCTCCGCCGCGCAACGCGCGATCCGCTCCAGCGCCGCCTCCAGCCGCGATGCGACCATCTCCTCATTGTCCGGCATTGCCTGCTCCGCGGTCACCACGCCAGTCGGGTTTTTGAGCACACTTGCAATCAACACGTCCAATCGTTTGAACGTCAAGCATGATCGAGCGGCCGGCCGTGATCGTGCACGGTCTTGCAGACGCCCGCATGGCGCTGGCCCCGGGGCGGCCGGTGCTGCTCGTTTCCGGGCCGGGCGCTGCGCTTTACGCCGGATGCGGCTGGTGGCAGGCGATGATCGCGGCAGCGCGCGCCGAATTTCCGGCCACCGAAGCCGATGATCTCCTCGATTGTGCCGATGCACCGGGCCGCGCCTTGGAAGCGCTGCGGCTTGGTCTCAGAAATCTGGTGCTCGATCCGGAATGTCCGGCCTTTCCGTCCGTGCAACGGGCCGCGGCTTGCCTCGGCGCCCGTCTCCTGCCCCGGGTGCCCGCAGCGCTCGACCTTGCAGAGCCAGGCGCGAAGCGGCGGCTCGCTGCCTGGCTGGAGCGACCCGGGTGACAGGCAAGCGGGCATCGGTTACCACCCTCGACCATCCAAGAGCGAAAGCGGGAGCAGCGGGATGCGCATCACCCAGCGCGTGAAAAAGATCCTGGACGGATACGAGGGCGAAACTGCCGGCACGAAGGCGAACCTCGCCCGGATCATGATGCAGGGCAAGCTCGGCGGCTCCGGCCATCTGGTCATCCTTCCCGTCGATCAGGGATTCGAGCACGGGCCGGCGCGCAGCTTCGCGCCCAACCCTGCCGCCTATGACCCGCACTACCACTACCAGCTTGCGATCGATGCCGGGCTGAATGCCTATGCCGCGCCGCTTGGCATGATCGCCGCCGGCGCGGACAGCTTCGCGGGTGCGATCCCCACCATCCTCAAGCTCAACAGCTCGAACAGCCTCGCGACCACCAAGGACCAGGCGGTCACCGGCAGTGTCAGCGATGCGCTCAGTCTCGGCTGCAGTGCCATCGGCTTCACGATCTATCCCGGCAGCGAATTCGCCTTCGCCCAGATGGAGGAATTGCGCGCGCTCGCCGAAGAGGCAAAAGCGGCCGGGCTTGCCGTGGTGGTGTGGAGCTATCCGCGCGGCCCCAACCTCGACAAGGCAGCCGAGACCGCGCTCGATGTCTGCGCTTATGCCGCCCACATGGCGGCACTGCTTGGCGCGCACATCATCAAGGTGAAGCCGCCGAGCGCGCACATCGCACAGGAGGCGGCCAGGAAGGTCTACGAGGAGCAGAAGATCGACGGCTCGACGCTCGCCAGGCGTGTCGAACACATCATGCAGGCAGCGTTCAACGGAAAAAGGATCGTGCTGTTTTCGGGAGGCGAGGCCAAGGACCTGGAAAGCATCCTGGAGGAGGTGCGCGGTTTGCGCGACGGGGGTGCGAACGGCAGCATCATCGGGCGCAATACTTTCCAGCGGCCGCGGGCCGAGGCACTTTCCATGCTCTCCCGGATCATCGAGATCTACCAGGGCAAGGCTTGATCCGCGCCGGGGAGGAGCGCCGGTGCCGGCTCTATCTCGTTACGCCGCCGGCGCTCGAGCCGCGATCCTTCGCGCGGGAACTTGCCGCTGCGCTTGATTCTGGCGACGTGGCGGCGGTGCAGCTTCGCCTCAAGAATATGGATGATGCTGCAATGCGCGAGGCAATCGAAATCCTCGCCCCGGTGGCGCAGTCGCGCGGCGTTGCCTTCATCCTGAACGACCGGCCGGATCTGGCCGCGGAGACCGGTTGCGACGGGGCGCATGTCGGGCAGACGGATGTCGGGGCGAGAGCGGCGCGCCGGCTCCTCGGCCCGCAACGGACGCTCGGCGTGACCTGCCACGCCAGCCGCGATCTCGCCCTTCGTGCCGGCGAGGACGGAGCCGATTATGTGGCGTTCGGTGCCTTCTTCCCGACCGCAACGAAGGAGGCGCCAACGCGCGCCGATCCCGAAATCCTGCGCTGGTGGTCGGAACTGATGGAGCTGCCGGTAGTCGCGATCGGCGGCATCACGGCGGAGAACTGCGCGCCGCTCGTCGCGGCGGGGGCGGATTTCCTGGCCGTCGTCGGCGCGGTCTGGAACCATCGCGACGGGCCGGCCGCTGGAGTGCGGGCGCTCGAGGCGGCGATCGGCACGGCGCTGGCAGAACGCTAGCCCCAACTTTCACTCATGAGTGACTCACTCACATGACCTCGAAACACGTTACCCTCTCCCTCTGGGAGAGGGGGTATAGCGATATCCGGGAGAGCTGACACTCTGGCAGCATTACGGATAAGAAACAGAATGGGCCTCCGGTGCCGGAACTGATATTTCCGCCGACTATCGGTGCGGCTGGCAGTCGCGGGCCGCCTGAGCGTTGGCGTGATCGGGCGCCGCGGCTCTTGCCGCAGCGGACTGCGCCGAGCCGTGCCCCAAGGCCCGGGCAAGCTTGGCCAGGCTGGCGCCCGAAGGCCGGCGGGCTCCGGAGAGGATGCGGCCGAGGTGGCCGTCATTGACGCCTGCGAGGCGGGCGAAGCGGCGGCGGCCCAGTTCCTGGCAACACTCCCGGGCGGCGGGCAGCACGTCCTCCGCCCTTGGTTGCGCTCCCGTGAGACCGTGAGCGGCCCTTGCCAGCTTCATCAGCATCGCATTCGGCGGCGTTTTCCGGCCGGCGAGAATGTCATGCAGATGCTGCCGGGAAACCTTTGCCCTGCGAGCGATTGTTTGCATGCCATGGGCCGCCACGGCTTCCTGGATTGCCGCCATTGCTCGCTCGCGGTCCTCTGGCGTCATCCCGTATTCGCTTTGCGCCTCGGGGTCGGCGCCGAGATGGAACTGCTCCTCCCAGCGGTTCGCCTCCTTGCCGATGAGCTGCACCGCGACGGCTTCGACATGGCGGCGACGAGTCGGGCCACGGTCTGTGTAGCGCCCACCATGAAACTTCGCCTCCGGGTGCAGGTGGTAGCGTAAGAGGGCTTGGCCGTAGCTCTTAAGCTCCCGTGTCGGCACCGGGTTGCCTATTTCCCGGTCGAAGCACTGGCGGGCCGCCCTTGTCGGATCGCGATCAAAAGGGGCCACGGCACGGGGAGCGTCCAGCAAGGTCTTGGTCCGCCGCTTGTCGCCATTGGTCGAGCGATTACCGCCTGCCCCGCTGGCCGGCCCCAAGTCGAAACTCTCCAAGCCGTTCGATCTCTTGGCCTGGAATGCCAGCAGGAAGCCGAACGGGCGCACCTGTTGGCGGTAGGGTTTGCGACGATTGTAGTGCCGGAACCACCGCAGCAGGCTCGGCGTGGTCGCCGCGTAGCGGCTGACGGCAGGGGCATCGAGGCCTGGGAAGCCATCTGTCCCGACCTGCGCGGGATGACCGTTGAGCGCAGCGGAAACGATCCGATACCAGAAATCGTGTTGCCAGCGCTCCACGCCGATCTCCGCAAGGTCAATAACGGGCGCCGGAACGTGCTCGGAGGCGCGGATGTCCGCAGCCTGGTACGGTGCGATGAGATGCCCGAGTCCATGGGCCGATGCTTTGCGAAGGATCGGGCGGCCCTTCGTGTCGAGATTGAACAGTGCATACCGCTTCGCCGATACAGCGAAGGCAAAGAGCGGTTCAAGGTCCGCGGGTCGGCCGACGCCGAAATTGGCATCCTCCAGCTTGAGCAGCGATCCCTTGGCGGCGTACGGGTTGAGCGGGACAAACCAATCGCGCACTGCGGAGATCTTCGCCTGGAAGCCCCCATCGCTCATCGCTTCGGGCTTGGCGATGGCCAGGCTGTCGGTATCGCAAAACACCCACTCAAGGCCGGCATCGAGAACAAGCTGTTCGGCAATGGCGAGCATCAATCGGGCAGCGCCGGTAATCAGCGTCGCAAGCAGAGGATGAAAGTAACGGCCGGGCGTCTCGATCTGTGACAGCGAGACCGGAAACCCATTGCCGTTCGGGCCGTGGCAGATGGCATCCTCCGGCTTGGGCGTTTCGTCCACGTTGAGTTCGACGAAGATGCCGTAACTTGTGGCGTTCGCGAGAATTTTAAGCGCCAGCTGCTCGGTATCCTTCTGCTCGCGGTCTGCCCCCTGTGCCGCACGCATTTCGCGCTTCACGTCGCTCCGGAGGTCGATCAGCCGGCGATAGAAGTCATCGTGTGCGGCGTCGATGCTGTAGGATGGGTTGCCGGCGATAGCGATCGGCTTGAGGCCGTTCTGAACTGCGCCGGGGGCGAACCCGACCGCGCCGATCACATGCGGCGTCTTCCCCGTCAGCACCTTGGCAGCGAGACAATCGGCGAAAGTAAACCAAAGAGGCGCCTTGCTGCTCAGCCGGTTCAGCCCGATCGTGTAATGGGTCTCGTTTCCGTACTTTGCCCGAACCGGGAACAGGTCGTCCTCCGACGCAACTTGAACCAGCATCGGGAAACGCTGCCAGAAGTCCAGCGCCTGCAGATCCAAGAGCGTCACCCTTGCCAATAACCCCCGGGCCTCTTCGGTAGCATCGTGCCACGTCATGCCGTCTGCGATCACGAAGCGCCAGAGGCCCATCAGGGTGCATACCGTCGGATACATGGACAGGAAGTCGCAATAGGCGACCTGGCGAACAACACGGCGGAGGCGGACCTCGGAGCGCCCGCCATAGTACGTGCTCATGATTGCGCCAATGAGTTTGCCGGGCACGTCGGGCTGCACCTCGTGCCATGGCTTGAGACCCATCTCCTTGAGATAGGCCTTGCCGATCCCGGCTTCGCTCAGGACTCGGTAGACCGGCGTTCCAGCCAGTGCATGGGAGGTATAGCGCTCGCGCAAAATCCGGTAGCATTCCCAGGTCACCTGCACGTCTTGTATCGCGTAGCCGAGATAGGCTTCGGTCAATGGTCCGCCGTGCTCATCAGTGGCGGGCTTCCCTTCGGGGAGGCCGAGGAACTCCCCGAGGCTGCCGAGGCTGAAAGTGCGGGCCGTGAGGGCTGCGGCGAGCGTCTTTACGTCGATGAAATAACCGCGCCGTGCCGGGGTCCTGAGCCTTCGGCGCCGCATCCCTCGGGGCGTGCGCTGCCCGCGCTTGGCCACGAACCGAATGAGTGCCGCACGGCGGGACAGATGTTTGATCTGCACCGGCGGGTTGTGTCGATCCGGGCTCAGTTGCAGCGAGAATCCGCCTCGCATGGCCTTGCCGCGGGCCGACGCATGGCGAATGGCGAGGCGCGAAAGGTCGAACGGGAGGTTGAACCCGACCACGGCAGCACCGAGCCGATAGGCCACCCCGTAGAAGATATCCTCGATGAACTCCGCGGCGGTCATGACATTCCGCCCGGACACCGCGGCATATCGCACGATCAGGGCTTGCTCTGCCTTCGTCAGGCTCTCGGGGTCATAGAAGATGCCGGCTTCCTCCAGTCGATCGCCTTTCCGGAGCTGATAGCACCCGAACCGAAGTTGTTGCGCCGCGTCGGTCGTGGTCTCGGTGTCGAAGATCAACGTTCGATCCGAGGGACCGATGTCCGGGACCAAGCGACGCCACTTCGGGCGGGTCGAGCTGCCGCCCGACCACGAACCATCGTCGAGAAAAGCCCGGACCGCGATGGGAAGCGGATCCTTCACCGCCGCTGCATTGGTCATGGACGGGATCTTTTTGCAGCAATGGCCCGCGCCTCTTCGATCAGCATCCGGCCGAATTCCTTCAGGCGTTCGGCAACGAGCGCCAGCATATCGGCTAATCCAAACAGGTAATGTCCGATTCGCTCCAGCAGGCCAGGATCATCGCTGATCGGCCGGGGATGATCCTTCTGATCATCGGAGAGCTTGCGATGGCAGTTCCGGCATACCGGGACCGCTTCATCGCCGAACTTCTGGCCCGCGAGGTGATGCAACTCAAGGCAATGCGGATTGTCCTCCCCGCATTTGACGCAACAGAAATTCGTGGAGCCAAGCCGTTCATGGGCCTTTCGCCTACGGGCTTCCTTGCGCTTCTCGGACTCATTCATGGAAATTCTCCTTTGTTAGACAACGATCCGGTAGACGTCCTCGAAGGTTTCCGCTCCAGTCCCTTCGAGCTCGTAGAGGGTGTTGGGATCGGTTTCGAAGGGGTGCGCGTTGCCTGCAATGTCGGTGATCCACTTGCGCCGGAACGGCGCCAGGAAAGCCGGATCATTGCTGGCGAGGAAACGCCCGACTGCCGACATGTAGGCCCCGATCTCGTGAGCCGGGCCCGGTCGGACGGTGACTCTGATCGCCTCGCCCTTGCTGTAGAGAAGCATCCGACGGCGGCGCCGGTCCGGGCCGACAATCCATTTCCGGCCACGGCGTTTGACCATGCGGGTGCGGAGCGCATAGCGCCGCAGACGTTCCGGCGAGACATGAAACGACCGCGCGCTTTCCGTAAGCGATTTGCCGGAACGCAGCGACTGCAATCCCGCCTCGAGCCGGGCGTCATAAATGAGAACTGACTTCTCGGTCGATTTGACCGGACGGACCGTGGCTTCGTGCGGCTTTGGGTGACCGCGGGCCTGCGAACGGGTCAGCCGGCGGGCGAGGCCGCGCTCGATGCGGCGCAGATACTCGGCGCGATAATTGCGCGGCTTCCGGCTCATGGCGCCGATTGCCGCGGATAGGGTTGTGGCCGGTCTCGCAGGCGCCAGCGCCATGCCGGGTCGAGCACATACGCATAACGGTGCTTGCCGCTCACCACGGCCCGGCGGGCCGGGATGCCGGTGCGGCGAAGGTGACCGACGGCGTTGCTGCCGAGCCGGTCATAGACCGTGCGGGGATGCAATGCCCGCCCGTCGCCGAGATCGACGTAGCTCGGCGGCGCACCTTGCCCGAGATAGAGCCAGCCAGTCGCCTGATAGATCGTGCCGACATGGCCTACCGCCGGATCGGCATACGAAAGCAACAGCTTCCAGCATCCATCGCGGCGAAGGAGCCGCAGCACCACCCCGATGACCCGGCTCTCGGCGTTCTTCGGGATCTCGTCTCGGAGCCACAAGCGGGCCAGTGTCGCGACCTGCTGCGGGGTCGCCCCGACAAGCGCCCGGTAGCCCTGGCGTGCACCAGCGGTGAAAACT